>JBBSJC010000187.1:0-13762 GCA_038257655.1 Polyangiales bacterium | reverse complement strand
ATCGGCCAGGGCCGACCGAAGTTGCTCCCGTCGCCGTCGCCGTCGCCGTCAAGGCTCACGACCAGGACAACGCTCACGCCCACGTGGAGAAAACGTCCTGGCAGCCCTAGTGATCACCTACTTCTGGGGACCTGTACTTAGAGCGCTACGCCTAGCGTGAAGCCGAACATGCCGAGGACCTGCACGGAGCTTGTCGATTTCGTGAGCTCCCTGGCGTTGTTAAGCCAACCCGGTCGGCGGTCGTAGTGGTCGCTCTCGGTGTGCACGATCACGCTGTAGGTAGGGCCGCCAAAGATACTCAGGTGACGGTAGAACTGATAGCGCGCTTGCAAGGCAAAGCGCGACAGACTGGACGCGTTGCCGTCGCCGATGCTGCCGTCGAATGCCAGCGTCTGTTGGCTCAGCTCGGGCTCGAGCCATACTTTGTCAACGATCGGGATCTTGCCGCCGAAGCCCAGGCCGAAAGCATAGGTTGGCTTTCCAGATTCTGGCTCTAGACCGACGAGCAGCGTGCTGTACGTGTACTCGGCGTCGAAGCGTAGGCCTGCCTGCATCGACACGACATCCGAGAGGAAGAACAGCGGGTGCACGCCACCTTCCCGCGAGACGCTCAGTAAACCGAGTTGCGCGCTCGCGCGGTCGGCATAGTTGAACAGACCGAGCTGAAGGCCCTGCATGCGTCCGGTGTTGACGTTTGCCAGACCCAGCTGCATGCCGTGGGCATGCTCTGAAAGACTCACGTTCGCGAGCCCGAGCTGCAGACCGTCAAAGCGTAAGGCGCCATTGCCGAGGCCGAGTTGTAGCCCCATAACCCTGCCAGCCCCGTTGCCAAGCCCGAGCTGTAGACCTCGGACGTCTTCAATCAGATTCGCAAAACCTACCTGCGCGCCCCAGCCCGTGTGGGCGAAATTGACAAACGAGATCTGCCCACCTGTGAGGTGACCGCGTGTGATGCTCACGCCGGAGGCGATCTGCAAACCCGTCACATCCTTGGCCCAGTTCAACCCGAGTGCGATCTGCGCGCCTTGCAAGGTATCGGTAAGGTTCGCTCCCATCGCGACCTGCACGCCAGACACTCGTTCGTGTGCTTGTTGGGCGCCCATGGCGACACCAACGCCCTCGAGCACGTGGCCACGACCGAAACCCAACGTCAGCGCCACATGGTTGCGCACGCGAATGTCAGCATGGCGCGTGGCGCCACCAAAACGCTCGTTGTTCGAGTACGGTGGCACCAGGCTAAAGGCGAAGGGGACGCTGCGATACTCGGGCGCGAGCTGCGGCTCCGCGCGCTCATCCCCGCGCACGCGATTGCGCTCGCCCTGCACGATCACGAAGGATTCGGCGCGCAGCTCGCTTGTGGTGTTGGGCTTGAGGGTAATGGTGGCGCGCGAAAGCTGACCGTCTTGATCGAGTAGAACCTGGTAGGTTTGCGCATCGAGGGCGAGCTCGATCATGCGTCCTTTAGGTTTGTTGAGCTCGACCACCAGGTTGCCATGCGCATCACGCAAGTACATGCGCCCGGAAAGACCCTTGGGGATGTGCAAGGCCGCGCCCGTTTCGCGCAGGTCGGTCATGACCAGATCGCCCGTACCCACGAGCTGAATGTCATAGGCCGCGTGTTGTGGACCTGCGCGGGTGTCTTCGGTGCGAGCCAGCGTCTCATCGAATGCAAAACGGTAAGCTTCGTTGAGGGTGACGCGGCCATCGCCGCTGAAATCCGCCGCCCCGCGCAGGCCCGACACCAAGTAGTGGGTGAAGAACGAGGCTCGCACGCGGTCGGACTCTTGCGCCCCCTCGTCGGCGGAGCTGGACGTGAGAAACGCATGGCCCTGAACTGCGTTGCTGTTATCGAGCAAAAAAGGCGCGCGGCGCATACCGCCTTTGAGGCGGGTGAGCGCACCTGAAGAACACGAGTCGAGCATGCCCACGTGCACCGCCGCACCTACGGATACTAAACCGTCGCGCACCTCGCGATAGAGCACGCGCTCTTCGGCCAAGAGCAGACCGCGTTCGTCGGAGTGTCCCGAATAATAAAACAAAAGCTCCGTGCGCTGTCCGCTCTCGCGCGCGGCTTGGGCGGCCCCCTTGAGCCGTGCGAGCGCGCCTGCGAGCTGCGCGGGCGTCGGCTCGAGCAAGAGTGTGCGATCGGTGGATTCGACGCCTCCGAGCTGCTCGAGGACCGCGGCCACGGTGCGCGCATCACGCTGGGCATAACGTAAAACCGTACGCTCGCGACCGCCATTGTTGGCGCCGACGATCAAAGCAAAGCGTCGCGTCACCTGTGAATCGGACTGGGCGAAAGCGGGGCTTTGAAGCGCCCCCAGTAACAGCCACAGTGCGTAGGGCAACAGGCGCACAAGAAGGGAAGGCATGGCTTATTCCTTGATCAAAGTAAGGTTGTGCTGCGCGTAGCGGGCAGGAAGAGCGAGCGCTCCGTGACGTGCGCGAGCGGGATCACCGGCAAGCGCGCGCGCCGCTGCGAGCACCTGCGTCACATCGATCGGCGCAGCGCTGGTGACGAAGTAGAAGCGTTCGAACGCGGGCGCAGCATCGAGCTCGTAGGCGTGCTGCAATAACTGCTCGCCTGCAGCTTCGAGGCTGGTAGGCGCCGACTCCGCGTCGGGATAGTGCAGGGTGACCGCACGTGCGCCATCAACTGATACGATTACGCCGTGCTTGGCCTTTGCGGCCACGTAGCCCACCTGCAGCATGTCTCCGCGTCCGACCCGCGCGCCATCGCTCAAGGTCGCAGCCTGCTCGCCCCGCCGACGATACAGCACCAGATGTGGCGACAGACCCTTGACGTAAATGAGCTCGGGTTTGTCGTGGCGCTCGTTGGCGCGTTTGTCGTCGCGCCCGGCAGCCTGCTGGGGCGCCTGTGACGGCGGCTCGCGCGTTTGCGTGAAGGGTTGGGCTACAAAAAACAACGCGCAGGCTGCCACGGCTAGACTCGGTAGCACAAAGCGCAGCGTAGACTTGAGCTGCGCAGACTTGGCTTGCGTAGACTGCTCTTGGGTCAGGCGCGCTTGCATGATGCGCGTGCGGCCCGCGATGCTAGTGAGCACTTTTGCCGCATCGTGACGTGCGCTGAAGCGCTCGTCGGCTTCGCGCAGCGCCGCCAAGCGACGCTCGATCTCGGCGGGCTCGAGCTGAGCGCGCAGCCAACGCTCATCGGTCGGATCGATTTCGCCCAGGGCGAGCTGCTCGAGCAACAGCTCGGCGACGGCGGGTGGTTGCGCCTTCATAGCCCCGACTCCGTGAGTTGGTCGAGCCTGTCGCACTTCTCACTGATGGCGCGCAAACGCTTGCGCACTCCCGACACGGACATCCCTGTATGCGTTGCGACTTGCTCGAGCGTGAAGCCATCGTGCAAGTGCATGACCGCGATCTCGCGACTCGAGACCTGCTCGTTGCCAAACAATCGGTCAAGGAGCTGGCGTGCCATGGTGCGACCTTCCTCGTCGGTAAGACTTGCGATCTGCTCGAGTAGGGGCTCGATCGGCGCGTCCGGCCGGCGCTTTTTACTGCGGATGCTGTTGAGGCTCTCGCGCGTGGCAACGCGATACAAAAGGCTCGATAGCCCCTGATCTTCGAGTCGCTCTTGATGGCTGCAGAGCTTGACGAATACGTCCTGCATCACGTCCTCCGCGAGCTGCTCGTCCTTGAGAAGGGCCAAGCAACGTCGGTAGACCATGGCGCCGTAGCGCCGGTAGCAATGGTTGATGTCGATGGCCAAAAGGAAGTCCCGTCCGGGGCGTCTTACCCTGCAACACCAGCCGGCGGTGCAAGTGTCACCGATGAATGAAAAAATTTGGCGAGTACAGAGGGCGGGCCGCCCGAGCTTCCGAGGCAGGCGCACGACCCTGTGCCGTTAGAGAACTCGCCGTCGCGCCAGGCGCGGCCCCGTCAACGCCGCGCTAGGCACTGCTGCTCCGTGGTCGCTGCCGCGTGACCTGCTTTGATCCGAGAGCAAGCCACGCCCGGAACGTGATGCCGTGCCTACCGAAATAGGCCTAGGTGTTCAACACCTGGTCGTTCACGGCGTCCAAGAGTGGAAAGGTAAGCTCGTCGCCGCTGCTGCCCATTGTCGGCTTCAAAGCAGAGTACTAATCAGTCACTAGGGTCGCAGTCACTGCACCACGACCGTGGGAGAGCAGCCCAAGCTAATATGCACCGTGCCGCCCGCGCCCAGGGTTTGGCAGGCGGCGGGGCACAACACCAACTCTTGCGCGGCACCGTATTGCCAGGCGACGAGCGGGCCGCAGTCGGCGTTACCCAAGCGCGGGATCTCGGAGATGCCCTGGGCACCTTCGAACTCGAACTTCACCTTGTCGGGATCGAACGTGGCGCCCGCGGGCGGGCTTGGCAGTTGGAAACTACAGGGTAAGGGCGAGCCCTTGACCACAGCAGCGATCAAGCGATCGAAGACAGCGCCAAAATCGGAGGTGCAGATCGACACTTTCTCGCCTGCGGTCGCGTCGGCCAGGGCGAAATACTCATCGCCTGGAGACGCTGCGCTACAGGTGAGGTCAGGGCAACGACAGGCCCTGCCATTGAGGTTCTCTGAGGCGATCGCATGAAACGTGAAGCCATGACCCAGTAAGGTTTCCATCTGCGTACGAAAGGCGGCCCCCGCAAGGTCGCTCTCATCGTCGGTGACAGCGACAAAGTGGGCGAGCGCTTCGGGTCTGAGCTGCGCGCTATAGTTTGGAAACTTCTCGAGCAACACTTCGAGTGAATTGTTAGAACCCACGTCCGCTTGCACGAAGCGGTAAATCGGGTCGCCTGCCAAGGCGGTGTTCAGGGCCAGATCGCGCTCGGTCACGATCACGACATGCACGTCGATACCGGCCTCTTTAACCTGCGTGGCAAAGCGGGCGATGTTCTCGCGGATGCGCTCCTGCTCGTCGCGCATGCTGCCAGAGTCATCGACCACCCAGATGATGTCGACAGGCAAACGCTCGAGCGTCGAGGCAGCGTCGAGCACTGCGCAGGCTGCATCGTCCCCACTCGCAGCGCCTGGGTCGCCGGGGGCGGGGTTGGAAGGGTTCGGCGCAGGGGGTGGATCGCCCGCCTGGGCATCGGCAAGACCTGCGTCTGCTGTCGGCGAGGCGGCAGCCAATGTCGGGTCGTTGTTCCCGAGCTCGTTGCGCGAGCACCCGAACAGCCCCAGCCCCAAGCAAAGCACGATTGAGTATCGATCAGTCATGCTCCCATGTAGGGGAGGCTGTAGAATTTGAGTGTCACCGCAGCGCGCAATCCAGGGACCCGGTGATCCAGCAGCCGCCTCGGCGCCATTTGCTTTTGGCCCGGCGCAGGAGCATAGGTGGGCGCGCGCCGCGCCTTGCCCCTAGGAGAGAGCCGCCTTGAACTTCAATCAGCAAAAATGCGCTCTGATCGAAGCACTATTGCCCCTTTGTCCGTTCGTTGCGGTCGATGCCACCCAGCCTGGCGTGATTGTTCCGGGCGGGCTCAACCGGTCGGACTTGGTGCTGCGGTTGGGACGCGACCCACGGGTGATGGGCATGCCCGATCTGGTGCTGGACGAGAACGGCTTTAGCGCCACGATCGTGACTCAAGGCGCGCGCTTTCACGTGACGGTGCCCTGGGAAGCATGCAGCCGTTTTTGGATCGCCGAGCCTTACACCGGACCAATCGTGGTCTGGCCTGAGGCCGCGCAGGCTCCCAAGTCTACTCCCCCGGCGCGCCCCCCGACGTTGCGCATGGTGAAGAGTCCGCCTCGCGACTAACGCGATCCACGAGTGCAGCGAGCCTGATTGTGGCCGCGTGCGCATCGCGCAGCGAAGGTTAGGCTGTCTGCATGCGACGACTCATGAGCATGACCATGGCCTCGTGCCTGCTAATGGCGGGTGCGGCGCAAGCCCAAGACAAACCCAAATCCGAGCGCGCTGAAGCCGCGCGGGAGAATCATGTGGATAAGGCGGCCGCGCATGCAGAACGCGCAGGCTCGGAGCTCAAGCAGGCTGGAAAGGCTGCGACCGACGAAGCGCAAGAAGCCCTGCGTGCGGCCCGCGAGCAGGCGAGCGAGACGATGCGCGAAGCACGGCAAGGTGCGGACGAGGCACTCGCGAACGCGCGCAAACAGGCGGCCTCATCGGCAGAGGAGGCAGAGCGCGTAGCCAAGGAAGCGCGCGAGCAGGCGCGCACCGGCATCGAGCAAGCACGCGAAAAGGCGGTGTCATTCTTCGATGAAGCGCGCGAGCACGTGCGTCGGGCACTGCTCGATGCGGCCTCGAGCCTCGAATCGGAGGAGCGCAAGACCGAGCGCGTATCGGAGAAGGCAGAGCGCGAAAAGGCGCGTACACAGCGGCAGGATGTGGCGCGCGTCCAGCAATGGCGCTCGTTGCGTGAGCAGCTGGATGCAACGCGCACCACGGCCGCAGACGGCAGCCAGCGCGTGGACCCGGCGATCACTGAAGAGCTGCGCGTCCACGCGCGACGCACGGCCCGTTTGGCACGCATTCGTGCGCTTGCCGACAAGGCTGACGATGAGCGCAGCGTGTCGCGTGCCGACGTGTTGCTCGCCAAAGAACTCGAGCGCCACGAGCAAGCGATGACCACGCTGCTGAGCCAAGCGGAAACAACTGATCAGAGCGCGCGCGTCAAGGGCGCAAGCCGTGAGGAGAGTAAGCCATGAGCCGGATCGTCGATTGCACCCGTATTTTCGCGGGCATTCTGCTGCTGGCAGCCGCTGCGTGTGGTGGCAACACTTCCGAGTCCACCGTGACAGAGCCCGTAGCGGCCGCGCCAGCGCCTCCCGTCGTGACCCAAGCTGCTCCCGCGCATTCACCCGTTCAGGTGCCGCCACCTGCCCAGCAACTGCCGGTCGCGGAAGACTTCGAAGCCGAGGCCGAGGGGGCGATCGACGCGCAAAGCTACAAGCAAGACTTGGTCGCGCTCGGCCGCGAAATCGAAAAAGACACGACCAAAAAGTAGCCGGCTAACCGCGCCCCTCACAGCGCGCCCCGGGGGCGCTAGTTGCGGGACTTGATCACGCGCCGCAGGACACCCACGCCGCGGTCCGCGAGATCACGGGCTCTGTTGAACAGGCGACGTCCGATGGACGAGCCCGTTTGCTGGGGGGGCATGTCGGTCATGCCTTCCCACGCGGCGCGGTCTTCTGCCTCTGCCTGCTGCGACATGCCCATCCCCTTGCCAGACTTATTGGGCTGATCACTGTGCGTGTGCGTTTCAGACATCTCGTCCTCCTCCTCTTTCAACCGCTCGAATCGCTAAGAATCGCCAGATCGCTCGACGCGCCGTAGCTGCGCGAGGTCGAGGTCCAAGACTAGAGCGAAGAGTGTGCCAAGCGTGTGCCCTGCTTGCAGGCGGTCCGACACGCATGCGCAGCGTTGAAGCGCTTTAAAAGCCCCGGGTACAGGCGTGCGACGCTGGGCGCGATTGCCTCGCTGTGGCGTTTGCGCGGTCGTTCCTGCCTAGCCGGGCAGCCCATCCGGTCCCGCTCAGCGCATCTGCGCTTCGACTGCGATCACGTCGCACGCATCCGAATAGGGGCATCCTTCGAAGTCTCCCCAGACAGCCTGCACGGCGAACCCGCTCTCTTCGAGCAACAGCTCTAGTTGTTGCCTGAGCAGGTAGCGCTGATCGATTTGGAACGAGTGCTGCTCGCTGCCATCGGTTGCCGCGTAGACGTAGGTTGCGAGCAGGCGTTGGCCGATTCGATCCCAGCTGCTCTTCTCGTACACGTCAAAGGCCTTCTCGCCGGCGACGATCACCGCAACCTCATCCAGTTGATCCTCGTCTTGGTCCTGAGGGATGCACTCGTCGTGAAAGCTGTCTCCCGCATAGGCGTCGAGCAGCAAGTGCCCGCCCGGCTTCAGAAGGCTGCGCACGCCGCGCAAGCAACCGCGCACGGCGTCGTCGTCGAGCAAGCACCACAAGCCACTGTACGGGATGATCGCGCAGTCAAAGCTCGCGCCCGTCGGGATAGTAAGGTCGAGCCGGCTCATGTCGCCCTCGTAAAGCTCCGTGCGCGCGCGCATGGCTTCGGGCAACGTGGCCACCCGTTGCGCGGCCAAGGCGAGCAAGCCCGGATGCAGATCGACGCCTGTCACGTAGCGGCCGGCGCGGGCCAGTGCTGCCATGACGCGGCCGTAACCGACGCCGAGCTCGAGCACGTGTTGCCCCTCCTGGGTTCGTTCGAGGTAGAACGCAATGTCACCGGGTGTACCGGCATGCACCAGCGAATACAGCAGCGGGTCGTATTTCACAGCTCGCGCTCTTACGCGTTCACGCCTCTTCTGTCGAGTCTGGGCCGAGGCGCACGGCGCGCGCGCGTGCGAGGGTCGCGTCAACGCCCAAGACAGGCTAGTTTGCCCTCGTGCTGCTTATCACCATCCCCTTTAGTCATTACTGCGAAAAAGCGCGCTGGGCCCTCGATTACGCAGGGCTTGACTACGAAGAAGAGGGGCATCCACCGCTGCTTCATTACCGCGCGACCTTGCCCCGCGGCGCCGGCCGCACGGTGCCGGCCTTGGTGGCAGAGGGAAAGGTCTACACGGACTCGACCCCGATTGTGGAGCTTGCCAACGCCCTGGCCACCCGCGACCGTAAGCTTTTTCCCACGGATCCGGTGTTGCGCGCCGAGGTGCTCGCGCTCGAAGACGAGCTCGATCGCGTGCTCGGTCCCGCCGTGCGGCGCGTGGCGTATTACTACCTGCTGCGCGAGCCTGCGCTATGCAGGCGTCTGTTCCGTCGCAACATTGCGGGCGTCGACCGCGTCCTTTTGCCGTTTACCGAGCGGCTGATCATGCGCGGTGTAGAGCGCGGGCTGCGCGTGACCCCAGCAGGCAAGGAGCGTTCACTCGAGCGAACACGCACGGCGTTCGCGAGTGTGAACGCGCGTCTTGCGGACGGCCGAGCGTTCCTCGTTGGCGATAGCTTCAGCGCGGCCGACCTTACCTTTGCCTCGCTCGCTGCGCTCCTGCTGCTACCACCCGAATCGCCTGCGCCCCTGCCTGCTTACGACGAGGCACCGGCAGAGCTCAAGGCTTTGATCGACGAGCACCGGGCGACCCCCGCGGGTGCGTTCGGCCTGCGCATGTATCGCGATCACCGCGCGGCGTAAAAGAGTAAGCCTGCACAAGCTGCATCCACCGTATCGGCCGTATCAGCGACGGCGAGATATCAAGATGCGCAGCACGTACCAAAAGAGCAGCATCACGGCGGCAAATAGCGCGAGCGAAGCCGCTACGTGCTGGTTCGTGCGGTAGTGCTGCATGATGTTCGACGTGTTGTAGAGGATGTAGCCGCACGCGAGCGCGACCATGGCGTAGCTAAAGACGATGCCGAGCGTGAAGTTGAACAGGATCGAGGCCACGATCAAACCCATGGCCGCAAAGCCTCCGAACATGAGCACGCTGCGCATGAACGAGAAGTCTTTGCGCGTGATGAATACGACCCCAGTCAGACCTGCGAACAGCGTCAGGGTGATTACGATAGCTTCGCCGAGCAGCGAGGAGTCCGCGCCCGGCTCTGCGCCCGCGGTCATCGCCATCGCGAGCAGCGGCACGAACAGGATCGACTCAAATACCGTGTACAGACCGAGCCCTGCGTACTGCTTGCCCATGGACGCCGAAGACAGCGCCCAGCGATCGGCAAGGACGCTGACGCCCACGAAAGCACCGATGAACAGAAGCCAGGTGAAACGTCCCCCGCTCGTGAGGAGCTCAAGCAACGCGCCCGCCACGGGCGTAGAAAACCACACGACCTCAAGCGCGGCGAACGCGACGATCGCGCCCAACAAGTGCACGTATGTTTTCGTGATAAAGGCCGCGCGCTGATCGGCGCTCGCCATCGACACCACGGGCGCGCCTTCAAACGCGTGACTTGATACCTCAGCTTGCAGCTGCATTGGTTGGCCTCCTGTAAACGGGAACACCCCGCATGGCTGCGTATTCCTTACTGATGAGCACGTGGCAAGGCGACATCACCCTGCACGCGAGGTTTACCAACGAGGTTGCCTCGGGCCTTTTAGGCCGCGCTCGGCAGCTCTCGCCGCGCTGCGACGCGCGCCAGGTGTCGACCAAATGCCCACATTACAAGCTCATGCACCAGCGCGTGACTCACCACATACAGCCACCAAGGTAGACGCGGATGAAAGTCGTGGACGGCTGCGAGCACTTCGGGCTTGCCGCTCACTAGTAAAAACTCAAGCCGCCCACTGCCGCGTGTACCGCGTGGATGCGCGAGGGCGCCGCCTCGCACGTAGAAGAGCGCGCGCTCGGGGGTGCTCGCCGCGGGAGCAAGCTCGAGCAGGAGCAGCGGCAAGGTGAGCGTCCAAAGGTGAAACGACACGCGCAAGGGCTTGTCTTTGCGGACGCGCAGGATCGGCAACGCGCGTACGAGCCACTCCAGATATTCGCGCGCCACGCGTTCGGCATCCCAGCCCTGGGGCAGGTGCAAACGTTGCACCGAGCGCGCCGTGGGCTCCGCGTTGCCGCGCCAACCGCGATACGCCACCGGTTGCTCCCCAGGGCCCGCTTCGATCGCCTCTTTTAGACTGGTTGCAAACGAGCGACCCACCACGTGTGCGCGCTGCTGCAAGACCCGTTCGTGGGCGATGGTTTCGTGATTCAAGCTATCGACAAGCGGCCTGACTAATGCCCGCGGTGCGCCCGTGACCAAGCTGACCCACAGACATGACAGGCGCGTCGAGAAATGACGAAACGGGATCATCAGCCGTCGTTTGTGCAGCGCGCGTGCGGTCGCTTCGACCATGTCTTGGTATGTCATCACATCGGGGCCGCCGATATCGAACACCTGTCCAAACGTATCCGGCCGATCGACGCAAAACGCGAGCAGACGCACGACATCCTCAAGGTCGATCGGCTGCGTACGCATGCGCATCCAGGCCGGACACAACATGACGGGTAGCCGCTGCACCAGGCGAAACAGCATACTGAACGACGAGCCGTTGCGTCCGACGACCATGCCGGCACGCAGTGCTGTTACCGGTACTCCGTGCGCGGATAAGACGTGCTCGACCTCGCGCCGGCTTTCCAAGTGACGCGACAGATGCGGCACGTCTGGGATGAGTCCGCCTAAGTACACGATCTGACGCACGCCGCGCGCGTATGCGGCGCGTGCGAAGTTGTCGGCGGAGATCACATCCAGGTCTTCGAAGCGTCCACGGGTTAAACGCGCGCTCGGCATCATCGCGTGCACGAGATAAAAGGCGACGTCGACGCCCTCGAGCGCAGCGTAAGCATCTTCGTAGTTGAACAGATCGCAGCGCCGCCATTCGGCGACATGCGGATCAGGGCGTGAAGGCAGGCTGCGGCTGAGTCCGACGATGCGCGGGCCGTCCGACCGCGCCGAAAGCTCCTGGGCAAGTCGGCCGCCCACAAAGCCGCGTGCGCCCGAGATCGCTACCGTCAGTTGGCCCATGGCCCCCAGTCGTCGCGACGCGAGTCACAGTTACACTTAGGGCCCTCAGCCTTGTTGCGTCGTCAGCGAAACTTGGTGATCACCTCATCTGCAAAGCGTTTGATGCCGTCGATCGCCTGTTCCAGGGTGGGATCCATGCCGCCGCCGTAGAACACCCAGGGCTGCGTGATGACTTCGGTACCGCCGATAGCTTCCACCTCGCGATAACCATCGACGCTAAATGCATCCATGCACACCACAGCGATGTCGAACGGCTCGCGCTCACGCCCATACTCCGCGCGCAGGCGGGCAAGTTCGTCTACAAAAACCTTGAGCTCCGCCTTGGTCGTCATCGCGCTCGTCCAGCCATCGCCGTACTTGGCAGCGCGCCTGAGCGCAGGCTTACTATGTCCGCCGATGATTAAAGGCACCTTTTGGCTGGGCGCGGGGGCCATCAGCAGGCGATCAAAAGAGTAATGTTTGCCATGGTACTCGACGTAGCCGCCCTGCAAACACAGCTGGATGATTTCGAGGGCTTCGTTCATGCGCTCACCGCGCGTCGCATAATCGGTGTCGCACCAGGCGAACTCTTCGGGGATCCAGCCTAGGCCCGCCCCGAGCCCGACGCGATTGTTCGAAAGTACGGCGGCCGAACCGACTGTCTTCGCGACGAGCAACGGATTGCGAATCGCTAGCTTGAGCACATGTGGGTAGAGCCGCACGCGCTTGGTCACCGCGGCCATGGCGGGGATCGCAACCCAGGGATCGACGTAGGGTGTATCGGCCGCCCAGAAACGCTGTCCGTCTGGCGTGTAAGGGTAAGGTGCGGACACCTTTTCCGGATAGAACACCGAGTCAGGAACGACGATGGTATCCCAGCCGCACTCGTCGGCGGCGATGGCCATGGGCAAGTAGTGCTCGGGGGGCCGCATGGCGACGGCGAGGGCGAACTTCATGGCCTCAATCTCTGCCGCCGAGGTCTGTGTGTCAAATTGCACTTGGCCCAAAGCCCGGCATTTGTGTCGGGGTGCGTTACACTGAACGTGAATGCTGTCTTTGCAGACTGATCGTGTTCGCAGCTGGCTGTGCTCCGTGGCCTGTCTGTTCTGCTTTTCGCTCGCCTTTACCCACGCGACGCGTACCGCGCGTGCGCAGTCGCCAGACGATGAGCGCGCGCGCGTGCACTTCGTCGCGGGCAATGCGTACTTCGAAGCCGGGCAATGGGACGACGCAGCGCGTGAGTTCGAGCAAGCCCACGCGTTATCTGGACGACCTGAGATGCTCGTCAATCTTTCACGGGCACACGAACGCGCTGGGCACCTGCAGCAAGCGGTCGACGACCTTACTCTGTTGCTCGAACGTTATCCGCTGACCGCGTACAAGCCCGAAGCCGAACAGCGCATCGCGCACCTGCGCTCGCTGCTCGGCGCCGAGGCGGCCCCAGAGTCCGAGCCGCCTGCACCCGTTCCCGAGGCGGCCGGCGTGTCGGAGGCCAGCGTGTCGGAGCCGGGCGTGTCGCAGCCCGAGTCTGCGCCGCTGCAACACAAGCTGCTCCTGTGGCCGCCGCGTTGGCCGACCTTAGTCGCCGCAGGCGCGACCTTGGCCGCAGCAGTAAGCGCGCTCGGCACCGGCCTTTCGGCTCACGGACGCTATGGGGATTTGGAAAAGAGTTGTCCCGACAACGCGTGCGCGCCGCGCTACGCCGACGATCTCGCGCGGGGGCAGCGTCTGGCGCGTGCATCCACCGGCTTGAGCATCGTGGCGCTCACCTTGGCGTCGGCGACGGCAGTGCTTTGGTTTTTGGATATGCGCTCGCTTGCGGCCGCCGATCGCGCCGCGAATCGGGCAGACAATCGCGCAATAGATCGCGCCCGAATCGATCTAAGTATGAACGGTAGTCATGCCGAGGCGCGCCTGCGTCTGGCCTTCTGAGGTGTCAGGGATGGCTCATCTTATCTTGGTTGCCTGCATCTTATGGTTGAGCGGCTGCAGCTTGATCGACGACTTCGCTAAGTTTCGTATCGAACAGGCGGACGCGACCCTGGATGCGGCACTGCGACCGGAGGCGGGGCTTTCGAGCGACGCCGGGCTTTTGAGCGACGCCGGGCTTTTGAGCGATGCCGGGCTTTCGAGCGACGCGGGGCTTTCGAGCGACGCGGGGCCTTCAAGCGATGCGGGTGTGGTGCCGGTATGTTCCAAGGACTCGGACTGCGACAATGCGTTCCTGTGTGACGGCGCTGAGACTTGCATCGATAACGCCTGTCAGTCCCCCGTGCTCGACCCGGCGCTGACAGGCGCGCAGTGTCAGCGCTTCGATGGCGTCGCCGGTACCTGCGATACGGGTTACTGCGTT
>JBBSJC010000186.1:0-13786 GCA_038257655.1 Polyangiales bacterium | reverse complement strand
GTATAGTTTGACTGCGTGCCCGTCGGAAAGAAGTTGTTGACGGGCATGCCATTGGTCACCACGAACGACAGGAATCGAAGGTGGGGCGCGCCATCCGCAGCCAAAGCCGCTTCGCTTTCCAACATGGGTAGCATCGCCATGCCGACTCCAAGCTGCGTCAGGAACTTGCGACGGTCATAGTTCTCCGGATTTTTCATTTGGACACCTCCCCTTCGTTGAGAAGTCGAGTCGAAAAGGCCTTTGCTGAAACCACGGAAACGGCCAGTGCCTTCAAGTCGAGCGCCGCGGCCTTGAAGGTCTCGTAGACGACTCTTTGGCCCCCGATATCCCCCTTCGTATCGACCCGTCCTACCGCCAGTCTAAACATTTGTCGGGCGAGACACTGCTGCAACTCCTCGCTGGCAACCAGGCCCTCCGTGAAGTCTCGCGGGCCGGTATACGAAAGCTTTCCTCCAAAAGGCAGCGTCAAAAGCCCCGATGCGTTGATGGGTTTTCCGTTCCGAGGGTCCGTGTCGCGCCACTCAGGACCTCCGTAATTTTCGAAGGCAAATCCCGCGTAGTCGAGAATGGCGTGACACGCGCTGGCGCATGCCAGGGTTTCCACCTTTTTCTCGAAGTGTTCCCGTGTCGTGTCGTTGGGGTCGTGTGTAATCTCGGGTGGGACGGCGGGAACTCCTGCCGGAATGCTCCCGCACAGCAGGTTCTCCCAGATTGCCCGGCCGCGACGCGGAGGTAAGCTATCGTTGCCGGCGCCCGTCTTGGCAAGGTAGTCCGCGTGCGTGAGAAGGCCGAAGCGTTGGGCGGGATCCATCGCCACGGGGACCAGGGCCTGTCCGCTGACGCCTGCCACGCCGTACACCTTGGCCAGTTCCTCGTTCAGGAAGAAACTGGAGCCCAGCAGGAGCTCCTGCGGCGTAGCACCACCGGACCACACCGCCTGGTCTACGAACGCCCTCCGCGAGCTATCCATCGCTTGCTGGAGTGGATCATTGGACGCGCCAAAATCCGAGACGTTGAGCAGCTGCGCGATGAAATCCTGAAACAGGGCTTGCGCCTGGTCTGTGGCCATGAGGCGCTCGGCTTGCGCCTGAAGCTCAGAGGGCTGTAGGACTGCGCCCGAGTCTGCGGCCGCGGCCAGAGTCTCGTCAGGTGGGGACTGGGTAAGGAAATAGGACAGACGCGCGGCCAACTCGTAGCTCGTCAGGGAGACCCGGCCGTCTGCGTCCGCATGGGGGAGCTCTAAGCCAAGCTCCCAGTGATACATGAAGCTCGGCGATTGCAGCATCGCCTCGACTACCAGTCCTATCGCATCTTCGAATGACAGTGTGTGAGTCTGACGAAGCGTGGTCCAGAGGCCCATAAGATCCGAAGCTTCGCTCTCTGCGAGCGGACGCCGAAAAGCCTTTCGACCAAACGAACGCACGAAGGAAGTCGCGCACGCTTCTTCGCCCGCGCTCTCTAAGTTGCAGCCGAGCGTCGTGTCGTCGAGCCTCTTCTTGAACTGGTTTGCCAACGCGGTGGAGGCGTCGACGTATTCAGAAATTTCCTTATCCGAGATCGGCCTCGGCTGCAGGAAGCCGTTTTCGCCACGGATTTCTGCGCTCCATGGCAGCGCGGGTGCCGAGGTGTCTCCCAGCAGAGCGGCGACGGTATTGTTGTATTCCACACGGGTCAGACTGCGAAGTGGCATGCCACCACCGACTGTGTCCGGGCTCGCCGCAGGGTCACGAAGATCCACGGTCGGTGGCGCTGGATCCGCTGGACCCGAGGCAGTTGGATCCCCGTCGTTGAGGATCGCTCCGAGCGGCCCATCGATGGTGGCCGTGCAGCCTGCGCTTGCGCAGAATCCCAACAGCAATAGCGCCGGTATCGGCCGAGTTGTAACCCTATCAGTCATGCGTCCGCCTTTCACATGCGACGTCACGGTTCGTCCCCTGACACTGTGTGCGCATACCAAGACGTGTGTAGGCGAGACCTGGAGCGGGTTGCCGCTGACCTCTCGCG
Source organism: Polyangiales bacterium (assembly GCA_038257655.1). GTDB lineage: Bacteria > Myxococcota_A > Polyangia > Polyangiales > DASUME01 > DASUME01. Next base: position 11,782 of record JBBSJC010000186.1, on the reverse strand, counting down.
GGCGCTTCTGGCGGCGTTGGATATAGCGCGATCAAACGGGGGCTAAGGCCTGCGGGCGGTCACGCGGCGTGACTGCTAGTTCCGCCGCGCGGCGCTGTGGCTACAGGATCTTCTTCGCAGGTAAGATTACGTTTGCGAGCAGGATGGCCGTAACAATCGCACCGGCCACGAGAAACATTTCGAAGGCGCGGGTGGCGCCGCCGAGAAACTCGCCACGCAGGAAGGCTTCAAGCGAAAGAAACCCCACGCTGCCCGGTACGAGCAGAATCAGTCCTGGCAGCAGGAACACCTGCGCTGGTCGCTTGGTGACGCGTGCGCAGCCGTTGGCCCACAACATGACCGATAGCGCGCCGGCAAAGGCTGCAAGCGAACCTGGCAAGGTGCGCCCGGTCTGCGCGGCAACGCTCCAGCCCAGCGCGCCCGACGCTATCGACTGCAGCATGTAGCGACGCGGAACGCTGAACAGGATGGAAAAGCAGGGTGCCGCGACGGCGAGCGCAAGCAACTGCAACCACAGGGAGGGTAAGGTTCGCTCCTGGGACGCCGTCGCTAACATAGGGCCAAGAGATGTTTCGACCGCGACGACACAAGCGATGCCGAAGAGCATGAGCAGAAAGATGATGAGCGCCTCCATCAAGCGGCCCGCACCCGACACGAGGTTACGGTTGGCCAATTCCGCAAGGCCGCTCGTAAGGGACATGCCAGGGATGAGCACGATGATGATGGAGAGCACGATGGCTTCGCGCGAGAGGGTAGGGTTTATCCAGGTGGCAGCCCACGCGATGCTTGCTGCCACCACGCCGCCCACGAAGTCTCGAAGCAGCGAGCCGCCATCTCGGGCGCGCAGTAGTCGCGAGAGTAGCGCTAGCAGCGCGGCACCGAGCGCTGCAAAGCACATCTCCCATACGCCGCCCCGAAAGAACACGGCGGCCGCGATGCTTGCTCCGACATGGGATACACTCTGCAGTGCGGGATGGTAAGGTGGAGGTCTTCTTTCCACCTGCGCAATCGCTGCGCGGGCGTCGAGCAGCGAGAGACGATCCTCGACCACCTCGTTGAAGATGCGATCCACCTCGGCCAGTCGATCGAGGTTGACGCTCCATTCCTTCACGCGCGCCATGCGCACGGTGGGCAAACCACCCGGAAGACGTACGGAGAGCCATAGGCCGGTGGGAACGGCAAACACATCGCAACTTGCGCCCTCGCTCTCGGCGATCAGCCGCACGACGCTCTCGGTGCGATGGGTCGGGTTGCCGTACGCAGAAAGGGTGGCGCCCACGTCGAGCAGGTAATCCGCGAGCTCGACCACAGAAAGACCGCCGGGCAGGGAAGTACGTTCGGTGCTCACCCGAGCAGTCTAGCGCGCCTCGCGGCCGCCGGTCGTTTATCGAGCAGCGCAGCGTGCTCGCCATTTGCTGCGGTTGCACCTCGCCAGCGGAGCTATCACGGGACGATTGCGAATTGACGTACTCCGTCCCGGACTCGTAGCAGGCGACATGCAGGGCAAGCTGCGGGGGCGTGAGAGATCGAGTCGTCGTCGCCTAGGCAATCTTCCCGATGCGTAAAGTACCCCACAGGTTTGAGACGACGCGGACCATGCACCCCACTGTTTTCCAGGGGTGTACGTTGCCCTGTGGATCGCAGGTAGCATGTTTCCCGGTGCGTAAGACAGGCGGTGCAGGACACTCAGCCGTGCATGGGCGCGCTGGCGTCGTGGTACAGTTAAGCTCTCAGGGGATGGCCTCCAAACTTACACATCGCGCTCGAACTGGGTCATGTATGACAGAAGGCTGGCGACGGATGGTGAGCATCGTGCCGGCTTTGCTTACTGTCTTGCTGGCGTGCTCGGGCTGCGGTCGCTTCTGGTACGAGGAGCTTGCTACGAACGAGCATGAACGGGATGCCGGCGACATGGACGCGGGCCGGGCCGAAGTCGACGACGCTGCAACCGACGCCGCGGCAGGATTCGACGGATCGACCCAGGGACCCGCGGATGCCGAGCTAGACGCTGCCAAGGGCCCGTTGAGCGACGGCAGTGCAGATGCGCAGACGCCTCAGGTCGATTCGTCGGTCGTCGACGCTGGCGAGATCTGGGATCCGGGATGCACGCTGAGCGTTTTGTGGGAGGCCGACTTCTCGTCCGATCCGACCTTACTCGATGCAAACACCGACGGATCACCAGATTTTGTCGTTCGGGGTGGCTCCGCTTTTCCCGCGTCAGAGCTTGCGAACGGTGCTTGGACTTCGGCTTCGATCGATCGCGCCCTCGATACCAACCCTCGCACGAATTTCACCTCGCGCACGCTCGCCGAGGTACGCATGCGCGATCCGCTAGGCCCCAGCACACCAGCAAATGGCTACGCTGCCGCGGTTTTCTACATCAACGTCGGATATACGGCGTCAGATCAGGGCGCTCTGTTCGTCTCGGTCGTCCGGACCTCGACCACGGCGCAACAAGTCTGGCTGTACGCGCGTGACGGCACCACACAGCACCGTTTGCTCCTTGGCCCGGTGTCGGCCGGCACAGGATTCGTCCATGTGGAGCTCGCGCTCGAGCCTTCGACCGACTCGGTCGAGATGCGCGTAGACGGCGCCGCGACCGGTAGCGCCACATTCCCACGCATCCCCATCGACACCGACGATCGCTACGCCACCGTGATCGCCGCCACAGGCCAGGCTCAGTTCGACTTCGTGCGCGTGGCTCACTGCAAACCATAGGGCACGCTAGGCCACCTGAGTATTCGTGCGACTCGCTGCCAAGAGCATACCCACACTAGCGCGATCGACGCGTCCACGCGCCGGCCTGCTCCTCCCCCCCGGCACCTGATCGCTCTACTAAGAGGCTACGCCATCCGTGCCGCCGAGCGGTCAAGCCTCTTCTCCGTGGGACCAGTTAACAGTTTCCGCCTTACGTAAGACCGTCACCGGTTCCTCCGGCCTGCGGGAACAGCCACGGGTAAAGGCTGAAGTGGTCCGCTCGCCGGCGCGCCCAGCGCGACGAGCAGGGCATTCGACGCGACGATCGCTCGCATCAGAAAGGGAAAGAAGGATGGCAGCGCGAAACGCTGCCCGAAGAGAGATCGCTTCATCGCGACGCCGCGCTCGGAGATGGCGTGCATGTGGTCAGGGGTGGCGAGGTCATGTGCGAACGGGCGGTCGATTGTGTTTGGGTGTGCGCGTCGCCATCGCGCGAGCATAGCGGGGCGGACTCCGAGGCTTCGACGCTCGGCTATCGCCCTCTCAAGCGAGTTGCGAATGCGTCGTTGTTAGTTGCGTTTGAGACGTTTATGAGACACGGTGGACGTTGGAGTTTTTCATGACGGTAGCCGCTGCATATACGATGGAAGACCTGATCCGTCGGATGACCCCGGTCGCAGCGCCTCCCGAGCAACAGGCGCAGGTCGCGGCGCTTCTATCAGCTGCGTTGGTCGGCGCAGATCCTCGATGAGATGGAACGCAATCTGATCTCCACCCGGATGATGACCCGCGACAAGGCGGCACGTTCGGTAAAGCGCGTGCGGGAGGCTTAAACGACGCGCAGCGGTGGCCAGTCGAGCTTGGGGCGCCAGGTGCGCGGCGGGACCGCGATCCGGACTTCTGCGGGTTGTTGTGTAGTCAGCCCGAGGAACGCGAGTGCGGAGAGCAGCTACACGACAGCGTGGGGCACGCGCGCGGCCACCAGCGCGAGCGCGTGTTGGGGGCTGGCTTCGAAGCCCTTGGGGGCATAGACGCCCTGCGCTAGCTCCACGAGTTCACCGCGACCCACCATGCACCCAGACGTGCATAGCCGCCGACGACTGTCCGCTCGGCAGGCTCTGCGAGCATCAGGTGTGCTTCGCTGCGTGCAGTAGCGACGCCGAATGTCCCGACGCATGGCTGTGAAGGACGTTCAGACAGAGGGCGTCGGTCGCGCTACAGCGTCTTGAGGAACTCGACTAGGTCGCGCTTCTCTTGCTCGCTGAACGGGATCGAACGCCGTGCTGCCAACGGTGAACTCAGTCTCACGCTCGGCTGCGGGCGTCATGAGCTCCGCGAGGGTCCGCACCGAACCGTTGTGTAAGAACGGCGCGGTGGCCCAGATTCCGGGAAGGGGCCGCGCGCGGTAGGCAGCAAAATCAGGCGGGGGCTGGTAGCCCGGTGCGTTGATTCGGAAGCCGCTGTAAAGCGCACGCTCCCCTGGGGTGAGCTCCATGTCCTCAAACAGCCGCTGGGTGGCCGCTCCGAAAGCGAACCTCTCAATGAGAATGCTCGGGTACATCGGGGCGCCCCCGAAGCTGGCGGCGAGGATGCCGGTTTTAGCCATGAAGGGCTGGAACAGAAGGTTTGCTGCGGAGGGATCCGTTCCAACTTCGGCCAACGGGGTCTGATAGGTCTTGATGAACTGCTTGCCGAACGCGTTCTGTTCCGGGGGCGTCATCGGGTAGATGCCGTTTGCATCCGGCAGGGAGTGGCAGCTCGCACAGGAGTACCCGGTGGCATCGACGGTGTTGTACACGTCGTAGCCACGATCGGCGGCCCTGGCCATCGATCTCACCGAGGATGTCTTCGGGCCACTCTGGGGCCTCAAGTGCCCTTACCATCTCCTCAAGGGCAAACAGATTGTGGCCCTGAATCTTGCTGTCCAAAAGGTTCGCGGGGTCGCGCAGGTTCAGATTGCCAAACACGCCGATGATCTCGCCGACGTTACGGGCGAAGTTGTTGGTTCCGATACCCGTGTACTGCGTGCGCTCGAGCTCTGAGGTCTGCCAGAGGTAGGGCACGCTGACCGGGGCAACCGAAGGCTTGAAGTTGCTCTCGACGCCCATGTTGTGCACCAGCACGGTATTGCCGATGGAACCAAACGCGTCGATGCGTCTGATGTTTGTGTTGCCCTCGGTCTTCGAGAAGCGCACGAACCGACCCACGCGCTCGTGGTTCTCCTCCGCCTAGATGCAGAGGTCCCGATGACGGCGTGTTCCGCTGGACGCCGTACGACAGAACTTGGGGGCTTTTGCCCCCTGTTTGCGGTATATTCCCCCACGAAAATCAGCATGGATGTATGGCCGAGCGGCTCTTTTGCTCGGCTTCACGCCGTGCGTCACTTTCGTTTCAACGCCTTCGGGGTGCCGCGTGTTCTACAGGTCGTGATGGTACTTCCGCGCCTGGTCTACTCTAGCGACGCGTCGCAAACCCCGCTGGCTGAGCGAACGGAGGATGAGCTCATGCTCCTTGCGCAAGCAGGCTCCAGGCCCGCCTTCGCCACGTTGGTGGCACGTCACGCCGAGCGCGTGGTGAATCTGTGCGCGCGCTTCGTCAATGACACGCCGGCAGGCCAGGAGCTTGCGCAAGATACCTGGGTGGCCGTGTGGCAGGCGCGCGAGAAGTTTCGACAGGGCAGCGCTTTCATGCCGTGGCTCATCACGGTGGCGCGCAACCTGTGTCGCAATCACCTCAGACATCGTCAGACTCGCGAGCGACATGCGCGCAGCTCGCCCATGCTCGAAGCATCTCCTTCTGCCGAGCAGATCGAACGGCTGCTTTTGGAGGAACATCAGCGGCGCGTGCAGCGGGCACTCGCTGCGTTGCCCGAAGCGATGCGCGAAGCCCTACTTTTGCGCTACGCGGAAGATCTGCGCTACGACGAGATGGCCCAGGTGGTCGGCACGGGTGAATCGACCTTACGGTCTCGCGTGCATCACGGTCTCAAGATCTTGAAGGATAAGCTGGAGCAGGACCGATGAGCTACAAGGCATGCCCATCCGCGGAAGACCTTTTGGGCTTCGTCGACGCTTCGCTTGCCCCCGAGCAACTCGAGCGCGTCGAACAGCACCTTACACGTTGCCCTGGCTGCGGGCAGCAGGTCGCAACCTTACACGAGCTTGTCGCCGGCATCGCTGCGAAGCTGGTCTCGCGCGCAGCCGAGCCGTTTGATCCCGAAGCCCATGTCAGCGCGGTGATGCAGCGTCTGGACGCACCCCTTGCGACGCAGACACGACCCAGCAGAATGTTGTGGGGCAGCGCGCTCGCGGGTCTCGGTGCGGTCGCCGCCGCAGCTTTACTCATGGTTCAGCTCACGGCCCAACCTGAGCTTCAAGAAGGGCAGTTGACCGCCCGCGGCAGCTCGCGTGAGGCAGCGCTCTCACGCGACATCGGTGTGCAGCTCTACGCACGCGAAGATGGCCTGCGAGCGCTTGGCCCGGGCAGTCGCATCCGCGCCAATGTGCCCCTAACTGCGGGCCTGAGAAACCTATCGCAGCAGAGGGCTTATCTTCTGCTCTTTGCCATCGATGCGCGGCAAACGGTGCATTGGATAGCTCCGCAGTTTCTCGACCCGAGCTCTAACCCAAGCGCGGCCACCATCCTTCCATCTGAGCAAGAGCGATTGTTGCCAAGCTCGGTGGTCTTCGACGACTTGGCGCAGGGAACCTTACGCATCGTCATGTTGATAACCGCCCAGCCTACACATGTTTCCCAGATCGAAATGCTGAGCAGCCAGGAGCTGAATGGCGAACGTCTCATGGCGCGATTCCCCCAGGCCGAGATCCGGCAAGCGACGCTCGAAGTCACCCCCTGAGTCCGAGTGAGCCACGCCATGCGACCTTACTTTCTGAGCCTCCCCGTGCTGTGTGCGTTGCTCCTCGCGACCCAAGAGGCGTACGCCGACGACGCTGCGCCAAGTGATGGTCAGGCGATGGCGGCTGTCGCGCCGCGTGCGAGTACATCCCAGCCCTTGCGTTTTGCGGTGATCATCGGCAACAACAAGAGCCTGGGCGCGCGTCGTCCCGACCTGCATTACGCAGACGATGACGCCGCACGTTACTTCGAGATCCTACAGACGCTCGCGCCCGGACGTGTCTCGCTGCTTTCCGAGTTCGATCGCGACACCGAACGTCTGTTTCCCCAGGCCGAGAGGCATGCCGTGGTGGCGACACGCGCGCAGGTCGAAAAGGTCGGGCATAAGCTTGCCAGCGAAATACGCGCAGCCCAGCTCACAGGACAGCAGACCGAGCTGTACTTCGTGTTCGCCGGGCACGGTGACGTTGCGCAGGGCGAGGGCTTCGTCGAGCTTGCGGATGGGCGCTTCACGTCGCGCAACCTCGAGACTTGGTTGCGTAACATTCCCTTTACGCGCGCCCACGTGATTTTGGATAGCTGCAACTCGTTCTTCATGTTGGGCGCGCGCAAGCCTGGAGGGCGGCACTTCGCGACGTCGGAGGATGCCGCCCGGGCGTTGTCGTCGCGCTTGCCGAACGTGGGGGTGTTCCTCTCCACGAGCGCCGAAGGAGAGGCGTTCGAATGGTCCGAGATCCAATCGGGCATCTTCAGTCACGTGGTGCGCTCGGGCCTGCTCGGTGCAGCAGACGCCAATGCAGACGGGGCCGTCAGTTACCTCGAGCTTGCAGCATTCGTCGACACGGCGACAGGCGACGTGCGCAATCCGAACATGCGTCCGCACGTGTTTTCGCGCGGCCCGGGAGCCGTGGACACTACCGCGATCGTACAACTGCGCAGCATGACCTCGGTGCGCAGGTTCGAGCTCGGTGCGACGAGCTCCATGCGCATCCGTTTGAGAGATCGCCATGGCTTACCGTTGCTCGACGCACATACGGAGGGGGCAAGCCTGCTGCAGGCGGTGTTGCCGGAGACGTGGGCCCAGGGTGCCATGGTCGAACGCACCACGCGCGCCACACCCACGGATACCTCACCTGAACCCGTCAAGCTCTATGCGGTGCCGGACGCAAGCGAAAAGGTAACCTTAGCTTCGCTCATCGATCTCGATCCGCAAAGTGCCGTGCGCGGCCCCGCGGAGACCTTCCAGACACTGTTCATTCAACCTTTCGGGCCGCTCGCCTTGGCCAATTACGTGGCCGGGCGCGGTACGAAACCGCCGCCCGTCTATGGCGTCTCGAAGGAAGACACGCAGCGCATGGACCTGGTGCTCGACGAGATCGCCAAGGCTGAGCGCAGCAACCGTATTACGACGATCGTAGGAACGTTAGGGGTAGGCGCTCTGCTCACCTTGGCAGGCATTCAAGTTTTGCGCTTCGATCGCAGCGAGTCGCGCGAGGACAGACGCAGGCCACGCGCCATCGGTGGCACGCTCTTGGGCGTGGGCGCCGTGTTCATTCTCGGAAGTGCGAGCACCCTGTTTGCGCCAAGCGAGGGCGAACAAACAGCGGCCGACTTCCGCCGTGTCGTGCGCTCGGGCGGGGACACGGCGCAGGCCTTCGCAGATGCGGACAAACGTCTACAAAAGCTGGTGGCTGAACGACAAAGCGATCGCTGGGCCAACGGCATCATCGGCAGCACATTCATCCTCGGCGCCACGACGGGGCTCGTGTGGAGTGAGATCGCGACCGACGCTCGAAGCAAACGTAGGGACCGGCGTTTGATCGCAGGCGCCGGAATCGTCGTGGGCAGCATGATGCTGGCGGATGGACTGCTCGTCACCACGCCCGGTGAAACTTTGACCAAGATCTGGCGCGACGACCCCAGCTTGATTCAGTACCAGCCCGGTATGAGCGTAAGCGACGACGGCGCAGGCGTCACGCTGTCTGGAAGCTGGAAGTAAGATCGTTCTTCATTTCGTTTCAACGCGACGGCTCGTTCCCGTGTTCTCTCTGCAACCGATGGCGCACCCCAGCGCGCGGAGAAGGAACTGAGTCTCATGACAGAGAATCACCTGACGCTCGTCGAGCGCATCATGAAGCTGCCCATTCTGCAGGCGGAGTGGGTACTTTGGTTTCTGTTCGTGCTGAGTATCGTATCGCTTGGGCTCATCGCCGAGAGAGCTCACTTTTTCATGCGACACCGGGTGGATGTGGATGCTCTGCGCCAACGTCTGAGTCATGCCTTGGCGCAAGGCACGCTTTCCGAGACGGCCGCCGCGCTAGAGCACATGGAAGCGCTTGAAGCGAGCGTACTGCGCGGGGGAATCGATGCCGCACCTTACGGTCCAGATGCCGTCGAAGAGACCGTCAGAGTCGTGCTCTCTCGGGAGCGTCAGCGCTACGAACGCGGTCTGACGGTTCTCGCGGTCGTGGGTAGCAACGCGCCCTTCATCGGTTTGTTCGGCACGGTGCTCGGCATCATCCACGCGTTTGCAAACCTTGCGACTGGCGACAAGGGCGCAAGCAAGCTGGTGATGGCGGGCGTGTCCGAGGCGCTGGTGGCAACCGCCGTTGGCTTGCTCGTCGCGATTCCTGCGGTAGCCGCGTTCAACTTCTTTAAGGCGCGCGTGCGTGTGCGCATCGAGGGCGCAGACCAACTCGTGCGCACGCTCTTGGCGCGACTCAAGGCCGATTCACCGAGCACGTCAGCGCGTGTCAAGGCGGCGGCGTGAGTGCCATGCAAGATCCCTTCGCCTCCGATCATGACGACGTGACTGCCAGCATCAACGTCACACCCTTCGTCGATGTCGTGCTCGTGCTGCTCGTCATCTTCATGGTCACCTCGGACTTCATCACTCCTTCTGCGATCCATGTAGACCTGCCCCGGGCCGCGAATGGTGGCGAGCTCGTGAACCAGACACTCAACTTGGTGATGGCGAAGAACGGTCAGATCTCGCTCGACGGCAGCGTCATCTCTCGCGACAAGCTTGAGCACCGGCTGCGCGAGACCACCTCCCAGCACGAGCGACCGCAAGTCGTGATCGCCGCAGATCAAGGCGTCGACTACGGGCGCGTCATCGACCTCATCGACTTGGTGAAAGCCCATGGCATCGAGCATTTCGCACTGCAGATTGATCGTGGCTGAGCCCGACTATGCCAGTCGTCAAAGGGCGGCTCGCGCTCGCCGTGGCGCACGGGCCAGGAGGAACCTTAATGATCCATCCTTGCGAGGTGGCACCTGTGTCGCGAACAGAGGGGCACGCAGGCACGGCATGGTTAGTGCGTGGTGGCTTGCAGCGTTCGTTTGTCATGGCGGACTGGCCTATGCGGCCTGGCACGCTCCGATCGAACGCAACCACGAAAGTAGGCCGATCGAGGTCCGCGTCTTTGCAGCGCCCCCGAAACTGCCCGCCGAAACGCCTATGGCGCTCAAGCCTGCCGAGCCAAAGCCTGTGATCGCAGCCAAGCCGCGTGTACCGCGCAAACCCTCGCCGGAGTCACCGGCCCCGCTCGCAGAGACCACAGCGGCACCCGATGCGACGCCGGAGGTGGTGGGCCTGACGGTTGCGTCGACGACGGTCGATGGCGCAGGACCTGCATTCGCAACAGGCCATACCTTGTCAGGAGCGACCGACGCCGTGGCAAAACCTTACCTCGCACCGCCGCTAGAGCCGCTAGCACCGACACCCGCGCAGCGTCCGTCGCGCAATCGTGTGGCGCGCGCGCAGCCGGCTCAAGGTGTACGCGTCGAGCCTGCCCGCAGGCTCTCTCAGATCGAACCTGAGTATCCCGCACTTCTGCAGAGCCAGCGCACTGAAGGCGATGTCACCGTGCGCGTAACGCTTTCCGCCCAGGGCACCGTGCAACACGTCGAGCTCCTACGTGCCGCGTCGGAGGCTGCCTTCAATGACGCCGCGCTCATCGCCGCGCGTCGCGAACGTTTTGTGCCCGAGACTCACGACGGAAGACCGGTGTCCACGTCGCTCACCTACACCTATCGCTTTCGGATAAGCCCATGACGTACCTTCGTTTGCTGCTCTCATACTGTGTGCTTGTGGGCCTTTCAGGCTGCGACGAGCCGGACTTTCCCGCGTACAACGAGCTCGAGGGCTTTCGTGTGCTCGCCCTACGTGCCACGCCGCCAGACCTTGTGCCCGGTAGCAGCACCACACTCGACGCGTTGGTCTATGACGACGGAGAGAGCGTAGGCCGTCGCTGGTCGTTCTGCCCCTGGCCCAGCGACCCCAGCGACGGTTATCGCTGTGTGGTCGACCAAGCGTTGTGGGATGACGCGTGGCAGACCGCAAAGCTGGGCACTGCGCCAGACCTTACTCTTGGCGCAGACGACGCAATCATGCTCGCTCTTTCAGAGAATCGTGAGGGTTTGGTAAACCTGTGTCACGCGCTCTTGGTTCGTATCGGCGCCTCGGCGACCTTACCTCCCGATTGCGAAGGCACATGGCCATGGACAGTCCGACTCTCCGCCACCGGAGATCAAGACACGATCGATGCCATCTTGGAGTTGCCCGTGTTGTTGCAGCGCGCACCGGAGCGCAACGACAGCCCAGTCTTGGACGGTGTGGCGATAGGTGACCTGCGCTTTGGCGTGGGCGACCCCGAGCTACAAGAGGTCCCGCTCGTCCGGGATAGTAAGGCGTCGCTGCGCGTCTTGATCGGCGCCGAGCAGGCACAAATGTATACGCCAGCGCGTGCCGTAGGGCAGGCGAGCTCCGACGTAACGCCGCGTCGCGAGGCGCTGGTATTCACGTGGTTCGTGGCCGGCGGTGAGACCTCTCGCATGCGCAGCACGTTCCGCGAAGGCGTCGAGTCGCTGCGCAGGGCTTCCGAGAATTCGTGGCGCACGCCGAGGTCTGGTCGCGCTGCGGACTGGTTCATTGTCGTGCGGGACAATCGCGGGGGCGTCGACTTCATTCGCGGTCGCGCGCTATTCGAAGACTAGCATCTCCCTCTCTACTCACCTTCCCATGTACGCGGGCAACTCTGCTGCGCGTGATGGCCGAGTTTTGCCTGCGTCCGGTCTCAACCCGAGGTTTTGTCATGCGTTGTCTGATCGCCCTGAGTTTGCTCCTTCTTCCTTGCGTCGTGTACGCACAAGGTGATGCACCTGCGAATCCACCGGCCGAGGTAGTCCCAAGCGGCCAGCTTTCGGGCGCACTGCTTGAGCGAGGTAC
>JBBSJC010000185.1:0-13836 GCA_038257655.1 Polyangiales bacterium | reverse complement strand
GGCAAGCGCCACAGCCGTGCTCGCATCGCCTTCTTTGAGCGCGCGCTCGGCGGATGACAGAAGACCCGCAGCACTTTCACGCGCAAGTGGCACGGGCTTACTATCTGACTCGGCTGACTCGGCGGATTTGCGGTCGCGTATGGCACTCGCCGTAGGTCGCGCAGACAGCGGCGCGCTGACGCTGTTCGCCGCTTCGGTGGGCGCGACTGAGCTCCTAGCGCTCTTGGCCGACGCGGGCCAAGCTTGCGCCGCAGGGCGCGGGGCAGCCGTTTTGTGGGCCGTTTCCCTTACTTTGTTTTCCCTGCTGGACGCTGTCTCACTCGCTGCGCGTGGAAAGCCGACCCAACGTGCCACCCCGAACGTGGCGAGCGCGAGCAGCAGCGAAAACAGTCCTAAACGAACATAAGCTCGCGCGCTCGTTACGCGCGGCACCACGATCTCATGGGTATCTGCCAGCGCCCGCGGTAGGGCTTTTTCACACGCCTGTGTGCCGTCGGCGCGTTCGGCCGCAGACAACTCCCGCACGTCGGACAGCGTCGGGGTCGACGGCGGCGTCGATGTCGACTGCGGCGCCGATGTCGATGTCGAGAGTAGGGGCGCAAGCTCCACCAGCCTGGTGTCGGCGCCCGACTCAGAGCTCAGGCCAGAGGTGAGCTTGTGCAGATCGTCAGGTGGGGCGCTGCGGTGTGGCTCCGCTTGGCTTGACCGCGTCAGCGGCGAGCGAATGCGTAAGGTCGGCGAGTCGGCATCGCGACTCAGGCGGCGTTCGCGCACCTCCGCAAAGGCGCGCTCGAGAGCGCGATCGATCGACAGCGACAGCATCGGCGCGTTGAGTGTCGGCCGATGCTCGACCGTGGCACGACCCTCAGACAGCTCGAGCACCCCTGCTAGCGCTTCGGCGCCGACCAGCGCGGGCTCGCCGCCCCGCTCGTACACGGCACCAAGCACCAGGCTGCCCGCGATATCGACGCTCGCCTCGTGTTGCGGCGACGAAAAGCGCACGCGAAATACATCTTCGGCTGCACACAGCGCGCGCAGCACACGCACAGGTCCGATGCGATCGACCGGTGCGTCAAAGGAGCGCGGCGGCTTGCGCGCTAAGAGCACAAGCTCGCGGTCGGCGCTGATCAGACTAGCCGCGGTGCTCTGAAGCTGCTGGAGCCAGGACGCGCCTCCCGCTTGCCACGGATCCGGATAGTGCACAAACAGCGGCACCGCCCAGCGCAAGCCAGGGTGCATCCGCAAACGATCGCGAAGGAAGCGCAGATCCGGTCCCTGACAGGCGAGCAACACTTGTGCGTCGTAGGCGCCGAGACGCGATAGCTCGAGTCCGCCTGCGTCCATCAGGCGCACCACCGAGCGCGCACGGCGTAGCTCGCTTGCTACCCAATCGGCCGACACGACATCGTCACTGACGAGCAGCCAGCGCATCGGAGCAGGACAGCCAGCGCCTCCGGGGTCGCTGCCCCGTGACCATTCAGTTCCAGACTCAGTCTCGTTTGGATGCACTGCAAGTCCCGATCTGCTGCTTCACGCGCCTATTGGCGGCTAACCCCGCGCGATAGCGTCCCGCTGCATCGCCACAGCCACCCCTTAGCGGGCGTGAGATGTAGCTTTGATATCTACACCGCCGTCCGAGGCTAACGCACGTTCCGGCTAGTAGCACAGCTGCAGCAGCTCCGATATGCCGATCAGTAACGTCCGTTACGGCAAGCCGGGCGAACTTGGCGGCTGACCTGCTCTGCGTGCCGCGCACGACCTGCTCGTCTCCCATGCCAGGACGGGTGCGACGTTGTTTGCGGCCATCCCGTCACGGCGGCACACCGCACAGCACGCTCTCCTCACCCTACGAGCGCATTGGTCAATAGCTGCAGTGCAGTTGCCTGCTCGTTTCCGTAAGGACTTTGGGCCGTGGTGCGGGAATTTTACGTGTAGGTCTAGCTGCGACCGCCCTTCGTAGTGCAGGATCAAATTGCATGCATTTTTGGCCGCGGGTCGCGTTCGTGGGCACGGTTGTAGCGAGCTCGTTCTCCCTACTCGCCATGGGTGCTCTCGCGATCGCGCCCGCTCCCGTCCCGGCCCACGTCAGCCCAGTCGCTCAGAGCGCGCCTGCCGAGTTGATAGGCCCCGTCATCCCCAAGCCGACCGGCCGCTGTCCCCGCTTTGTCAACGGGCGAGCCACGTTTGCGCCGCTGGGCATCGCGCCGCGCAAGGTCCAGCTCTACACCGGCAAACGGGGTGGTGGACCGCTCGTGCTCTACTGGCACGGCATGGGCGGCCGGCCTGAGGAAGTCGTCTCCGGACTGACGCGCAAAGTCATCAAGCAGATTACCGACGAAGGCGGCGTGGTCGCCGCGCCGACGCACGATGCGCTTTCAGCCCCGTACCCCTGGTATCTCGTGAGCACCAAGCGCGAGGATGATCTAATTCTGACCGACGAAATCGTCGCTTGCGCACACCAGGACAAGCACATCGATCCCGAGCACATTCACGCCCTGGGCATGAGCGCAGGCGGCCTTCAGGCAACGCAGCTGGGTCCGCGTCGCAGCAACTACATCGCTTCGATCGTCGCCTACTCGGGAGGCCTGGTCAGCCCCGACCTGACGCCGCCTTTTCAAGCCGCCACGAACAAGTTTCCCGCGCTGCTCTTCCACGGCGGCGTCCGCGACGAGTACATCGTGAACTTCGAACGCACCACCCGGGCGTACGCCGCGCTGCTGCGCAGAAAAGGTCACGCTCCGATCGTGTGCAACCACAAACGCGGTCACGTGATCCCGAGTGGCGGCGGCGCTGCAGCCTATCGCTTCTTTCGTGATCATCCCTTCAGCGTGCCCCAGTTCAATCCGGGACCGCCCATGAAGGTGCCTGACTATTGTTCGCTGCTAAAGCCCTGACGTAGCACGCGTGCCCAAGCCGCAGGCGCAGTCGGCAGCGCGCGAGGCATCGCGGCGGATGCGCACCCACGGGCTCCCGCGTTGCGCGCTATGGCTGCACCTTCTTTTTTCGGCTGTTCTTTTTGGTAGCGCTCGGACGCGGGCTCGCTGCTGGCGCTGACCCTTGTGCAGAGCGCGCGGTCTTTTTCACGGAGCTCGGGGCTTTTTTTGCTGGGCTCGGCGTCTTTTTCGCAGAGCTCGACGTCTTTTTCGCGGAGCTTGGTGACCGCTTCTTCTGCGGCTTGGTGGCAGTGCCCAGACAGGCCGTGAGCTCCTGCGCGAGCTCGTGCATGCTGCTCTGGCGCTGTGCGGGCTCCTTATTGAGTGCGCGCGCGATCACGGACTCTACTGCATCCGCTAGGACAAGACCCGGCACACGCTCACGCATCGACACGAGCGGCTCGTGCAGGTGCATGTCGAGGACTTGCGCGGGCGTGTCCGCCATGAACGGTGCAACTCCGGTGAGCGCCTTGTACAGCAGCGCGCCCAGGGCGTACACGTCGGCCCGCGCATCGATCCGCTCACCTCGAATCTGTTCGGGCGCCATATAGTAAGGTGTGCCCTGGATCGGGAGCGCTTTGGCCAGCGCGGCATCTGTTGCCGCCGAGTCAGCCGAGGCCGCTTCGGGCTCTCGCACCTGGGCGATACCGAAGTCAAGGACCTTGACCAGATCCGCGCCCTCGCTTGTGGCGAGCACAAAGATGTTCTCGGGCTTGATATCGCGATGGATGATGCCTTGCTCGTGGGCCTCGCTGATACTCGCGCAGATCTGCAGCGCGATCGGGGCGATGCGGGCGAATGGCAGCGCGCCCTCGGCGCGAATTAGCGAGGCCAGATCACGACCCTTGAGGTACTCCATCACGAGAAAGACCAGCTGGTCGCTCTCTCCGAAATCGTAAACCTTGACCGTGTTCGGGTGGGTTAGTCGCGAGGTTGCTTTGGCCTCTTGTCGAAAGCGGGCTGCGATCTGCGGATCGGAAGCCAACTTTCCAGACAGAAGCTTCATCGCCATGCGCTCGCCCGTGGCCAGATGCTCCACCTCGTACACTAGGCCCATGCCGCCGCGACTCAGTAGGGCGAGCAGTTTGTACTTATTGGCGATCACACGACCAAGCAGTGGATCGGCCTCATCCGAGGGCAGCGGGAGCGGCAGCGGGAGCGGGGCGATTCGAGGTGGTAACGCGGGCGGACTGGGCGACATCGCCGGAACTAACTCTGCCCACTGCGACCACTGACGATCCAGCGTCACCGGGTGCAGCTCCTCATCGCGGAGCGTGAGCGTCACATCGGCCACAGCGGGGCGTGGAGTTCCTGGCCGCAGCGAAGGGGGAGCATCGGGCGCCGTGACACGCGCGAACGTGAGCGGATGAAGCTCCTCGTCGGCTACCGTCAGCGTCGTCACGAAGGGCACCTCGGAGGGTCGCGCACCCGCCTCCCGCTCGTGTGGCGAGGCATCGTCCTGCAGGCGGTCATCCTGCTGCCGATCATCCTGCTGCCGATCATCCTGCTGCCGATCATCCTGCGAGTCGTCCTGCACGCTCTTTGCGCCGTCCGGCGGTTCAGTAGCGGTTGCGATCGTGCTCACGTTGCCTCCTGAGTTTCTGACGCAGCCGCCGTGCCACCTGAGCAGCCCGGCCCCAAGTGCCGTCACGCACAGTCGTCAGCCCTGTCAAGAAGGACGCGACCGGTCCGAAAGTTTAGCGGTCACCACGCGCGGGGCGACCCGCGTCCCTATCGTCTCATGACACACGCCCTCAGCGCGCTGTGATCTCGATAAAACACAGCTTGTTGTTGCTCGCCCCAGTGCCGTTGCTCAGCGTGAGCCGTCCGTCGCTGACTTGAACGACGGCGTTTGCCTCCTTCCAGCGACTGCTCGTACTCGGCGTAGCGCCCAGGATTTGCGCGCCCTCTGCATTGAGTCGGAAGACGCTATCGAAGTAGCCGGGGTCACCCATGACAACGCGCACGTCGTAGGCGCCATTGGGCACGGCGATTTCCCAGCGCCCGTCGGGGTTGCTCGGTTTCTGCATATGATTGAGCGTGTCGTAACGCTGGTCTGCGGAGTTTGCTGCGTTTCGGTCACGGCTTTCGGCGGTGCTCGCGTTCCAGCCAAAGCTCAGACCGTTGCCGCGGGTTCCAAAAGCTGCCCCTGTATCCGCCACATACCCTTCTGGGACGGGGGAGCCGGTAGGCTGAAAGTTGACACGTGCTTTGAAGCCAGGGACGAAGGTCGCGGTATAGGTCGTGTCCGCTGCCGGGGTGACGATCACATGTTGTCTTGCACCCCCGTCAGACCAGGAGGAGAACAGCCAGGGGTTGCCTGAAGCGTCGCGCTGGGATGAGGCGCTGACCGTCAGCTGCCAACGCTCCCAGGAGGTGATCGTCTTGGGGGCGCTTATCGTATCGCTATTATTCAAGAGCAACTTGAGGCCGCTCGGCTGCGTACGAAAGGTAAGGAACACCTCCCGCGGTAAAAGCTGCCGGGATACCGTGCTCGATAGACCGCTGCGGTCGGTGGCCGTGACGCGCACCTCCAAGTAGCTGTTCCTGGCGGCAGCCAGGTCCTCTGGTCCCTCCGTGACGATGCTGGAGGAGTTGCCCGGCGTCGGGCCGAAAAACGGATGGGTATGCTGCGCGTGATGCTTGACCACCGTCCAGCTGAGCGCGCTATCCGGCAAGCTGCCATCTTCGGCATCCGTTGCGCTCGCACGCAGCTGAATCGTCTGCCCCACGTAAAACGTGCTGCCTTCGGCGGGGCTTGTCAGGTTGACGACCGGTCGCGTGTTGCCCGCACTGATCGTTAGCGAAACTGCGCTCGAGCTCAAACCGCGCTGGTCCGTGACGACAAGGGTGGCGAGATAGGAGCCCGCATTGAGATAGGTGTGCTGGGTGGTGGGCGCCGTCGTCGTGAGGCCGCTGCCATCGCCAAAGGTCCAGCGATAGCTGAGCGTGTCACCCGCATCAGGGTCGCGACTGGCGCTGCCATCGAACTGTACGCTCAGGGGGATGCTACCGGTCGTGGGCGAGGCAGAGATGAGAGCGGTCGGTGCGCGGTTGGCGTTGCCCGTGTAGTCGATGCGTCGCACCTCGCCGCCCTCTGCATAGGTGGTATAATATAAGCTCTGACCAGTGGCAGACGGGCCAAAGCGCATCGACACCACGCTACTGCTGCCCAGCTCCGTGACGAAGGGCGTCGCGCTGAACGTGCCGCCGGAAGACGTCAGCTTGAAGATGGTGCCGCAGCCGTAGTCACCGTAAAGGTAAGCTCCGTTCATGTCGGGGCCAAAGGCTCCGTCGGGCACAAACGCAGCGCCGGTGATCGAAACGCAGCCGTTGTCGCGACCGTAGGCATAGATCGGATTGGTAAGGCCGGCAGGAGCAGGTCCGCAATCGGTGGTCGAGTTCCGTGCGCAGAAGCCTTCGCGAGTGTTCCAGCCGTAGTTTGCACCGCGCTGACCGCGATCGATCTCCTCCCAACGATTTTGGCCCACGTCGTTGATGAAGAACTCACTCGTGCCAGGCCGGAACGCAAATCGGAAGGGATTGCGCAGACCCCAGGCGAAGATCTCGGTGCAGCGCTGCTGGTTGTTAAGCACGTAGTTGGGCGTGGTGCCGGGTGCAGCACAACGTACAGCTCCCGTCATGCCCACCAACGGATTGCTGGTCGGGATCCGGCCATCGCGCAGGATGCGCAACATCTTGCCGCTCAGGATCGAGGTGTACAGGGCGTTGCCATTTCCGCCCGCGCACAGACCGGCGTTGTCGAGCTGACACCCCGAATCGCCGACGCTGACGTAGAGCATGCCGTCGCCACCGAAGTGCAGATCGCCGCCGTTGTGATTGCCGGCCAGCGACAGGATGTTGTCAAGCAGCACGAGCTCGCTCGCGAGGCTTACCTTGTCCGTGGCCGGATCGTAACTAAAGCGCGAGACGCGGTTGACGGGGGAGGTGCCTGGCTGATTGTTCGCGCAACTTCCGTACTTATTGAACGTGTAAAACAGGTACACGTAGGGCGCCTGTGCGAAGTCTGGGTCCACTGCCACGCCGAGCAGACCGCGCTCTGAGTTTCGGCACAGTCGCGAGCTTAGGTCGAGTGCAGACGCGGCCTTCAGCGCGCCGTCGCGAATGACGCGCAATGTTCCGCCCTGCGTGCTCACCAGCAGCGCGCCATCCGGAAGAAAGGCGAGCGCCGTTGGTCCGGGCACGCCAGCGACCCGTGCCTCCGTAAATTGGGCTGGCAATACCGCAAGTTGACTGACGTGCGACAAGCTGTCCTCATCCGGATCTGTCTGCTGCCCGCAGGCTGCTCCGACAGTCATCAGGACTCCACAGAAAATGCTTAGAGCTCCGCGCTGGGGGACGCAGCTTGCCAGCACACGCTGCAAACGTGTTGATAGTCGTTGCATGGGTTTCTCCACAGTAAGGTGACCACGCGCCACGCTGCCGGTCTGCTTGCACCAGGCTGACCTGCAGCGTTGCTCTCAAGCCATGACGGGGTTGAAGCGCGTGCTTACTTTGTGCGCCAGCTAGTCTCGCAGACGCAAGCAAATCCAGCGGCTGCGCGCCCAGCCGCAGACATCGTGACCTTGGCGCGGCGTTTTGCCTCAACGGGAGCCAGCCGCGACTCTCCTGCTTGCGGTGAGACACTCATATACGCTGCGGACCATTCTGCTGGGGGTAGTTCCCAATGTGGGTCGCCCGGCTGCGGCTCCGTCTGCGACAACTCCTGCTCCGGGCAACCCTGCTGCGGGAACAGATCGCGTGCGCCCGTCTACCCGTGCGCGTCGCAAGCAACGTTAGGGTGTCGCGCTGCTTGGGCTCGGTAAGGTCGACTCCCGTCTCTGACGTGCCGGCCAAACGGGACGTCTTTTACGACGAGATGACAGATATGAATCGCTGCGCGTGGTAGCGTGGTCCACGGCTCGCTGAATGACGGCAAGTGACCGGGCAAGCAGCAAACCGAGGTAACATCGGCCGCAGACTTTCGGCAGCAGGCTACGCACACCCGCCGTGAGGTCACTTTATGGGCACCGCTCGTCGTGGTTCGAGGTGGGACAGGTCCATGAGCTATCAAAACTCTCCGCAACAACCGAACGCAAAAACCGGTATGAGCGAAGCCAAGCGAGAGGAAGCCCGAGAGGAAGCGCGAGAGGAAGCCAAGCTGGCGACGGCGGGTAATGCGCGGCTGGTGCAGGAGCTGCAAACCCACCAACGCGAGCTGGAGGCGCAAAACCAGACGTTGCGCGATACCCAAGGCGCGCTCGAAGAGTCACGGGCTCGCTACGAAGACCCGTACGACTTCGCGCCGATTGCCTACTACACGTTCGACGAGGCCGGCCTGATCAAAGCGCTCAATCTGAGCGGCGCAAGCTTGCTCGGCAAATCTCGGCAGGAGCTGGTGGGCAAGCCATTTTTGTCTGTGGTTGGTTTGTCCGATTCGGAAGCGCTTTGGGCGCACCTGCGGCAGTGCGCGAGCACGCGCCTGCCCGTCATGAGTGAGCTCAGCATAGAGTCCACGTCCAAGGGTGTGATGCAGGTCCAGGTGGTAAGCGCGCCGGTGTTGGATGGGAAGGGGCATGCCGTCGCGTTTCGCACAGCGCTCACTGACCTTACTGCACGTAAGCGTGCCGAGGCGGAAGAGCAACGTGCGCGTGATTCTGAACGGCGCATGCGTGCGCAGCTCGAGGCCCTGGACCGCGCCGTGATGGCCGTTTCCAAGGCGCTTGCGGGCGCCTCTGCGCTTACTGTTCCTGGCTTGCTGCAGGTAATTGCCGACGAAGCGCGGCAGCTCGTAGCTGCGAGTGGTGCAAGCCTCGTCAGCCGTTCGGACGGCAGGTCGGCGTCGCCCTCACGCGTGCTCAGTGGCCTTGCGTGCCCAAGCGAGGAGGTGCGCGCAAGTCAGCTGCTGCGGGCCGCCATCTGCTACGGCGAAGCGGAGCTCGGGCAGCTTGAGCTCTGGGTGAGCGAGTCAGAGCCAGCAATCAGCGAGGCCGCGCTCCCTGCGCGCCACGCGCGCGCGTTCAGCGAGGACGAACGCCAGCAGCTCGAGCGTTATGCGACGCGCGTAGGCTTTGCGATCGAAATCGCGCGGCTCGAGGTAGTAGAGAGCACCGAGCGCGAACGGCTGCGCATCTTGGCGGACACCGCAAAGGAGCTCTCAGGCAAGCTCAGTCCGGATGCGGTCCGCGAGGCTTTGGCGCGGATCGCTAAGATTTTGGTGTCTCGGGTAGCGGACTACTGTCTGGTCTACGTCGGGGAGGACGAGGAGCTGCGGCTGATCGAAGCGGCCCTCGCCGAGAGGCCGGCGGGCAGAGCGCAGCCCACGATCCCGCCCGACGTTAGACTGCCGCTCGACAGTCCGCCTCTTTTGCGCATGCTCGAGGAGCGTAAATCGATCTTAGTCTCCGATTACCCCAGTGCCGCGCTGGCGGAAGCTTGGCAGCAATGGCCTGCGCTCGCGCGCATCGTCGACGCTTTGGAGACGCGTTCCATGATGGTCGTCCCCTTGGCGGTTCATGACCAGCTCAGCGGTTTGATGGTGTTCGGCCAATGGTCAGGTCGTCGCTATGATGCAAGTGACTTGGGACTTGCCGAGGAGGTCGCATTTCGCTCGGCGTTGGCCTTTGAAAGCGCACGGCTTTATCAACGCGCGCAGGTGGCGGTGCAGCTGCAGGAAAACCTGCTCGCCATCGTGTCCCACGATCTGCGCAACCCACTGAACGCGATCTCGCTCAGCGCCAGCATCATGGGGCCTCCGCCGCACATCAGCGACCGGCGCAAAACACGCAAGCAGATCGAGACGATCACGCGTTCGGTCGAGCGCATGAATCGCTTGATTGATCACCTGCTGACGGCGACGACGATCGAGGCGGGTCGCTTCACGATCGAAAGCTGCAAGACCTGCTCAAAGCAGCTGATCGAGGAGGCCTTGCAGATTGGCGAGCCGTTGATGGCGGCCAAGCAGGTGCGACTGGAGCGGCGGATTCGCAGCGACTTGCCCCCGGTCTACTGCGATCGCGATCGCATACTGCAGGTATTTTCGAATCTGATCGGCAACGCGCTCAAGTTCACCCCTCCGGGTGGCTGCATTAGCGTCGCCGCGGAGGAGTTAGAGGGGCAGCTTTGCTTTTCGATCTCGGATACCGGGCCGGGTATCTCCGCTGCCCAGATCCCGCATCTGTTCGATCGCTATTGGAAGGGAGGAGGTCACAAAGCCCCTCACGGAGGAGTCGGGCTCGGACTGTTTATCGCCAAAAGTGTGATCGACGCCCACGGCACGCGCATCTGGGTCAAGAGCGACGAGGGGCGCGGCAGTACCTTCTGTTTCACGTTGCCCTTGGCGGAGGTACAGCGCGACGGCTCGAGCCAGCCAAAGAGGCTGCTTGTCGTCGAAGATGATGCTGAATGCCTGGAGGCGATGGGCGATGCGCTGCAGATGGCTGGCTACGAGGTCGTCACTGCCTGCAACGGTGCCGAAGCGTTTGCGCGCCTGCAGCAGGGGGAAATGCCGGCCTTGATCTTGCTCGATCTCAATATGCCGGTGATGGATGGCCCAGAGCTGATGCGTCAGCTGCACAAACACCCTCGCCTGGCTCAGATTCCCGTGATTCTAGTGTCCGCGGAGCGCAATCTTGCGCAAGCGGCGCGCGGCCTCGGCGCTGCCGAGTGCCTGCGCAAGCCCGTGGAGCTCGAAAGCTTACTTGCCCTCGTAAAGCAGCACTGTACTGGGCCTGCCAACGCGACGCTTAGAGCTTAGTGAATCGCTACTAAGGTTAATGAGCATTCGCAACTTGCAACACTATTTACTTACCATTCACACAGTTTTCTGAGCGCCTGGCTCAGCTCGTTGGCTAGGCGCGCGTGGCTGCGCAGGTTGGGGTGGAAATCGCAGCCTAAGCCTTCTGCCGGACGGGCCCACTGTTCAAGCAAGCCCACCTTGGCGAAGGCTTGCTCGCGTTCGCGCTTGAGCAACGACAACCAGCGTCTCAGGGTCGAGCGCGCATGGGGCTGCGGGTGGTCGTCTGAGAGCATCGGCCCGAGCACGAGCAAGACGGGCGCCCCTTTTGCGCGCTGATCCAGCCGAAGCAGCAGCGCCCGATAGGCGGCCAAAAAGGCCTGCTCTTCGGGCACGCCAAGAAGGAAATCGTTGGTGCCGAGGGCGACCACAATCGCGTCGGGAGCGGGCGTGCGCGGAAGCTCAGGCGAGGAGGGATCGCCGGGGAGCACGCGCAGGAACAACGTTGGCATGGTCGACACGTCCCGCGCCTCATAGTTGCGCATAACACCCTTACCCGACCACGCACTGACGAACGCCTCGGCCCCGAGTGCCTGTGCTGCAAGACTTGCAAACGTGCGCGCGGCATCGCTGGTGCTGGGGGAATAGGGGCACTGCGGGTTTGCCCCTTCGTTGCCGTAGCCTGCAGTAATCGAATCACCCACGAACAGCAGACGCTTGGCTGGTCGCGGGACGCTGCGCACAGTGGCGCCGGCAGAGAGCGTCAAACCGTGTAGCGTGATTGTGCCGACTTCTGGCTCGGTACGTGTGATCAAGCGAATGGTGTTCTCACCCGGTGGCAGCGCGCGTGCCAACTCATAGCGTTTTTTGCCTTCGAACAACGCGAGCTTTGTCATGGGCAGCTGGTCGACCTGAACCGCCAGCCAATCGGTCTGACGGGTCTCATCGTCCAGGGGCGCATCGCTGAGCTCAGCGCTTACGCTCGTGCCTCGAAAGGTAAGCCTTACCTCTGTGGCAGGCCAAGCAAAGCGCGGGGCGGTCGGCTCACGCTGATCAAAGGCGCCAAGATACTGGATGCGCGGATCGTTCGGAGACACCTGCACGCTCTGCTCCCTTCGCTCGCAGCCGTTGGTTCCTGTCACGCACAGCGCGGATGCGATGAGCCAGCGCGTAAGGCTACGCAGGGTGCGGGGCATCGCTTAGCGTGACGCGCAGCGCCAAACAGCGCTAGCGCAGGCAGGTGGCCGGCTTGCTTGCGCCAAAGCGTCGCAAACCCGCGTTTCACATCGACCTGTCGTTCGCGCCGCGGATGGCAGATAGAGTCGAGATCGTGCATACCTTGCGTCCGATGGTTTGTCTGCAAGGCGTGCGTCTGTAAATCGTAGGTCTGTAGGTCGTGCGTGTAAGGGTCGTGGGTGTGAAGGGTTCGGCATGATTAGTATCGACGGTTCCATGGGGGAGGGCGGCGGGCAGTTGATACGCTCTGCGCTTTCGCTCTCGCTTGTGACAGGCGAACCCTTCGTGATGCGCAACATTCGTGCGGGCCGTAAGAGGCCCGGTCTGATGCGTCAGCACCTGACGTCCGTGCTCGCGGCACAGGCGGTCGGTGAAGCCGACGTCGAGGGCGCCAGCGTCGCCTCCACAGAGCTCACCTTCAAGCCCCGCTCCCTGCGCGGTGGCGATCTGCATTTTGCCGTCGGGACAGCGGGCAGCACCATGCTCGTGTTGCAGACGGTGCTCGTGCCGTTGTTGCGCGCGACGCTGCCCTCGACCCTGACCATCGAGGGCGGCACCCACAACCCCACCTCGCCTCCCTTCGAATTTGTCAGCCAGGTGTTTCTGCCGGTGCTCGCGCGCATGGGCGCCCAAGTTGACGCCAAGCTCGAGCGTCATGGCTTTTACCCAGCGGGTGGTGGGCGCGTGCGCGTGCTGATCACGCCCTCGGACGCGCTAAGCAAGTTAGAGCTGCAGGCGCGGGGAGCGCTCGTGGAGCGGCACATCACGGCGCTGGTATCGAATCTGCCTGACCAGCTAGGTCAACGCGAGCTCGAGGTCTTGCTTGCACGCCTGGGTTGGGATCGCAGCTACGGGCGCGTCGTGCTCGTGCCCGATTCGCTGGGCCCGGGCAATGCTCTGCTTGCAGAGTTGGTGTTCGAGCACGCCACCGAGTTGCTCGTGGGCTTTGGCGAAAAGGGCATCTCAGCCGAGCATGTCGGTGAGCAGGTCGCCCACGAAGTGCAGCGTTTTATCGCATCCGACGTACCGGTGGGCGAGCATCTGGCCGACCAGTTATTGTTGCCGATGGCCCTCGGCGCAGGCGGCATGTTCCGCACCCTGGAGCTCACCTCCCATGCGACGACGCAAATCGAGCTGATTCGTATGTTCATCGGCACGCAGATCACAGTTGAACGTGAAAACGAGGACGCCTGCCGGGTTGAGGTTTTCACCTGAGCTTTGAGCGAAGGCGCGCCTGACGGGGATGGCGCGCCCGGCGGGGATGGCGCGCCCGGCGGGGATGGGGGAATGGCAGGGATGGCGCTCTAGCGCACCGTGTGTGTAAACAGTCATTTCGCTCGCAGGTGTGCTGGCCTTTCAGGCTCGTTCCGCGTGCGCTACGACCGGCTGCGCAATCGCGGGCCAGCTGTGAGCGTGAATAACAGGCTGCGCTTACGGTGTTCGGGAGAAGCTGATTGTCGAAATTTCACAGCATGCGTGACGGTCCGAGGCCTGCCTTTGGTTTCGTTGGCTGGAACCCGTTTCAGATGCTGCGGTTTCTGGAGCTTGCGCGCGCGACCGAGGGCAGTGTGCTCGTCCTCGAAAAGCGTGCGGCGCTGGGCGAAGGCTTTTGGAGTCAATTCATCGCCGAGGCCGACGTGCCCGTGCTCGTCTGGGACAGCCAGCGCATGGCAAGCCTCGACGGGCTCTTCGACGTCGTCGTTTGTCAGACGCCCTTTGCTCAGATCGGCCGCTTTGAACAGAGTAAGATCGCGATGCTGCAATACGGGCTTGCCAAGGAGCCGCACAATCACGGCGCATGGCGCGCCCTTGCCGACTTGTGCTTGGTTTACGGCCCCTACACGGCCAGCAAGATGTCTTACTTTTGTCCGGTCGCGCAGGTAGGCGATCCGCACATGGATCGCTGGGGCACGCCGGGGCTGCTCGAAGCCG
>JBBSJC010000184.1:0-13875 GCA_038257655.1 Polyangiales bacterium | reverse complement strand
CGATCGGGGGAAAGTCACTCGGCGGGCGCATCGCCACGCATATCGCCGATGAGCTCGGGGTGCGCGCGGTGGTGGCTTTTGGCTATCCGTTCTTTCCACCCAAGAAAGCGGGGCTTGAGCGCTTGACCCGCATCGCGTCGCTCGCAACGCCAACGCTGATTGTGCAGGGCACGCGCGATCCATTCGGTACCCGCGAGCAGCTGGCCGCGCTGACCTTACCGTCTTGCATCTCGCTGCGTTACATCGAAGATGGCGACCATTCGCTTGAGCCACGCAAGAAAAGTGGCCGCGCGCACGCGCAAAATATCGACGAAGCGATCGCCGCCGCAGCTGACTTCTTGCTCAATGCACGAGCAGGTAGCCCGCCAGCAGCAGCGCCGTGATCGGCGCGAACATACCCAGAGCCGAGCCCAACGCGTGATCCCTGGCGCTCACGCGCGTCAGCGCAAGCGCACTCGTCACCGGTGGGAACATGATCGTCAGGGTGCGCAGCAGCGCGATGCAACGCACCGGTTGGGCGTCGAGGGATGCAAAGATTCGCCGCAACAGCGGGCGTTTGATCTGCGCAAGAGGCTGGCCGCCGATCCTTCGTACTAGCTCGAAGTTGAGCATGACGGCCAGGTTGCTCGCGAGCATGCACAAGAGCCAGGCCGCGGGCCACGGAAACAAGGCCGGCGCGAGCAACACAAAAGGTACACCCGGTACCTGCGCTACGACCGCGACCACGAAGATCGCGACGAACAGCACGGGACCTAGACTGCCCGCTTCGGCAACGGCCTTTCGCAAGCGAGTCGCCTCGAGATACTGGTCAAGACCGTAAACCTTACCGAGTGCATAGATCGCAAGTAAAGCGAGCAACAACAGCGCCCAGCGCAAGCTTGAAGCCGATGCTCCATCCAGCCAGTCCCGACGCATTCTTCAGACCGGAAAGCGTCGCTGTAAGTTCTTCACGCTGCGGCCGATCATGAAGCGGAACATCGGGTTGCCCAACCACCCCATCGGCACCGCGCCGGGCTCGCCGTAGGAAAGCCAGCTGAACCAAGTGCCACCATCGGGGTGCGGCTCGCAGGTCAGCACGCCCAAGTGATTGCGCAGCATACCCATCAGCGAGGCATCGCTTGCCGAATAGGCAAGAAGCTTGTCTTGTTCAAAAGCGACCACGCGTTCGCGCGTGACGGGGGCAGCGGGCGCCTCGATCAAGCGCACGGCGCCGACTTGGCCTGCGACCTCCGCCTCGCTGTTGTCGACGGTCACGCGCTTGAGCAACGGCATCCACTCGGGCAGGCGCGGAAAGTCGGTGATGAACGCAAATAGCGCGGCGGGCTCGACGCCGAGCCTGGCGGCGTATTGCTGGCCGAGCGGAGCGCTCGTTAGCGCGCGTCCACGTGCGACAGCATACGGACTGGGTTCAAGCACTGGATGGTTAGGTTGAGCCACGACCAGGCCTTAGCACGCGCTCCGGGTCAGGGACCGCGGGAGCTACGCTCCAGCAAAGTCCGTATGGTGTGACTTCGCTGTGACAAATGCGTCATTCGTGTTACCCGAGCGTGACATCGCCTTGACGCCGCCCAGTTCGTCGGCTTTCCTCGCGCCGCGAATCCGCAAGGGAGAGTCAACCCGCATGTCGCTCACAAGAGACAAGGTCTTCTGGGAGGCCTTTACGGCCCACGCCCCGTGCACAGTTCGCGCGTGCGGTCTCCTGATCGAGATGCTGGAGCATCCGGAGCGCGCGGAGATGATCTCTCAGAAGATCAACGACATCGAGCATGAGGGCGACAAGCTCACCCACGACACGGTGCTCGCGTTGCACCAGACCTGGATCACGCCGCTCGATCGCGAAGAGATCTACCAGCTGATCACCAAGCTCGATGACGTGCTCGACTTCACGGAGGCGGCAAGCGACCGCATCTCGCTGTACAAGATCAATACGGTGCGCCCCGAGGCGATCGAGCTTGCCAAGATCCTGCAGCTCTCTTGCATCGAAATCGAGCGCGCGGTCGGCCTCCTGCAAAACATCAAGGACGTCAAACCGATCCTCGATGCCTGCATGCACATCAATCGGCATGAGCACGACGCCGATCAGATCTTCCGCCGCAGCCTCGCCAGGCTGTTCAACGGTGGCACCGATCCGCTTGAGGTCATGAAGTGGCGCGATGTGCTCGAATCGATCGAGACAGCCACGGACCGTGCCGAAGACGTGGCCAACATCATCGAGGGAATCGTGCTGGAGCACGGCTGATGACCACGTTCGTTCTTCTGATCGTCTGTGTCGCCCTCGTCTTTGACTACATCAATGGCTTTCACGACGCAGCCAACTCGATAGCCACCGTGGTGTCGACACGCGTGCTGTCGCCGCGCGCGGCCGTGGTCTGGGCAGCGTTCTTCAACTTTGCCGCCTTCCTGGTGTTTCCGAGCCACGTCTCGGCTGCGATCGCCAAGGGCGTCGCGCTGACAGCGATCACAAACAACGTGATCTTGGGAACGCTGATCGGCGCGATCCTTTGGAATCTTCTGACCTGGTGGTGGGGCCTGCCGTCCTCTTCGTCCCACGCGCTGATGGGTGGCTTTGCTGGCGCCGCGCTCTCGCACACGCCTGACCTTGCGATTCTCGATCCCAGGGTTTTCGGTAAGACTCTGATCTTCATCGTGATCGCGCCAACCATGGGCATGGTGCTCGGGTTTATTCTGTTCAAGATCGTGCGCGCAGGTTTTGGCAAGTGGCGTCCCGGTCGCGTGGACCGCTTCTTTCGTCGTGGTCAGCTGGTGTCCGCTGCTTTGTACTCGCTCGGTCACGGCGGCAACGATGCCCAGAAGACCATGGGCATCATCACGTTGCTGCTGATCAGCGCGGGGCTTCAGCCCGGTGCAGACCATGCCGAGCCTCAGCTTTGGGTGGTGTTGTCGTGTCACGCCGCCATGGGCCTCGGCACCTTGTCGGGCGGCTGGCGCATCGTGCGCACGATGGGCATGAAAATTACCAAGCTCAAGCCGGTGGGCGGCTTCTGCGCCGAGACAAGCGGTGCCGTGACGCTCGCCCTGGCCGTGTTTGTAGGCGTGCCTGTCTCGACCACCCATACCATCACGGGCTCGATCATCGGCGTCGGCGCATCCGAACGGAGGTTCAGCGCGGTACGTTGGGGCGTTGCCGGTCGCATCGTCTGGGCCTGGGTGTTCACGATTCCTGCAGCCGCGCTCGTTTCGAGCCTGAGTTACTTTGGTCTGCGCCTGCTCACAGGCCAGCCGTAGGTCAGACGTGCGGGCGGAAGCCGCTCTTTCGGCACGTGGCGTGGAGCTGCTACGTTGCGCGCCTATGCATGCAGCCCAGACCTTTCGCGTTGTTTCGCTCCTGCTGTCAGGCCTTGCTCTCGGCAGCTCTGTAGCTGCTGGCTGTGGCCACGCCGGTGCTCCCAGCGCTCCTGTGCACGCGCCGTTGCCTGCCCCCGACGGCGATGGAGAAAAGCTGACCGAGGGTCGCTTGCCCGCCGACACGCAGCCGCTGCGCTATGCGCTGACCCTCGAGATCGTGCCGCAACGCGCGACGTTCAATGGTAAGGTCGTGATCGACCTCGCCCTCGATCGACCGCGCTCCACCATCTATCTGCATGCGCGCGGCCTGCACGCTAGGGACGTGCGTGTGGTGACGCCGGATGCGCAACCCCATATGGGCACGCTGCAGCAGGTGAGCGAACGGGGTCTTGCGGCGGTGAAGCTCGGCGAGCCCGTTGGTCCCGGCCCGGTGCGTCTCGAGATCACGTTCGACGCACCCTATGTCGATGGGCTCAAGGGCTTGTACCGCGCCAAGGCGCAGGGCCTCGATTACGCGTTCACACAGTTCGAGGCGATCGCCGCACGCGAAGCCTTCCCCAGTTTTGACGAACCGCGTTTCAAAACGCCCTTCGATGTCACGCTGCGCGTGCCGACCGATCACGTCGCTATCGCCAACACCCGTGAGCTGTCATCGAAACCTTACTCTCCGGAGCTGCGCGAGGTGCGCTTTGCCACCACCGAGAAGCTGCCTACCTATCTGCTCGCTTTTGCGGTCGGTCCCTTCGACGTGGTGACCGCGCCGGACATGCCCGCCTCGGCCGAGCGTGATCGCCTGCTGCCCTTGCGCGGCGTGGCAGTCAAAGGCCGCGGCGCAGACCTCGCCTATGCGTTGCGCGAGACGCCCGCCATGCTGCAGAGTCTTGAGCACTACTTCGGCATCGCCTATCCCTACGACAAACTGGACTTGATCGCGGTGCCGGATTTTGCCGCAGGTGCGATGGAGAATGCGGGCGCTATCACCTATCGCGATACCCTGCTGTTGATCAGAGACGACGCGCCCGAAGGGCAAAAGCGCGCCTTTGCTTACGTCAACGCGCACGAGCTTGCCCATCAGTGGTTCGGCAATCTCGTCACGATGCCCTGGTGGGATGACATTTGGTTGAACGAAGCGTCAGCCACCTGGATGGGCGGGCGGGTGATCAAGGAGCTTTACCCTGAGATGCAGTCGGAGCTGTCTGCGCTGGGTTACGTGCATTACGCGATGAGCGTGGATAGTCAGCAAAGCGCACGTCAGATTCGCCAGCCGATTCTGACCGATCACGACATCGGCAACGCCTTTGATTCGATCACCTACAGTAAGGGTGGCGCCATGCTCTCGATGTTCGAGCGTTACGTGGGCCCAGAGAAATTTCGCGATGGTTTGCGCCTGTACATGCAGCGCCATCGTTTCGGAAACGCGACAGCAAGCGATCTTATCGCCGCCCTGAGCGAAGCCTCCAAACGCCCACTCGAGTCTGCGTTCGTAAGTTTTCTCGAGCAGCCTGGCGTCCCTTTGCTCGAGACGACCCTCGATTGTGCGGGGCCTGCACCCAAGCTGACGATCAAACAGTCGCGCTACTTCCCACTGGGCGTCAGCACCGCGCGCGATAAGACCTGGCAGATTCCGTTTTGCGCGCGTTATGCGGTAGGCACTGAGATCAAAGAGCAGTGCAGTCTGCTCGTGAAGCCGGAAGAACAGGTCGCGCTCACGGCGACGAGCTGTCCGAGCTGGGTGATGCCCAACGCAGGGGCCACGGGCTACTACCGCTGGTCGCTTTCGGATAAAGAGCTCGACGCGTTGCTCGCCGCCAAGCACAACCTGAGCGCAGCGGAGCAGATGTCGTTTGCCATCAATGCGCACGCGGCGTTGCGCTCGGGCACGCTCCAGGCGGCCCGTGTCTTGTCGGTGCTCGAGACGCTCGGTAAGACGGAGCTGCGTCCGGTGCTCGAGGCCTCGATCGATGGCTTCAACTTCGTGCGCGAAACGCTGCTCGAACCTGAGCATTGGCCTGCCTATCGCGCGCGCATGAAGACATTGGTCGGGCCGCTCTACGTCAAGCACGGTCTGTTTCCGAAGCTCAAGCAAGCGGTCGATGGTGAAGCGAAGCTGACGCGCGCGCTGCTCGTGCGGTCGATGGCTTTCGATGCCCAAGATCCCGCATTGCGAGCGGATCTACTCAAGCTAGGTCGCGCGCAGCTCGGCCTCGGAGAAGACGCACGCCTCGCGCAACTGCCCCATGAGCTTTTGGAGACAGCGCTGATGGTCGCAGTGCAGGACGGCGGCGTGCCGGTCTTTGACCGTGCACAGGAGCAGCTACTCGCGGCGGACGACGGCATGGCGCGCACGCGTCTGCTCAACGCGTTGAGTGCGACCAAGGACCCGGCGCTTGGCGTTCGCGTGCTCGATCTCGCGCTCGATCCGCGGCTGCGCATGAACGAAACGATCGTACCGTTGTCGGCGCAAGCTGCGCGCGTGGAAACCCGCGACGGCGCCTTCGAGTGGGTCCAGCAGCACTTGGATACGTTTCTTTCCCGCGTCAGCGAGCATCGCGGTAGCCGCGTGATCTCCGTATTCGGCAGCTTCTGCAGCGAAGACAAGGCACGGGCCGTGGAGGCGCTATTTGCGCCAAAAGCCGAGCAGATCGCGGGTGCTCCGCGAGAGCTCAAGCTCGCGCTCGAGTCGATTCGCATCTGCACAGCCGTGCGGGCAGCGCAGCACGAAAGTGCGCAGGGTTTCTTTGCAAGCCCGGCGCGTAAGGGCACAAGCTCGAGCGCGAGTCCGCGCGCGACGCGCTAACGCTCGCGCTCGATGTCGACGGCGACGGGCGGCGGCCTGCCCGACTATGTCTTGCGCAACGGATTAGCGCGAGGAATGGCGCTTGCGCGCGCTCATCCACGCTTGCGGACGGGCCCGGTTGAGGCTGAATTTCGCGTGTAATCGCCGACCATCGCGCTACGCTGCGCTTCGATGAGCGACTACATCTACACGATGAAGGACCTGATGAAGGTCCACCCGCCGGACAAGAAGATTGTCTCCGACGTGTACCTATCATTTTTGCCCGGCGCCAAGATCGGCGTGCTCGGTGTCAACGGCACCGGCAAGAGCTCGCTCTTGCGCATCATGGCCGGTGTCGACAAGGAGTACACCGGCGAAGCCTGGGCCAGGCCTGGTGCCACGATCGGCTACGTCGCCCAGGAGCCTGATCTCGGAGATGCCGAAACCGTGATCGACGCCATTGAACGTGCGGTCATCCCGACGCGTGAGCTGCTGTCCAAGTTCGAGGCCGTCAGCATGAAGCTCGGCGAGCCGATGTCGGACGCGGAGATGGACAAGGTGTTAGCCGAGCAGTCGAGACTGCAGGATCAGATCGACGCAGCTGACGCCTGGAGTCTCGATCACCATCTGGAGCTGGCGATGGACGCGCTGCGTCTGCCGCCGCCCGATGCCAAGCTCGCGGTGCTCTCCGGCGGTGAGCGACGTCGCGTCGCGCTGTGCCAGGTCCTACTGAAAAAGCCCGATCTGCTCTTGCTCGACGAGCCGACTAACCATTTGGACGCGGAGTCGGTCGCCTGGCTCGAGCTCCACCTTGCCCAGTATCCAGGCTGCGTGGTGGCGGTCACCCACGATCGCTACTTCCTCGACAACGTCGCGGAGTGGATCCTCGAGCTTGACCGCGGCAAGGCGATTCCCTTCAAGGGCAACTACTCAAGCTGGCTTGAGCAGAAGCGCACGCGCTTGGCGCAAGAAGAGAAGCAGGAGAGTGCACGTCAGCGCAAGCTCTCGCGCGAGCTCGATTGGGTGCGTTCTTCACCCAAGGCGCGTCAGGCCAAGAGTAAGGCGCGTCTTGCCGCCTACGACCGCCTGCTAGCAGACTCGGATTCAGCCAAGCGCGATCCCAACGAAATCGCGATCCCACCGGGTCCGCGCTTGGGTGACCTGGTGTTTGAAGCCACGAATATCGGCAAGAGCTTTGGCGACAAGGTCTTGTTCGAGAACGTAAGCTTCAAGGTACCCAAGGCGGCGGTGGTCGGTATCATCGGCCCCAACGGCGCCGGCAAGACCACGCTGTTCAAGATGCTGGCCGGGCTCGAGAAGCCCGACACCGGCACCCTGCAAATCGGCGAGACGGTGAAGCTTGCCTACGTCGATCAGAATCGGGACAGCCTGGTCGGCGACAACACGGTCTACAAAGAGATCTCCGGCGGATCGGACACCTTGCTGATCGGCAAGCAAGAGATCTCCGCGCGGGCGTATTGCGGCTGGTTCAACCTCAAGGGCTCGGACCAGCAGAAGCTCGTGAAGTTCTTGTCTGGCGGCGAGCGCAATCGGTTGCATCTGGCCAAGGTGCTCAAGAGCGGCGGCAACGTGCTGATGCTCGATGAGCCCACCAACGATCTCGACGTCGATACCTTACGCTCGCTCGAAGCCGCGCTCGATGAGTTTGCAGGTTGTGCGTTGGTGATCAGCCACGATCGCTGGTTTCTCGATCGCATCGCCACGCACATCTTGGCCTTCGAAGGCGACAGTAAGGTCGTCTGGTTCGAGGGCAACTTCCAAGACTACGAAGAAGACAAAAAGCGCCGCTTGGGGGCGGACTCACTGCAGCCCCACCGCATCAAGTATCGCAAACTGACGCGCGACTAGGCCAGGGCCTTAAGCGTGCGCGCCAAGTCGCTGTAGATGCTGCTGCCGATCGATGCCTTCTTGCCCGAGATCCTGCGCTCGCTGGAAAGCGTGCCGCGGCTCGTGCTCGTGGCCGAGCCGGGAGCGGGCAAAACGACGCGCTTACCGCCGGCGTTGCTCGGCGCAAGCTTCGCCAAGCACGGGCAAGTGCTGGTGCTCGAGCCACGTAGGATAGCTGCCCGTTTGTCGGCGCGACGCGTGGCGGAGGAGCTCGGCGAACGCGTAGGTCAGCGCATCGGTTACGTGGTGCGGTTTGAGCGCGAAATCAGCGACAAGACGCGCGTGGTGTTCTTGACCGAAGCCTTGCTGACGCGTCGTCTGCTCGAAGAGCCGGCGCTCAAAGGCGTCAACACCGTCGTGCTCGATGAGTTTCACGAGCGCTCTCTGCACACGGACTTGGGGCTTGCGCTACTCACACGCCTGACACAAACCGTAAGGCCCGATCTGCGCCTGGTGGTGATGAGCGCCACGCTCGATGCGGAAAAGGTTGCAAGCTTTCTCGATGCGCCGATCGTGCGCGTGCCGGGTCGTGCTTATCCGGTGAACGTCGAGTATCTCGAGCGACCGGATGAACGGCACTTGGATGAGCAAGTGGCTTCTGCGGTGCGCAAGCTTGCAGTGCGCGGGCTTGAGGGCGACGTGCTCGTGTTTTTGCCAGGTGCCGCCGAGATTCGCCGCGCGCAGACGGCCTGTGCGAACGTCGCCGCGACGTTTGATCTCGAGCTTGCGATGTTGCACGGCGACCTCGACAAGGCTGAGCAGGATCGCGCGATTTCACAGGGAAAACGTCACAAAATCATCCTGTCGACGAACATCGCGGAGACCTCGCTTACCTTGGAAGGCGTAGTGGCGGTGATCGACTCGGGGCTTGTGCGCAGCGCGGGGCATTCGCCCTGGTCCGGCCTGCCTACGCTCAGCACGCAGAAGACAAGCCAAGCCTCTGCCACGCAGCGCGCAGGTCGCGCGGGCCGTGTGCGTGAAGGCTTGTGCCTGCGCCTGTACACCAAACCCGATCACGACGCGCGGCCGCGCTTTGATGTGCCAGAGATCGCGAAAAGTGATCTGTGCGAAACCGAGCTTTTGCTGCGCGCCTTACTCGCGGGTGAGGCCGAAACCTTACGCTGGCTCGAGCCGCCGCCTGAGGCGGCCAAACAAGCGGCCGACACGCTTTTAAAGCGCCTCGGTGCGATCTCTGAGCTTGGCGCGGTGACGGCGCTGGGACGCATGTTGCTCGCCATGCCAGTGCACCCACGCGTCGGCCGCTTGGCCGTTGCCGCAGCCGAACGCGGTTACCACGAGGAGGGGGCAACGATGGCAGCGCTGTTGGGAGAGCGCGACTTGCGTAGCGCTGGGCGCAGCTCTTTCGGCGAGCGCGGCAAAGTTCACGACGACGTGGGTGCAAGCGACCTGATGTCGCGCTTTGATGCTTTCGATGCGCTTGCCGGCGACGTGTCCGCTGCCAGCGCCCGCCGCCACGGCCTCGACTTCAACCAAGTGCGCGCTGTGTCGCGCACGCGGGATCAGTTGCTGCAGGCGATCCGCCGCACCGAGCGCAAGATCTTCGACCAAGACTTCGACACCGCCATGCGTGTCGCAACCTTACTCGCCTTTCCCGATCGCGTCGGCCGTCGTCGCGCTAAGAATAGTCGCGACATCGTGCTCAGTGCGGGCGGCTCAGCGCAGCTGGCCGAGGCGAGCGTGGTCAAAGAAGAAGCGCTGCTGGTCGCAGTCGAAGCGGACGACCGTGGCCGCAGTGGGGCTACGATTCGTACCGCAAGCGGCGTTGAGCCCGAGTGGTTGCTCGAGTACTTTAGCGATCACATCCGCGAAGTCCGTGAGGTGCGCTTTGATGGCCCCACGCAACGTGTGCACGTGCTGCAGCGCATCAGCTACGACGGGCTCGTGCTCGATGAAAGTCGGGCCGGAGCTGCACGCGGTGAGCAGGTGAGCGACGACGTGAGCGCCTGTTTGGCAGAAGCTGCCTTGCGGGCCGGCGCCAATGCCCCTTGGGATGTTGATACGGTAGAAGCCTGGCGCAGGCGCTGTCTATTCTGCGCACCCTTTGACCCTCAGGTCTTGCCACTCGATGAAACGCACTTTCTGCAAGCGGTACGCGCACACAGCGCCGGCAAACAAAGCTTTGAGGAGCTGCGCGCCGAGCCGCTCGAACACAGTTTGCCCGGTCTGCTTGGTTCCGATGTGCAAGCGCGCGTCGAGCGTTTGGCACCACGCAAGCTCAAGCTGCCCTCCGGCCGCGAGCTTACCATTCACTATGAGCTCGACCGTCCGCCCTGGGTCGAGTCGCGCCTGCAAGACTTCTTCGGTATGACCGACGGGCCCAAGCTTGCCAATGGTAAGGTACCGTTGGTGATTCACTTGCTCGCGCCCAACCAGCGGCCCGTTCAGGTGACCACGGATCTGAGCGGATTTTGGGACCGGCACTATGACGGCGTTCGCCGCGAGCTTATCCGCCGCTACCCGCGTCACAGTTGGCCCGATGATCCACGCACGGCCGCGCCCCCAAGCCCAACGAGTCCACGACCGAGGCGCAAGTAGCGCGCCGTGCCATCAAGGCATGCCTTGCTCTACTTCCACTGCCTGAGACGTTCGCTCACGTCTAGCTCCCGCGTCTGCGGCTGCTGGCCCTCGGGCAGCGCGATGTAAGCCTTTAGCTGCGCTTCTAGGGTGCGCTTCGCCTCGTCCTTGCGGTTCGCAGCCAGCAGTAGATCCGCTTTCAAACCGAGCATCGCCGCCTTACGTGGACCGTAAGCCTGGCCGAGCGCGCGATCGATGGCGGCAAGCCCATCGTCCCAACGCGCGAGTTCCTTGTACACGCGGGCCAGATAGTGAGGGGGATTGTAATCCTTTGGCAACGCACGCTCTCGAGTCGTCAGAAACCCAAGTGCCTCGTCGCCCCTATCCAGCCACAGTAAGGTTTCGGCTCGGGCCCAGTCGTAGGTGAGGGCCACCTCATCCGGCATGTCGTGCGCGGCGTTTTCGAGCACTTTGAGCCGGGTCGCAGCCGCCGCTTTCATGCCCTGCTTATCGTTCAACGCTTTGCGCGCGGCGCGCAGCGAAGCGCAGGCATCGCCGCGATCGTCCGCCGTGAGGTCGACCTGTTCTGCCTCGCACAGGGAGCTCAGCTTCGTCTCTGCGGCGCGTCTTACTTTGCTTACGCGCAAGTCCAAAGGCTCGAGCTCATCGGCGCAGCTCAGCGCGTAGTACGAAAAATCGGCTGCGCTCACTGCACGGCCGGTCTGTTCCATGGCGGAAAGGCCGAGATCGACGCACGCACCGAGCTGCTTCGTCTTGTAGAGCAACGAGATCTGCGAAACCAACGTGTCCGGTCTTCGTGGCCAATCCGCCGGTGCTCGGCTCAAGGCTTGCGCGTACTTGCCGGCGGCTCCCTCCAGATCTCCGGCCGCAAACCGTTGATCGCCCGCGATCGCTAGCGCGAGCGGATCATCGTGGGCCAACGTCCCCGCCCGGGCGGCTTCGTGGGCGCGTTGAGCATCGCGCAGAAACAGCATCAACTGCTGCGGGGATGCCGCACCCACCCAGCGCCCGCGGATCTGAGGTGTGCTCTGCGCAGCGTCGAGCACGTAAAACGTAGGCCATGCTTGCACCGGAATCGTGCGCAAAAACTGGGCATTTTCCGGCTTTTCCGTGTTGATCGCCAAGAACACGTACTGCTCTGCTGCCCGCGGCAACTTGTCGTCGCGCAGCACGTACTCTTTCATCGACAGGCAGGTGTGACACCAGGGCGCCCACAGATCGACGAACACGAGCTTACCCTCAGCCCGGGCGAGCGCGAGTGCAGCGTCTGGTGCGTCTTCGTACCAAGCGATGCCGTGGTGCAAGCGGGGGGCGACTGCCGCTGAGGGTGCTGCAGGCAGGAGCGTGGCTTGTGTCTTCTCAGACGGTCCTGCAGGCAAAGGCTCCGGTTCGCGCGTGCATGCAGCTGGTGATGCAAGAAGCAGCGCGCAGGCGCAGAGGGCATGGAGACGGTGGCGATGCGTATGGGTGGCTTGCACCGGCGCAGTCTAGCGCAGGCGTACAACTCTCCATTATCCTCCAGGGATCGCCCGGGCACCGTCCAGGGACCTCCAAGCGCCAAGGTAGGCAACGGCCTCTGCTATCCTCGAGTGCCATGCGTGTCGCTTGTCTTGCCTTGTTCCTTGTGCTCGTCCCGCTCAGCGTGTCTGCGCAAGTGACCGGCGACGGCGCGAAAGAACCTACGCACGACGGCCTGGAAGGCGCCCATACGGACGTGAACGAGCGGGCTGAGAGCGCGGACCTCACCTTGCGTGCCGCGCTCGAAGCCTATGAAACGGGCGACCTAGCGCGTGCCGAGGCCCTGCTCACAGAGGTGCACGAGCTTGAGCCCTCGGCCCGTACCTTGCGCGGGTTAGGAATCGTGGCCTATCGGCAGGCGCGGTATTCGGAGGCTGTCGGGTACCTCGAACGAAGCTTGGCGCACCCGATCAAACCGCTTACCACGAGTCTCGAGACAGGCGTGCGCGAGCTGTTGTTTGACGCCGTGCAGCGCATCGGCACGCTAGAGCTGGCCGTCGTACCCGAAGACGCGCGAATTGTCGTCGATAACATCATTCCGCCGCGTGGAGCCTCCGGCGTTTTGTTGCTGACCCCTGGCGCGCACGAGCTGGAGCTTTCAGCACCCGAGCATGAGGGCGTCAAGTTTGGCATCAGCGCGAGCGCTGGCGTGAAGCAGAGCATGCGTGTGGCGTTGCGCGTACTGCCTCGGCCAGATTCGTCAGGGACCGACCCAGTCATTTCAACACTCCCCACGGTTCAGAGCGTGACCATCGACCCTTCGGTGGCACCGGTTGTGCGAGATCATCGGGAGCCGTCAGAACGTGTCATGCGTCTCAAGCGCACGAGCTACGTGATGCTGGCGCTTTCCGGGGTCGCACTCGTCACAGCCGGCGCGGTCGCGGTGCGCGCGCACGCGAAGGTTGGCGCCATCGAAGAGGATTGCCGCAATAAGCCCGATGGGCTTTGTGAGCTTTCCGAGGTGCGTGAAAGGGAGCGGTCGGCCAACATCCCAGTGCTTGGGAAGCTTGCAACGGTGTCCCTTATTACAGCCGGTGCGAGCGGTGTAGCTAGCTAGTGGGGTGCTCTACGTGAGTGCTCGGTACAGCAACAAGACGCCGCGCGGGACCGCGTACAGCCTCCATTTCTTGCGTCGCTTCTAAATTGCTGCAGATCCCCCTTCACAGATCCTCCCAACGCACTCTGGTGTGCAGACTTCCGACTGCACGGAGAAGACGCATGTCGCTAAATTCCCTTAGGCCCTGGCTCTGGCTCGCGTTCCTAGCAATGGGGGGCTGCAACTTCAGCGTGGATTCGCAAGTCACGAAAGCGCATCAGAACAGTAAGGACGCTGACAGCGGGGCTGGAACGCGCGATCCAGGCAGCTGCGCCGGACTTGGTGGACTTCGCCTCGAGTGCATGGACGGCGGCATCGATACAGGTGGTGGCACTGGCGACGATGACGAAAGCGGTTCCACTGCCGGTGACGGCAGCGGTTCCACTGCCGGTGACACCGCCGGTGACGGCAGCGGTTCCACTGCCGGTGGCGCGCCGCCCCGCGTGAGTGAGGGCTGCCCATGCGATAGCGACGCGCAGTGCAGCAGCGACCAGTATTGCTCCAAGGTGGATCAGGCCTGGATCAGGCCTGTCACCCTCGCTGCGACAAGAACGGAGTCTGCGCGGGGCCGACCCAGGGCGATCGCATCAAAAGTGACGTGAGATCGATCAGTTAGAAGATGGGCCTGGCACCCGTGGCGATAATGTGATCCCTTCACCGCGCCGAGCAGTCGAGGAGGCGAGGGGTGCCATGCGAGAGACAGAGCTAAAACGAT
>JBBSJC010000183.1:0-13980 GCA_038257655.1 Polyangiales bacterium | reverse complement strand
GAGGCGTCGCTCGAGGGGGGTCGAGTTGAACACCGTCAGGTAGCTGCGCGCCCGGCGGCATCGTTCGCTCCTTGGAGCGCAGGCGCGTGAGCGACATCGCACCGACGCTCACGCTCGCGTCGCTCGGCGAGGGGGCAAGCAAGTCCACGCGCGTCAAGAGGGGCATCGGGGCAGAGCCCGCGGGCGAGCCATTGTGGCAGCTGGTGCAGTAAGTGCTCAGTAACCCTTCCACGTCGCACGGTAGGCCTGCTGCTTCCGTAGGATCGCGGGGGATGGGATCAGCACTTCCCGATGCACCACCTGGCGTGTCGCCATCGCTGCCGCCGGTGCCGTCTGGGCCATCGACTTCCGAATCGCTCACGGCGCCGGAGACGCCGGCATCGAGCAGGCCGGTGCAGCCCGCCGCGACCAGAGATATGGCTAAGAACGCTCTCCTCCAGATGGGGATCAGCACGGGACCTCTTTGCGCTTCGCAGGCCGTCCGACGCGGGCAGCAGCTCTTACGTGTAAGGCGCCGATCGGGTCCCAAAACGGTTCGCACTTTCTTTCGAGGCCCGAGCTTCTTCAATGAATACAAGGCCTCACGCGGTCGGCTGATGGGTGGGGCCATCACCCCGTGCGTGTTAGTGGCTCTCGGTCGCAGTCAAGCGACGCCCACTATGGTTGAGCACACGAAGCAGCGTCATCGCAAGGCCATTGGAACCAGCAGGACCATGGGCAGGCGGTTACACCCTCGCCTCAGGAAGGGAGCTCATGTTGCGAAACATACATATCGGATTCGGGGGCCTCTTACTGGTGGTTGGCTGCTCTGGAAGCGGGTCTAATATAGATGACGTCGGCTCGAAGGACGCGGCCACCTACGCAGCTCCCGAGGATACCGGTCGTGGCGATGAGAGCAGCGGCGACAGCAACGACCGTGGGGTCCCAGGCGCTGTGCCGGAGCCGGAAGACGACCAGGATTCAGATGCGAACGGAAGTCCCGTCGAGAGCGTTGACGCGGGTGAGACCGGCCCCGGAACCGTCGACGCGGGCGTTGCGGCCCCAAGCGAGCCAACGCCCGATTCCGGTGAGTGCCTGACCGCGGACGAATGCGCGAGCACCTATGGCGCGGACGCCCCCGATTGCCGCGATGCCGGCTCGCCGAGCAGCATCTGTGTATGTGGCGCGCTGCCCTGCGCAGCGGCCGCAGCCGCTCGCGTGTTGTGGTACGGGATCCCAACCGCAGCTTCGAGAGCCAGTTCTACGCGCTCAGCAAACAGGACGAGGACGCGCATCGTCCGCGCACGCGGAACGTCTTACGGCCCGACCTGCGAGTCGTTTCCCCCAGTCAATCGCAGGCTGTTCCACAAAATGTCGACTCAGTGCTGCAAATACTAAGGTAAGTATCATACCAAGCCCGAACGTGAGCACGGGTGAGATCGCCACCGGCACGAGGGCGATTGCCGCAACCGACGCGAACGGATGCAGTAGATACAACGAGTAACTCAGGTCGCCCAGTCGATGCAGAGGACGGGCGAGCACGCCCGCGTACGGCACGTGAAAGCCAGCGAGAAGCACGGTGGCAAAGCAAGCTGTCAAG
This sequence comes from Polyangiales bacterium, assembly GCA_038257655.1. GTDB lineage: Bacteria > Myxococcota_A > Polyangia > Polyangiales > DASUME01 > DASUME01. The sequence goes on along the minus strand of JBBSJC010000183.1, from coordinate 12,401 downwards.
TGACGCACGCGTGGCAGCCCTGTCATGACGTCGAAGTGATCGTAGAAGTGGGGCTGCAGTAGTGCAGAGATGGCGACCACCAGCGCGACCCCAAATGCCAGGCCCCAGGAAGGAATACGCGTGGGCACGAGGCGCCTTAGATCTGCGACAATACCCCCTAACAGAAACAAGAAAGCATGGTTGGGTAGCTCGACATAGGCGTGAAACCTTACCCATTGGGACGCACCCGCCGAGATGTTCATTGGGTGCACCACGGCAAGGGCGATAAGCAGACCGCTTGCGCCGTACAAGGCCACGCGCGAGCGCACAAGCCACGCAAGCAAGGGAAAGGCTAGGTAGAACACGACCTCGAGCCCCACGGACCAGCCGCCCAGCACGCGTGCATGATTGGGATGGAACAGGCCAAAAGACAGCGTGATGTTCTCGAGCAGTCTTGTCCAACCCATCGCGCCAACCGGTCGGCCGAGCACCAGGTTCAGCAGCAGCGCAAAGTAGTAGAGCGGCGCGAGACGCAAGAAGCGCTTGACGTAGAAGAGCTTGAGCGCGCGAGCGCCAAACGAAGTGTGCGAGTAAAGGTGAAAAAAGCAGAAGCCACTGATGATGAAGAAGCCTTCGACGCTATAGATTCCAATGACGGCCACGGTGTTGCTTGCGCTCGTGCCGGATCCGAAGACCCGCGTCCAAGTCTGGAAATGGTAGGTCGCCACGGCCAGCGCCAGCAAGCCTCGCAGCACATCGAGCGAGGGTACGTGTTCGGCGCGGGAAGTCATGGGAGCCCATTCATGTAACCCATCGCGGAGCGCGACGGCACCCCAGCGCGCGCGAGTTCACCGCGATTTCTTCGCGTCGCTACCTTCCCGTATCCGTATCGATGCCTGAGCCACTCAGGCTGCTGGTCATGGCAGGTGCGGCTTTCACACGTTCTGGTTTGCTTGCGCTCGCGTTTGCGGGGTTGAGTGCAGCGCCAGCATCGTCGACCCATGTGCACGCCACCAAAGCGGTAACTGCTACCGATGGCGCGAAGCCTGACCAGCGGGGCATCCTGAGGGTCTTCGTGGTCGACGATGTAGGGAGGCCCCTTATCGCCCGGGTGCGCGTGGTTCCCAGCAGCTTGGCCGAAAGGGTACGCCTCGGTCACTGGAGCGACACATCCGCCGTGTCCGACCTGAGCGGCGTAAACATTTCCCTGCAGTCCGGCGACTACCGAGTGCTGGTCTCGTGCGGGCCCGAATGGTCGATTGTTAGCCAGCCGCTGCACATGACGGCCGGGGATAGGTTGCAACTGCGCTTCACGCTGCGACACCAGGTGTCTATCGCTGGCTGGCAAGGTGCCGATCTGCACGTGCATACCGAACACAGTGACGATGCCAAGGAACGGGGTGGAGTCAAAGCCGCCGACCTGCGGGCCGAGGGTGTCTCCTTGGCTGCGATCACAGACCACAATCGCCTGGGTAACCTAGGCGAGGGCATCGATTCACTGGCAGGTGTCGAGCTTACAACCTGGGCACCTGAAGTGGGTCACTTCAATGCCTTCCCGTTGCAACACTTGCCGTCCTGGCACGCGACCACCCCTGCACGTCTCTTTGCCGAGATCGCGAAAGACCCAAAGGTGTTCATGCAAATCAATCATCCACGCCTCGAGGATCACATCGGGTACTTCGCCTTGGGAGATTTTGACGGAGAGCGCTTCGCCGATCCCAACTTTCATCTCGATGTGGACGGGCTCGAAGTCTGGAACGGCTACGATCTAGCCCGGCCACGGGCGGTGAATCAGCTACTTAGTGAGTGGCGATCGTGGGTCGCAGCAGGCCATCGTCTGACGGCCACGGGCGGCAGCGATAGTCACGGCTCGTCGGGCCACCTGCCTGGCTATCCACGCACCTACGTACGCGCAACGTCTGGAGCAGGATTGAGTCCCGCACTCAAAGCAGGGCACGCCTTTGTTACCAACGGCCCTCTTATATCTTTCACGGTCGAAGGCGGCGATCCGGGCGACACGCGGCGAGTAGGGAGCGATGGTAGTGTACAGGTATACATTACTGTTCTAGCGGCTAATTGGATGCGAGTAGAGCGTGCTGAGATCTGGGTGGGCACCGAGCTCGCATGGAACGTCGAGATTCCCCCACAGCGTTCGGGCCGGCCGCTACGGTTTAGCCGTAGCCTTCGCCTTGCCGTGGGCTCCGCACGCACGATTCATGCGGTGGCACGCGGCGGCGGCGGGCTCGAAGTCTTGCTTGGTCGCGGCGATGTCGAGCCGCTAGCGTTCACCAATCCCGTCTATTTGTCGCAAGCCCCTCGTACGCACTAAGGGCCCGGGACGACACACGACGTAGCGCTGCCGATGCGATGCCCGAGGTGACGTACCGCTCCCAGAGACGCGTCGTCAGCATGGTAAGACCGACCAACGCCACGAAGATCGCAAAAGTGTGACCTAGCGAGAGTGTGGCACGCAGCCGTACGAGGCTCGCGGTGAAGGGCGTTCCATACAACACGAGCAGGTGGAACACGTAGGCCACGAGCGACTGTCTTGACAAGGGACCAAGGGTCCTTCCTAGCCATGGCGAGCGTGCTCCTAGGATGGAGAAATAGGGCTCGACGGCGCACAACAAACCGAGGCTAGCCAAGACCAGGCCCGCACGAAAAAGAAGGTATAGTGGGCTGGTATGCCACAGCTCGTATTCGCCGTAAAAGCTGCGCATTACCAGGCCCTTCGCATATAGGCGATAGGTAAGCCACGCGATGCCACAGCCGAGCATCAGCAGCATCACCGCGAAACCAAGCTCGCGGCTCCCCGTCTTTAGAGCGCGCTCACGCACACGCATGGCGGGCCGAGCAAGTAAGACTCCAATCAAGAAAAAGGCAGCCCACGGAAAAAACGGGAAGAGGGACCCTGCGTAGCCGTCAAACCAGGTGCCGATGGGCAAGGCTAAACGTTCGGACAGATGCGCTTGCCAACTAAACGGAGCTAACACTGCCACCAGCGTAGCGAAGGCGACTATGCTCGATAGAAACCTGCTCCGGGTCCGCATCACGACCCGCAATAGCTCGCAGGCCAGTAGGCAAGCACCGACCAACTGCAAGGGGCCGACTGCCCACATCTTCTTAAACATATCTTGACGGGCAAAGATCGTGGCCCAAGGAGCCGATGGCACCTGCAACGCGTAGCCAACCGCGAACAGGGTAAGCGCTCGTCTCACTATGGATGAGCTGAGCCGCGCGCGCGTGGTCTCGCTGCGCAGCATCACCACACCGTAAGCCAAGCCCCCACCCGCGAGGAACATCGGGGCGGTCAGGCCATGAATCAGGGTGTACCAGCGCGGCCAGGTGCCGCCGTAGGCCGAGGGCTCGAGCAGCGCCGTGAAGGTATGCCCTTGGATCATCGAAATCACGGCGAGGCCGCGGAACAGATCGAGATAGAGGAGGCGCCGCGCAGACGGCTGGCGCAGCCACCGTGCGGCGGCGTTAGGGACGGTGTTGGACGGCAATCTAGCCACGGCTGCGCACTAACTTGGCTGCGCAAAAGCACCGCCTTGTGCCAACTCTGTGTCCAGGGTGTGAGTACGTGTCACTTGCTCCAGCGAGCGCGGGCCGAGGACCTAGATCGTGATGGCGCCGAAAGGCGCCGACGAGTCAACTCAGTGAGATCTCGTAAGTAAGACCGATCTGACCGCGTCGGTTGGCGCCGCGCTGCGAGCTGAAGAACAAGCGCGTTCCATCTGGGCTGAAAGCTGGTCCGGTGATCTCCGAGTGACCTTGGTTCGTCACTTGGAGCAGCGGCGTGACCCTGCCCGCGGCGTCGAGCACGACGATCTGCATGTCGCCGCCATCCTCCGCGATCAGGACGTGACCGCTCGGCGCCACGGTCACGTTGTCCACTCCGGTGAGAATCGGCGTGGGCGAGGTCGCCGCATCGTAGAGTACGCTCAAGCGCTGCGCTGAGGTATCTAAGGTCCACACACGGTTGTCACCCTTGGTCGTGAAGTAAACAATACCTTCGTGCCACCAAATGCCTTCGCCGCCATTGAAGGGTGTGCTGGCTGCAACCTGATAGCGCGTTGCCGTCTGCAAAAGATTAGGCCGCGGATTTGGCAGTGGTCGGAACGACACCGCGCCGCCGGGTCCCACCAGCGCGACCTCGAGCGTTCCGTCGTCGAGCAACGGGTGCCCAGCGTCGCTCAGGTAGGAGGGTGTGAAGCGGTAGAGACGACCATCCGTTTCATCCTCAGTAAGGTAGAGCTGGCCGTGCACAGGATCGACTGCGACCGCTTCGTGCTTGAATAGCCCGAGCGCAGGGCGTCGCTGCGCCGACTGACCTCCCGTGGGGTCGCACTCGAACACCGAGCCGAAGGGAATTTCTTCGCAGCTTAGCCAGCGACCCCATGGCGTCGGTCCCCCGGCGCAGTTGCTGCTCGTGCCGCTTAGAATGGAGTATGCATCCACGCGACGCCCCCTCGCATCGAAGCGCAATGCACCCGCGCCACCGATCACAGGGACCTCACTGTTGGATACGTAGATGAAGCCCCCGTCGGGCGTCGCAAAGGTGGCTCCCCCATCCGGGAAGATATGCCAGACATAAGAGGTGTAGTTAAACCAGGAGCTGGAGTCGGTACGCACCAGGCGACCCGATTCCGCGATCACACGAGAGCGCAGGCCGCCGGGCAAGCGAATGCCGTTTTCATCGGGCGCTCGCAGCGGGCCGAGCTTGCTCAAAAGCGGAGGCACGTTGCCCTGCGCGTGAGCCGTCAGTTGAAAGATGGCAGGTGAGAGGGCGAGGGCACCCGCTCCCTTGAGTGCATTGCTGAGGAACGTCCGCCGATCGATGTTGCTGCGCAAGGGAGCCTCCCGGTTGAAGCGAATTGGCGCCAAACTAACAGAGCGATCCACCGCGCAGGTGCCACCGGTGTCACTTTTCGAAGGCCAATAGGCGTCGAGGGTGGGCACCCCCGTTTGCGCAGTGGCGTCGGCCTGTCAGCTTCAAACGCGCGGCGCGAAGATTGCTCCTATCGCGTCAACCTCAGTACCGCTGCGGCCGTGCATGCCCACGATGTGAAAGCCAGGGGGCGCCTCGATCACACGCGCGTCTCTACGCTGCTACACGAGGCGACGGCGAAACGTACCTGATCTGCCACATCGGGTGCGGTGCGCGTGCGACCAACCGGCGACGTACCGCCAAGCGCGCTGAAACGGTAGTAATAAGTCGTGCCAGGGTATGGTAAGACGGGGTCTACCTTAATAGTATAGTCACGCTCACCGCCGGTCGTCGCGCGTCCTTGAGCGACAATGCGTGCAAAGCTTGGGTCGAGCACCACGACCCAGTCGACGTCTACAGGAGCAGGAACATCCGGCGTCTCTGCTCAATGAAGCGGCGAGCGAAGTTGCGGTCCCCGGTCTTTCGTCGTGGGCACATGTTCGCTGTCGCGTAAGAGTGCCATGAGCTCATCGACCGCGAGCACAGAAGCGCTGCTCGCCCCGTCTAGTAGCTGATCGGCAACGTCTCGCTTGGTGGCATGCAAGGCTAAGATCTTCTCCTCGATGCTACCCGCCATCACCAGCCTATAGATCGTCACCGGTCTGGTTTGGCCGATGCGGTGAGCACGGTCTGAGGCCTGATCTTCTACGGCAGGGTTCCACCAGGGATCGAGGTGGACAACGTAGTCGGCCGCCGTGAGATTGAGGCCGAAGCCGCCCGCCTTGAGGCTAATCAAAAAGACTTCGCCCTGGCCCGCTTGAAAGTCACGAACCGCCGCCGCTCGCTGCGCCGTAGTGCAACTGCCATCCAAGTATTGGTAGCGGATGCCGAGCGCATCGAGGCGCGCGCGCACAATGCTCAGATAGTCCACGAACTGGCTGAAGACCAAGGCACGATGTCCGCCCTGCCGCAGCTCTTCCAGCACGGCTTCGAAGGTTGCAAGCTTGCTGCTTGTAAGCTGCGCTTCTGGCGCGACGAGGTCGGGATGACAGGCTGCACGCCGCAGGCGCATAAGCTCCGCCAGGATGCGAATCCGCCCCTTTTGGCCAGCGTCTTGTCCACTCATGCGTTCGAGCGCTTGCTCGCGCAGCGCTTCAAACAACGCGCGCTCTTCTGGGCTTGCCTCCACTCGCAACGTGATCGTCGTCTTCTCCGGCAAGTCATCGAGTACTTCGTTCTTCTTGCGGCGTAAGATGAATGGCCGCACGAGGCGCTTGAGCAGTCTCGTGGCTTGCTCATCGTTGTCACGCTGAATGGGCTTGACGAAGCGCGTTTCGAAGGACTTGGCGGAGCCGAGCAGACCCGGATTCAGGAAGGTCATGATGCTCCATAGCTCCCCTAAGTGGTTCTCGACGGGTGTGCCGGTCAAGGCCAAGCGCACATCGCCGACAAGTCGCATGGCCGCGCGCGTGCGCTGGGTCGCGGCGTTCTTGATCGCCTGTGCTTCGTCGACCACGATCACGCTGAAGCGCTGCTTTTCGAGCCTCTCAATTTCTTGTTGCAGCAAGCCGTAACTGCATACCACCACGTCGAATGGCCCGATGTCCGATAGCATCTTCTCGCGGTCACCCTGGCCGAGGCGAGTCACCCGTAAGGTCGGCGCAAAACGCCGCGCTTCGTCGATCCAGTTTGTGCACACTGACATCGGCGCCACGACGATGGACGGACCGTTCGGTGCCCTTGCCACCATGAGTGCCAGCGCCTGCAAGGTCTTGCCAAGGCCCATATCGTCGGCCAGGCACGCGCCCGCGCCCCAATGGGTAAGGCGAGTAAGCCACTCGAACCCTTCCTGCTGATAGGGTCGCAAGTCTGCTTCGAAACTGGAAGGTAGCTTAGGCTCCAGACGGGCTGCTTCGCGCACTTTGGCGAGGCGTGCTGCAACACCCTTGTCCTGCTTGAAGCGCGCAAACTGATCGCTCTGACTGGCGAGACTGCCAAGCGCCAACGGATGCAGCTCGACGCGCTCACCTTTCGTTGTCGACAGAGCCGCCATGCCATCAAGTGTCTTTCTAAGATTTTCGGTGAGGGCGACAAAGCGGCCATCGTCGAGCGCGATGAAGCGCCCTTTGGCGGATGCAGCGCGCGCGAGCAGGTCGCGCAAAGACAGCTTCAGCTCGGGGTCGACGTCGAGCTCGCCGTCTGCTGCGAGCCAGTCACCGCGACTCGATAGACTCACGCGCAGGTGCTCTGAACCCCGCTCCGCGACGAGGGAAAGCGGCTGCCCCGACGGCCACTCCACCACGACCTCGTCCTTGAGCGCTTGCAACCCGCAGAGCAGCTCGAGACAGCTGACGAGGTCTTCGATGCGCAGCTCGCGCTGATCCGTTTCGTATGATGAGAGCGTGGGACAACAGTCACGCAGGTGCTGCAACGCTGCGCGCTCAACCGTAAGGTCACGCATGGTACGGGCCGTGCACGCGTGCTCACCGCTACCGTAGCTACCGAGCACGCTCGCGCTGCCTTCGCCCGGATTAAACAGCGGCGCGCTGCCCAGTGGGGCGACGCACAGGCGCACCGCAACGCCTGCGCCCAGGCGCCGAAGTTGCACGTGGATGCGCGGATCGGCAGGTACTTCTTCGATCTGCGCTCCCTCCACATCCACGTCGGATGCGACCGCAAAGTGCGTGACGAGCCTCGCGAGCGTGCGCTGAAGGGGAGCGTGCGCCGCAGCCGGAAGCACCACCCCCTTTTTGGTAAGTTGTGCTGCGATCACACGCTGAGCTCTCGTCAGTCCATAGACGACGATTCGTTGCGCTCCATCGCGCTCGCACACCACCCCTTGGTCGAGACACGCGCTCGGCACAACGCCTATCGCAATCTGTTCTCCCTCTTTGCGCACCTCGAGCCGCGTGGGTCCACGCACGACATCCACGGGCTTGCGTAGGTCGTAGTCGCCGAACACCCGCGGATGGCCGACCAGCGACAGCGGAGCCTCGGCCTCGATCGCATATTGACTCGGAGCCCCGTGATACTGATTTCCCTTGTAGAGTTTGATGTGCTGCAGCACACGCCGATCCTCTGGCGCTATCCAAGCTGCGTCGATTCCGGCTTCCGCGAGCTTCTTCCAGCTGACTTGCCGGCCATTACTAAAGCCCTTGGCTGTGCGAGTCTGCACGCGCGCCGAAAGCTGATGTCCTGTCGCGTCGATGACAAGCACCCACACGAGACGTTCCTCCGTTGCACCGTCGGAAGAGTCAGTAAGGTTTTCCGCCTGCGCAATGGCCACGTCGAGCGCCCTGACCACGCGCGCCCACTCCTCTTCACGCTGATACAAAAGACCGAGACCCTGTTTCAACTCACCTTCGTGCACGCGTAAGAGCTCCGCGCCGAGAAAGCGAAAGCCGCGCCCTTGAGCTGTGTTTGCCATGCGTAGCAATTGATCCGAGAGCGCCGGCGAATGCTTCTGTTCCACGAAACGGCAGACGAGCCCCGCAAACAAGACATCCAGCCAGCGGCTCGCGTGCCCCGTGTAGCGGCCTACAATCTCGCGCGGCCCATCAGGTGCGGTGAGATGCTGCTCGAGCACTTTCAGCATGAAGAGCGCGAACGTGTGCTCCGACGGCTTTTTCGTCCAAAGCTGCAGCTGTGTGAGCGCTTGCTCCACCGCTTCGCTCTCCCCTGCAGTAAGCAAACAGAGAATCAGCCATGGCGCAAACAACTCGTCAACTGGCTTAACCTTCTTACTCTTCCCCCGAGCGCGCTCGATCGCACGCAACGCGACGCTGCGCGCCTCATCGAGCTTGTTCTCGGAAAGTAAGATGAAGCTGCGCGCGGCGCAACTATCGGCATTTTCAAGCTCAGGCAGAAAGCTCAGCGCCGTAGCGGGCTCGCCTCGAAGGGCGAAATAGTAAGCCGCGCGAATGCAGGTCGAGGGCAAGAGCCCTGCGCGCTTTTCCACCAGCCAGGCGCACGTATCGGGCCCGACTTCGACCAGACGCGTTACCCCGATGTCCATCACTGCGGAGGCGTACCGTTGCGCGACCGCACCGCTCAGATGACCGGTCAACCGCGCTTTCGGGACGTCCAAGCCGAACGCGTCAAGAATAAGTGCCTCGTGCGTCACGCCTCTATAGCGACTTTCCCAAGTGGTGAGTGCATCTGTGCCCTGCTCGTTGTCTCCCAGATACAAGGAGAGTAAGAGCTCGCGGCCCAGGCGACTTGGGTCGATCATGTACACGGACTGAGCCGCCAGAGGCGCTTGCTCTCGCACGCGTGTGGCAAGCGCTTGCAGCTCCCCCCGCTTCGCAAGACGATCGAGCACCGCATGAGCAAGCGACCGAGGTACGCGGAACTGCTGATGGCCATCGCTCACATCGATCAACAGACCCGCCTTCACCCAGCGTGTAAGCAGAATACTCAGGTCCGTAGAGCTCACGGCCCGTGAGGCGATGAGCCTTAAGTCCGTCCCTCTAAGCCATTGCAACATTGCCGTGCGGTTCAGGGCTTCATGCACGGTCGCAAACAGCGCTAGGACGCGCTGTTCTGGCTCTGGGAGCGCGAGAAGTTGCTCGAGGGGGGAGCGAGTCGTCATGTGCGCTGGGCTAGCACTAAAGCGCCTGCAGGGGGAGTGGACCGGTGAGCGGTCCCCCGTCGAGCCGCTCGAGATATTCACGCGCTCCTACGCGCACAGACTCCGCAAACCGGGGAGCCGTCTTCTTTGCCGGCGTCGGCCTCTTCGTCCGCTTCTTAGTCGCCATTGCGGCACCTCTCCCTAGTAGTCGTTCGTGGTCACATGTTCCCCACAGCGGTGTGGTCGCGGGAACACGATGCCTCGCAAGTCACGGCGCTTCGACCGAGCTCGTCTTTTGCTCTTCACAATCGCAGTCGATGTGTCTCTTGCTCCGAAAGGATGGACCATGTCGCGATTGCGAAATACGCACAGACTGATTGCCGCAGCAGTATGGACCCTCGCCTGTTGTACGGGGGAGCGCAGCCCCGCGGCCAGCATTTGCGCAGAGGACGACAGCTGCGATGGTGGCCTGCCGCGCGAGGGTGGCGAGATCGACACAGACGCCGGGCGCGACGAGCCAGTCCCACCTGTCACCGATGCGGGGAATGACGAGCCTATTGCGCTCTGCCCGGCGGGTGTCCTGACTGGCAACTACGTCATTGCACACGGCGCGGACGTGGCTCCCATCCTGGCCTGTCAGTCGATTACGGGCGATCTTACGATCCAGACATCCATGGAAGAGCAACTTACGTTACTTTCTCTACGGGAGGTGGGCGGCGTGCTGAGCCTGCGTGGCTCGTCGATCGGGCGCATCAGCTTGCCTGCATTGTCCACACTCGGTGGCCTCGAGGGCACCGGGCGCTTGACCGATCTTGATCTGCCGGCTCTCGTCGAAGTGAAGGGCGACCTATTGGTCGCTGCTAGTGAGGTACTCACGTCCATCCGCCTGCCTGCGCTGGCTACGGTAACCGGAGCGGTGCGCATTGGGCCCACGAATTTCGAGCGCTTCAGCAATACCATGCTTTCGAGCATCGACCTGTCGAGCCTCACCTCTGCAGGCGAGCTCGAGGTACGGGAGAATGCTGAGTTGACAGCTTTGGATCTCCCGAACCTGGTCCGCGTGGACAGCACCCTCAAGGTCACTAACAACCCCCGCTTGTCGTCGTTGCGCTTACCTAAGCTCGAGAGCGTCCTGGTGCTGGACCTATCGGCTGTCACGCGGCCTGATGGTGCAGGCGGCCACTTGCCAAAGGTGGGAAATCCTGCGCTCAGCGCCCTGGACCTGCCAGCACTCAGCAGCATGGGTCGCCTGATCATCGCGGACAGTCCCGTCATCTCAAGGATAGACCTATCTGCCCTGGCGACTGTCAGAGGCGAGCTTACCATCCGAGACATCCCTGGACTGGTCGGTCTCAATCTGCCCTTACTTCGCGAATGTGGCGGACTTTCGCTGTCAGCAGTGGGGTTAGCTGAGCTTGATCTGCCCTCTCTGACGAGAGCGCTGAATACTGGTTTGACCATCGCAAAGAACCTTTCCTTGAGGATCATGCGATTGCCCGAGCTCGATTACGCACCGATCGTTTCCGCTTCGGGAAATCCCATGTTGAGCGGTCTGGACCTGCCTAAGCTTGCGGTGGCCGGCCGGGTCGGCGTCGCTGCAAGTCCCGCGCTGCTGAGCGTCAGCCTACCCATGCTAGCCCAGGTTTCTAGTCTCGACGTAACTGACACTGCCCTAGCAAATCTTACGGTCCCTGCCCTGACACAGGCCTCCTCCCTATCCTTCTCGGCCAACACAAAGCTGACACGGATAAGCGTTCCGCTTCTGACCAAGAGCGATCAATACGTCGCACTGCGGCACAATCCGGCATTGGTAGAGTTCAGCGCCCCCAAGCTCGGGGAGATAGGGCGCTTGCTCGTGTCCGATAACCCCGCGCTGGCGTCCCTCAGCCTACCCGCGCTGGAGACGGCTAGTGTGCAGGTTACGAACAATCTCACCCTGGACCACGTGAGCCTGCCCGCGCTTAAGTCGGCCGAACGTGCCATCGCGATAACGCAAAACACCGAGCTTACTAGACTGGATGTGGCCGCGGTAAAGAGCGCGGGCGGCCTCGACGTCAGCACAAACCCGAAGCTGACCGAATTTTTTATGCCTGTTCTCGCTACGCTCAGCGGTCCACTAAAAGTGGTGCAAAACCCAGCTTTGACTCAGCTGAACCTTGAAGCTCTTGCGTCGATCGACAGTAATGTGGCACAGCCCACGGACCTAGGCCTCGAGGTCGCCAACAACGCTTCTCTTTCGAGGGTAGTCCTGCTCTCGTTGAAGCGCGTAAGTGCCGGAGTCGCGCTGACGGGCAACGCGCAGCTCACCACGGTTTACCTTACGGCACTCACGGCCATCGGTGGTCCGCTGTCTATCGTGGGCAACGAAGCACTAACAAGGGTCGATCTACCTATCCTTGAGAGCTTGTCAGGGGATGCTAAAGTCACGGGCAACAGCGCGCTGAGCGGGCTGACGCTAGCGTCGCTCGCGACGCTCTCAGGAGCGCTCGACGTGACGGGTAACGCGGTACTGGAGCAACTGCGATTGCCTTCCGTAACCTCGATCGAGGGTGATCTAACGATTGACTACAACACTCGCCTTACTAGCCTCCTTGTGGGCTCCCTCACGCGTGTCGCGGGTGATATCGAGGTGGTAGGCAATACCACGCTGCCCACGCTCCAAGTCAACGCTCTGCTCGGTCAGCTTGTGGGCCATAACGGAAAGAAGACGATCAGTGGTAACGGCGACTAACTCATAGCGCGTGCCAGTTATAGAGGGGCCACACAGCGCACACGGGTCTTAGGCATCGCGCGCAAATAACTGACCCGTTTCAACGCCGATGCATCCCCGTCGTCAGCACTGAAAATTCTCCAGATACGGGGAGTATCCTTGCGAATTTTCATCACTGACGACGGGGCGCCTCGACGCCGATCCGGATCAGT
>JBBSJC010000182.1:0-14000 GCA_038257655.1 Polyangiales bacterium | reverse complement strand
TCGCGCAGTTTCGGTGGATCTATTCCTGCTGAGCTACTTCAACGAAATAGGTGTTCCCACAATCGCGATCCAGCACAGTATGCTGCAAGGTGGCCTTGGTACTATTGCGGATCATGCTGCACCCAATTTGTCGGTGCATTGTGGAGGCTCGCATCCGCTTACCGGAGGCTACGAAGCCAAGACCGTCCTCGCATGGGGAGGAGACGAAGGGATTGGATACCTCAAATCCGATCTCATGGTTTTCGACGCCGACTTTGTTCGCCAGGATCTCGTCTTGGTCACCAGCGCGCTGGATTGGGATGGTTATACAGACAACGATCGATATCGGTTTGCGATCGCAGTACTGAAGCTTTCTGCGGCGCATCCAGAACTTAGTTTCGTATGGAAGGTGAGTGCGGAGGAGCTGGGCGATAAAGGCGGCGCGGCTGTTCTTGGCCTGGTCGAGGAGCTCGCGGACACGAATCTCTTTCTGGAGCGAGAAGAGCCCACTGCGGCGATCGTCAGGCGCTGTCGCGCGGCAATTGCGATGCCCACTACCTCTCTCTTAGACCTGTCTCTCGCTGGCAAACCCGTAGCCATATACGTATGCAACGCGACGGACGGGCTCGTGCCGACGGCGCACGGGCAAGGTTTTCGAAGCTACTTCGACCTTGAGGCGCTATGGCCCCGGATATGCGCCCAACCGGATGATTTCAAGTTGACGGTCGCTGCACGGGCCCTCGATCACGAGCGCCTTCGAGCGCGACTCGAGGCGGCGATTGCCACGAGGCAACTGCGCGCCGACTTCACGCCAGCGGCCCTTCGTTGCCTCGCTGACATCCGAGACGAGCAAAACACTCGGCCGACGCTTCACAAGTTAAGCACGACGATTCTCGAACTCAATCGACGTGTCGGTGGCATCGAGAAGCGTAGCGCTGCGATGGATCGAGCCCTCGCCAAAGTGCCAGCCCGTTTGGATAGGCTCTTGGAGCGAGTCGGTGTGCTCCAGCGCTCGACCTTGGCTTATAAGGCACTTAAGTTGGTATCAGGTCGTGCGAAGGGCGCGATCAAGAAGGGTACCGAAAGCGAGGACGAATAGTAAGGACGGCTATAAGCCGCACTTGGAGGCACGCGTCACCTGCAAAACCGAAGCTTGGTCCAGTAGCACGTGCACGGTGGGTTCGATCTCGTCCTGGCTCACTGGGCAGCGCACCCCCACTACGTCGGGCTTGTCTTTTGCGCTACCGACGCGATCCGCCATCGGGAAGCCGAATAGACATCGTTCCCAACGGCTGCCTTGTTCGATCACCACATCGGTCACTTCGTGCGTGCTGGGCGCTTCGACGCGTGCAGTCAAGACACCGCCGGCCATCAGGGATTCGCCCTGAATCAGCTCGGCGCAACCCTGCGTGGCGTTTCGCTTACCTTGAACTAGCTCCTCCCTCGGCAAGTAGTTCGGTTGTTTACGAAAGATCCAGAAGCCATTGACAGGGCCAGGGCTTGCTTGTCTCAAGCCAGGAAGGTATTGCCAAGAGGGTTCGTGGTCGAAAACGATAAACCTTACGCCGATTTCATCGAGCAAGGGTGACATGGGAGAGATGCCCATGCCCCAGGTGTCCGGGCTGGGCGATACAAAGGTTACGTTGGCGTCTTGGGGAACCTCCCAGACATGGCGGAACGCTGAGTAGCGGTTCCAAATGCGCCGGTCCGCACCTGTTGGATCCAGCACCGCCATCTCTTTCATATCGGGGTAGTGTCTGTTGTTGAAGACATCCACACCCGCGGCGGCCAGAATTTTTGCGGGAACAGGGGCTCCAAAAACCAACCACTTTGCAGAAGGATCCGTGGCCCCGAGTTGAATCGCTTCCCGCACCACCTGCTTGGCAGTCACTGGGGCAAAGCCCTGGTTGATCGGGTTGATGAGCAGGTTGGGGGCCACAGCGAGGGCAATGCCAAGGAAAAGCAACGAAGGCTTCTCTGCGAAGAGCCCGGCTACGATCACGGCGATCATAGCTATGCTGACCAAGGTCACCCTTTGCGTGAAGTAGACCGGATCTTGCTGATGCAGCCCATATGCGTGAAGAAGGAGCACTGCTATCGCGCTCACGATTGCCGCTACGACGTGGAGACTTCGCGTCTTACCATCGAATGTGGGCTGCCTCCGCCCCGCCGCAACCATAGTGATCGCCAGAATGATGCTCTCGCACCCGAGAGGACCCAGCACGCGTTGCGGGGGGACGCGATCGAACAGGGTCCATTTGGCGATTTCAGGACTTACACTACCCAGCATCCACCAGAGCAGCAGGCCGATGTGCAGTAGCGTCGCGATCGCGGCGGCGGGCACCTGCTTCCCCTTCAGTGCGCGAATCGCGAGGATCAGCGCGGAAAATGGAAAAACAAGGATGAAGCTTGATGCCTCGCAGGCATTGATGAGGCGAACTGGGAAGTTGGTAGCGCTGAGAAACGCGTCGTAATACCCCGAGAACAGCCAGAGTGCTTGGAGCCCGCCGGCTGCTGAGCGCCTCTCACCTGGGTAGACGGTGTCGGCAATCAGGGCGTACTGCGCCCCGACCTGCTGCCAAAGCATCCAACCGGCCGCGGCTCCGACCACCAAACCGACCACGCCGAGGGCTACCTTCGTCTTCCACAAGGTCTTAAGGCGAGTCTGCGTACCTCGCTCAAGGAGTGATGCCGCGGCGACAAACAGCGCCCAGTATGCGAGCGGAACTTGCCAGGGAGGATACAGCGTCGTCGCGTTTTCCCTCAGTGCCCAAGCTAATACGAGACCGCCGCCGATAATGTGTCTTCGCTGCGTTCCGAGCAGCCAGTACGAGGTGCCAAGAATGAGCAGGGACGCGTTACCAATCTCGCGCATGCCGCCCCACCACTGCAAGTGGCTGGAAGCAAAGATCCAAAACGCGCCGAGGATGGAAAGCCACAAAGCGCTGCGGGTTAGGTACAGAAGCAGGGCCAGGCAGGTGGTGAACAAGTGTAGATGTGAGTAGTTCCGATACCACGCGACACCATGTTCCGAGTTGAAAAGGTAGCCCCAACCCTGAGGACGTGTGAGCAGCGCCCAATTGATGTGGGTGACGGGAGCCAAGCCAGATGGGATACCCTTCCACTCGTCGCTGCGGATTGCCAAGGGCGACCCAAAGATGATGCTGCTCGACCCGTGCTGAGGCGCGTAGAAGTTCCACATCTCGATAGAAGATGAATGAACCTTCAGCAGAGCCAGAACGACCGTTAGTAGAAAGGGTAGGAGGAATGCAAGAAGAGTGGCGC
The DNA here is from genome assembly GCA_038257655.1 of Polyangiales bacterium. Taxonomy (GTDB): domain Bacteria; phylum Myxococcota_A; class Polyangia; order Polyangiales; family DASUME01; genus DASUME01. The sequence continues at coordinate 10,736 of JBBSJC010000182.1, read as the reverse complement.
GCGTGAAGACGATGAAGTCCGGGTCGCTGAGCCAACTTGCGAGCGCATCCGCAGTTCGGTGCACGCGCTCCCGAAGCCAGCGCCACCTCAAGACACGGTATGTCCCCTCCACGAATAAGATCGTAAGGAAGGCCCAACCTAGTACGCGAAGCCAGAAATGCCGCGCAAAATTACGGGTGATCCCACCTGGCGCCTGCAGAACTAGGTAAGGGTCAGGGCCAGTGACCGCGCCCTGCAGAAGTCGCTTCGAGCCCTGTATTGCTGTGTCGTTGGTAGCCACCACCCGCTGACGTAGTTGCTCGCCATTCAACTTCACTCGACGCCACGGACCCCTGGCCGTCACCGCGCGCACGCTGTAGCGCTCCGCGCACAACGGAGGGTCTACGCGGAACCGGTCGAAGGCCCGAGCCTCTAAGAGAGCAGTAATGCGATTGGACCCGGTGGAAACGAAGAATGACTGACTCTCGGCTTCGGAGAAGTCCGCCCCGGTGTCGAGGTATACCTGGGCCGTGCCGCTGCATGGCACGGACATGTCGATTTCGATTTCGCCGACACCGAATCGCGCGGTCCTCCACATGACCGCCACTTCGATAGCGACGATCACGAGCATGGCAGCGAGGCTCAGTGCTCGCCCTGAGCGAAGGCGCCGCAACGTGTCCTGCAGTGTCAGGTTGCTCATCAATCTCAAACCATCACTCTCGGGCGCCGCCGCTCATGGAGACAACGTCTGTAGCACAGCGATGAACACGTGGCCTAAGGGCCGTGCGATGCGTGGATTCGTTCGTCCACTGCCCGGGCGAGACGGCGCGGTCTTGCCTAGCTGTGACACTCGATTCCGCAGCGCCCCTTGGCCTCTGGTCCAACGTGCCGTAAACGTTGGACCATGCAAATGCCTCTGCAGAGCGGTCAACATCGCGCACTGCTGTTTTGTATGCTGGTGGGACTTTGCGCGCGCCTCGCTGTCGCGTTCCTTTCTCCACTTCCCTGGCACAGCACAGACACGTTCGCGTACATGGCGATGGCGGATGGCATCTTATCCGGCCATCCCCTTTCCACGTTTCCCAACGGCTATCCGCTACTGATAGCTATCGCAAAACTGCTGGTGCCTCCCCAGCACGTCACGGTGGCCTTAATTTGGCTCAACATCGCGTTTTCGACAAGCATTGTCGGTTTTGCCTACGATCTGAGCAGATTGGTCACGCGTGATTCAAGTTACGCATTTCTCGTGGGACTTTTCGTTGCGCTCTATCCCGGACAATTGAACATCTCGCGACTTCTGTTGAGTGAAACGACTGCTAGTTTTTTCCTAGTGCTCGGTATGTGGCTGCTGCTTCGAGGGTGGTTCGTCTCGGCTGGACTCGCTCTCGCTTTCACGGGACTTGTCCGCACGACGCTCGCCCCTGTTCTTCCTGTCGTCGCGCTCCTTCTTGCTATCGCTCTGCGCCCCGGTCGCGAACTAGTAAGTTTGCTCGGCGGCGCTCTAGCTGTCTGGGTCGGAGTGCAGGTAGCTGAGCTGCGTGGCCTTCTGCAAACGTCAGACAACCTGGGCCCAAATCTACTAATCGCGACCTACTCTCAGAGCGATCGTATCGACTATCGGATGGCATTTACGCCCGGCGACTTAGCTCACCCCGCGCGCGCATACGTGCGATTTGCCCTGTCTAATCCGCTCGTCTTCCTTGGGCGCCGTTTGGGATCGCTCTGGCAGCTCTGGGGAGCCTGGCCCGCCTCAGGAGACATCCGCGACGATCTCAGTACCGTTAGCCGTTTGGTGATGGGGCTTCGGATGCCTGCGATCATGGTGGCGGGAGTGGGCTTCTACGCAACGGCGGCCTCCTGGCAAGGTTGGGCTCTCGCGGTGCCCATTTTCGTTCTCACGGCCGTTCACACGGCTCTCTTCTCGTATTGGAGGTTTACGCCACCCGTTGAGCCATTCGTCTTGATCTTCGCCGCCGCTGCCGCGCCCGCAAGTTGGCGAGATGCTCTCGCGCGAGCACTGCACGCGGTGAAACTCGTCTGACGATACCGGCGCGGTGGAGCAACCAAGGCGTGATGCCCGCGGGCAATTTCACATGGCCGCGCGCCGAAGTGAGGCCGTGAGGCTTCGGCTCTTGGATCCACCTTCGCTGCCTGCTATGGGGGGACGGCCGACACACGAGGGAAGACATGGAGTTACGCGGAAAGCGAGTGATCGTCACGGGCGGGGCGGGGTTTCTGGGGACGCACTTGGTCGACCGGCTGCGCGCGCGCGGTGTCACCGAGATCCACGTTCCCCGTAGCGCCACCTGTGAGCTCGTCGACGCTGCGGCGGTCCGCAAGCTCTATCAAGACGTGCGACCCGATGTGGTCTTTCACCTGGCCGCTCGCGTCGGCGGCATCGGTGCCAACCAAAAGAATCCAGGATCTTACTTTCACGACAACATGCTCATGGGCGTCAACGTGCTCGAGCAAGCACGTCACGTCGACATCGAGAAGGTCGTGATGGTAGGGACCATCTGCGCCTATCCAAAGTTTGCGCCGATTCCATTTCGCGAAGAAGACTTGTGGAACGGCTATCCCGAAGAGACGAACGCACCTTACGGTGTGGCGAAGAAGGCCTTGCTCGTGATGGCGGATGCCTATCGACGACAGTACGGCCTGAACGCGATCTGTCTCTTGCCCGTGAATTTGTACGGACCGCGCGACAACTTTGATCTGGAGATGAGCCACGTCATCCCCGCCATGATCCGCAAGTTTCTCGAGGCCGAGGCACGCAACGACAACGAGGTCGTGTTGTGGGGCGACGGCAGCCCGACCCGCGAGTTTCTTTACGTCGATGATTGCGCCGAGGCGCTGTTGCTCTCTGCCGAACGCTACGACAGCAGCGAGCCCGTCAATCTCGGGGCGGGGTTCGAGATCAGCATTCGAGATCTTGCGCGAATGGTTGCGAGACTGACCGGTTATTCCGGATCATTGCGCTGGGATACGTCGCGTCCGAATGGGCAGCCGCGACGTAAGCTCGACACGACACGAGCGCGCGAGCGTTTTGGTTTTCACGCGACGACCGGCCTCGAAGACGGCCTTTCACGCACCATCGCTTGGTATCGAGCTCAACCTTCTTCGACCCTTTAAAAGAGCGTAAGGAACCACGATGATCGCGAACAAGAAAGCGCTCGTGACGGGCATCACCGGACAAGACGGCAGCTACCTCGCCGAGCTTCTCCTCGCCAAAGGGTACGAGGTCCACGGCGTCATTCGACGCTCCTCGAGCTTCAACACCGAGCGCATCGATCACCTGTATCGCGATCCCCACGATCCGAATGCACGTCTTTTCCTGCACTACGGAGACCTGGGCGACGGCTCCGCGCTCGCGGCACTGCTCAACAAGGTCAAGCCGGACGAGATCTACAACTTGGGCGCTCAGAGCCACGTGCGCGTCAGTTTCGATGTGCCCGAGTACACCGGTGACATCACCGGCCTCGGCACCGTGCGGCTGCTCGAAGCGATTCGCGACGTCGGTATCAAGCCCAAGTTCTATCAGGCTTCTTCATCCGAGCTGTACGGTAAGGTGGTCGAGACGCCCCAACGGGAAACCACGCCCTTTTATCCGCGCAGCCCCTACGCCGCGGCGAAGGCTTACGCTTTCTACATCACGCAGAACTATCGCGAGTCCTACGGCATGTTCGCGGTCAACGGCATCTTGTTCAATCACGAGAGCCCGCGTCGCGGCGAGACGTTCGTCACGCGCAAGATCACCCGTGCGCTCGGTCGCATCAAGGTCGGCCTGCAAGACAAGCTGTACCTCGGCAATCTCGACGCCAAGCGCGATTGGGGGTTTGCGGGAGATTACGTCGAGGCCATGTGGCTCATGCTGCAGGCAGACGAGCCCGACGACTTCGTGATCGCGACAGGCGAGACCCACAGCGTGCGCGAGTTCGTCGAGCTCGCCGCGAAGCATGCGGGCGTGAGTATGGACGACCGGATCGTGATCGATCCGAAGTACTTCCGCCCCGCCGAGGTCGATCTGCTCTTAGGCGACGCCACGAAGGCCCAGCAGAAGCTTAACTGGAAACCCAAGGTGGCCTTTCCCGAGCTCGTGAAGATGATGGTCGAAGCCGACGTGGACCTCGCCGAACGCGAGGCACGTTCGCGCGGGTAACCTGCGACGACCATGCGTGTGCTGTGAAAGGCTTTCGTCCAGTTAGCGACGAATTGCGGGGCTCAGCGCAGTATTCTCCCCGCTAGATCACGCGCGAAGTTTACGACTCGCTTCGCCTGCGACGGCAACACGCGATCGACCACGGTGACGGTCTTTGCAAGGGACTCCTCGGCCATCCTCGAAAAGATCGCATCGGTGAAGCGCTCGCGTCCTACCGTTGCTACCTCCAAGGCAAACCCGTGCTGGTCGTTCAAGGATGCAAGGATCCACGACAGAAAGAAGTCACGACGATCGAAGCGATCGGCTGGGCGCATCGTGTTTAGGTAAGATACCTCTGCCCAACCAGGCGAGGTCTTGAGTGTGAGCGGTACTGCGCCGTGGCACTGTGGACGCACTTGCTCTTCCCAAAGCTTGCGGGTTAGACGCTGCGTGCCGCGGACCTCGATGTCGTGGATCCAGAACGGCAGCTCGTCCATCTTGGCCAACAATCCATGCAGCTTGTCTTCGCCGGCGTACGCGTCGATGAGCCCCGGCTCAAAGCTTGCCTCGAGAACCTTCTGGTGGACCGATTCACCCAGACTCAAGAACAGGCGTAGGTCGGTGCCCTGAGAGTCGGTCTTGAAGCTGTCGACATAGCTTAGTTCGTGTTCTGCCAGGATGTCTGGCAGTCTTCGCGATTTGAGCCTTACTGTTCGTTCGACATCGAAGAGATCGGCGAAGATCCAGTCCGCCAACTCGTCGCTCTTAGGCAAAAGGGTGCTCGAACAGTAAGGTGACCGCGTGAGATGGAAGTCGAGCTCTGGCGCCTCATCGACCGAAACGATGCAGTTGTGCAGATGGAGCTTGCGATAAGGCGTCGCGCGCGATGCTTTGGCATCGAAATCGCGGTCGTCAGCGTCGAACGCAATACAGACAGAGTACTTGGCCAGGGGTTTCCACTTGCTGGGCAGCTCACCTGATGCGCCGATATCCACGAGAACCGGTGGACGGTCATCGAACTCTGAGCGTTTAAGTAGTTCGTCAATGGTGCTCATCTTCGGCGCTCCAGGATATAGCCTCGATAGTTGGCGGGAGTACGGCCGGCTCGTAGCCCCTGGCCGAGATAGGCGTCGAAGGCTGTCACGACCTCGAAATGCTTCTCGAGAGCTGTGCGCAGCCGCTCCTCGGCGAAAAACCAGCACGGATACTTGGCTGAATAGATGGCTGAAGGCACGTGCTGCACGGTCAGCCGATCTTTGGCCCCCGCAATGACGCCGGTGAGGTCGATGACGGCGTAACGAAACGCGCCTAGTTGGTCGATGAGCTGATAGGGAGCCTCGAGGTATTGCAATACGCTCGAAAGAACGACCAGGTTTGGACGGGATTCGTGCAACGCGGCATCAATCGTGCGAGTGAAGCGGAGTCGCTCATCGGCGAAGGACTTCAGCCCGCGTTCCACGAAGTGATCCTGCTCGACCACGGTCCAACGGACATCTGGCAAGGTGGACAGAAAGCGGCGGTTCTGAAAGTACGAGGAACCCAGCGCGCCCCCAAAGTCGACGACGTCTAGTCGCCCTTCGCGCGCAGCAACCCACATGAGCGCGGACAAGAGTGGAAAGGAGTACTCAACCTGCTCGAAGAGCACACCGTCGCGCTCATAGGCCCCCTTACCGTGCTTCACATTGAGCGCTGCCGCCTCGACACGCTCCAAGATCGCCCCTGAGTCGTAGCCTGAGGAGTCGGCCATGGCTTCTGCCCACGTAGCGTAGTCCCCTTTCCACGCATTACTCATGCGAAACGGACGCTGGGCCAGGTCCAGGAGCATCGGCGGAACGAGATCTTTGACAAGAGCACGCACGTTCATCGTGCAGCCTTCGTCGAAGGTGCGCTTGAGCTCTGAGCGTCGAGGTGGCGGGTAAGGATCTCCACAAGCTGTTCCATGCGCCGCTCGTACGTGTGATCTCGCAGCGTGCGCGCAAGGCCTGCACGCGCGATAGCGTCTCGCTCTTCTGGGTGAGCGCTGTAGAAGCGGATCATCTCCACCGCTTCTTTTGTATCGCGATACGCCACCACTTCGCGACCGACCTCGAATATCTCGCCCAAGTTGTCTTTGGCATCGGTCAGGAGCATGGCCCCTGCGCCCGTTGCCTCGTAGAGCCGCATGTTGTTGGCGAAATTCTCTGCCACGTCTACGTGCCTGTTCACGGTGATGTAGCTCTCCGCGAGCGTGCGGTGCATATCAAGCGCCCATACTTCGCCGTGGTGTCTCGCGCGGATGTTCGAGGTTTCGGACAGCGCGTGTTTCCCATACCCGAAGAAGTCGATGTCGACTTCCGCTGCAAGGTGCTCGAGGAAGGCCGTGCCCCGTGTGTGAGCTTTACTGATGCCGCCCACGAAGCTGCAAGCATATCGCTTGGGTACGACACCGAGCTTCTCGCGCACGATCGGATCGAAGCCGAGGCGGAAATACTCAGATGCGATCCCGCGTGCCTGCAAGCGCGATACGTAGTGGGGAAAGGACGTAAGGATCAGATCATACGGTTTCAGGTACTCCGAGCTCGGCAAGGGGCAGGCTATTTGACCAACGATGAGTCGGACATGCGGTTTGAGTGCTCCGAGATCCTCGGGCGAAATGAAACTGAGATCCTGAAGGTAAAGGACATCCGGTCGGGTGCGGCGAACCTGCTCGAGCACGATGGGCGACAGAACGCGCGCGCGCGTGATGACCTTGTTCACTAGCTCGTGACTGGCCCACCGTGGTGGGAGATGCCGCCACGGTGGGCCGATCGAGAAGCGATGTTCGCGCGCCCATGCGAGCTGCAACGGTGCACTATTGACGATCAGCTCCTCGGCTTCCACACCTCGTGCCTTCAGTGCACGCGAGTAGGAGTCTCCCGTTCCAAAGTAAGCGTCGAGGAGGCGTCGCCTTTGCTCGGAGAACGAGCCCGCGATGGCCCCTTGCCGGCGCGAGAAGTCGCGAAAGAATCCTGAATAGTAAGTGTCGACGATCAGGACCTTCATCGCCCGACCGGCGCGATCAGGAAGCTGCGTCGATAGAGTGAGCTTCCCACGCGAAGCACAAGCTGCTTCATGTCTGCGACGCCGCCCTTCACGTAACGCATGCTGCGGGCATGGCCTGAGGTGACTTGCGCTCGCGCAAGCTCTCGCTCGTGGGCTAGCAGCTCGCGAAGGTACGGATTGAAGATGGCGTCTCGCAACTCGCGATCAAGTGCGACCGGGTAACCTGCGAGGCCCGTTTCGTACAGTAGGCCGATGAGATGTTTGAAGCCATGGAAGTGGAAACAGATGAGGGGACGGCCGTCGATCTCCGCATGACCCGCTCTGATACGCACCGAGTGTCCTGCGAGATTCCAAGGTGCAATGCTCACGCCTGGATGCTGGAGAATCCTTACTCCACCGAACAGCTGGGGCCACTCGTCCAGGTATTTCTGATCTGCGAACTTACCGTTCTCCACGCGGTCATAACACCACTCGATGCAACGCTCGCGCCACCAGCGTACGCAAGCAAGTCCATTGTCATCGCGCCTGAAGCTCAACCAGCCCACATTGAAGCGCCCGCGGTCCTTTTGCACGTCGAGCTCACCGGGTAACCGATGCTCGACCACCGCGATAGAACCCACTCCCAGCTCCTCGTAGAGCGGCTCGGGCGACGAGAACATGCGAAAGTCGGAATCGATGTACGTGAGCAGCTCCACGTCGGAGAATCTTGCGAAAACGTGACAGAGCCACGCTGGCGTCAGCGTGAAGTAGTATTCAATCATCGACCGCGTAGGGCGCGTTGCGGCCAATTCCGGGTCGTCCGCCTCGAGGTGGCTCAGTCGGATGAGCACCAGCTCGGGGCGATCCGTCGCGCTCAGGAACCGGAAGGTTTCCTCGTCGAGACACAGCACGAAGAGGCGGAACGAAGGGCAATGACGCGCGAGCGAGTCGAAGAGGGCAAGTCCCCGCGACAAGTAGTTCTTGTCGAAGTAGGTACAGAAATCGCGGCGCATTCTGTCTAGTGCCTTTCGGTCTCCACAAGCTTCGAGGCAAGTTTGGGAGTAACGCCGCTCGCAGGCAAAGCCCATCTGCTCGGAGTGCTCACGGCGCCGCGTGGGCGTGCGGTTTTCTTCGGGGCGTGCGGTGGACGTAGCAGGGCTGCTCCGATAGGATTCGCGCGATCATGAAGGGCCTCCTCCGAGCACTTGGCGATCGGCTGTACCGGTCGGTCACCATCAATGAGCTCGATATCAAGCTACGCCGTTACATCGATTTCGATGGTGGCTTTTTCATCGAGGCAGGCGCTAACGACGGCCGCGCTCAGAGCAACACTTATTTCTACGAGAAGCGTCGCGCATGGCGCGGATTGCTGGTGGAGCCGGTCCCTGAGCTTGCCGAGCGCTGCAGAAAGAACCGACCGAACAGTATCGTCGAGTCCGCCGCGTTGGTTTCGTTCGACTTCAAAGAGCCCACCATCGAGATGCGTTACTGCAATCTCATGTCGCTGGTGAAAGGAGCCATGAAGTCTGAGGCCGAGGAGCTTGAGCACATTCGCGCAGGCTCCGCGGTGCAAGAGATCGAGACGCGAGAGCTTACGGTTAACACCGCGACCTTGAGCTCGCTTCTCGACAAGCACCACATCGGCCACGTGGACTTGCTCTCTTTGGACGTCGAAGGCTTCGAGCTCAATGCGCTCAAGGGGCTCGATCTCGAGCGCCACGCGCCGCAGCACATCCTCGTGGAAGCGCGGTACCGCGAAGAGATAGACGCCTATCTGCTATCCCGCTACCGCGTGGTCGCCGAGCTATCTCATCACGACGTCCTTTACGAGCTCGTGTCGCGAGCCAAGGGATGAACACGGCGCGCTGGCGCTCAGCCGTCCTGCGGATTCTGTCGCCTCCAGGTCACGCGGACGAGGGCCGCTCGGCGGTGCTCTCTAGCACCGGCTGGCTGATCCTAGACAAGATCCTTCGCATGCTCGTGGGTCTCACGCTCGGCGTCTGGATTGCGCGCTATCTGGGGCCGGAGGAATACGGTGACCTCAGCTACGCTACCGCGTTCGCCGCTCTATTCGGAGCCGTCGCTAGCCTCGGACTCGATGGCATCGTGGTGCGCGACCTTGTTAAGCGGCCCGAAGACGAGCGTGCCTCGCTGGGTACAGCCTTTCTTCTCAAGATGCTCGGTGGTGTGCTTACGGCCGCCGCCGCGATAGCTGCGATACGCATCATACGCCCGGCACCGTCGATCCTGGATGGTCTCGTCGCGCTGCTCGCCACTTCCGTGGTGTTTCAAGCCTTCGACGTGGTGGACTTTTGGTTTCAATCCAAGGTGGACGCTCGCCCGGTTGTGTTGGCGCGTTTCGTGGCGTTCCTCTTCGGCTCGCTCATGCGTGTAGCGCTGATCTTACTTGGCTACGGAGTGCTCTGGTTCGCGGGGGCAGTGCTGGTCGAGAGTGCACTGGCAGGTGTTGCGCTCCTATATATCTACTCTGCAGCGGCGCGACGGGCGACCGACTGGCGGGTGTCGCAAGAGCGGGCGGGCCAGTTGCTCGGCGACAGTTGGCCGCTCATCTTTTCGACGCTGGTGACAATCCTGTACATGCGCATCGATCAGATCATGATCGGGGAAATGGTCGACACGCGTGAGGTGGGAGTGTACTCAGTGGCTGTCCGCCTGTCGGAGGTCTGGTACGTAATCCCCGCTTCGATCGTGGCCACGTGGACTCCGAGCATCGTAGACGCTCACAAACAGGGTGACGAAGCCCTTTTTCAGAGCCGCCTGCAGCGTCTTTACGACATCATGGCGCTCCTTGCCTACGCCGTGGCGATACCCACCATTTTTGTGGCCGGTCCCGTGGTCGAGTTACTATTCGGGGCCGAATACAGCCGCGCTGCGCCCATGCTCATCGTCTTGATGTTTGCGAGCCTATTCATCAACCTCGGCATCGCGCGCAGCGCATTCCTTACCTCGATGAACTGGCCCAAGACGCACTTTGTGACCGTCTTACTTGGTGCCCTGACCAACGTTCTGCTCAACTTCCTCCTGATTCCATCCTATGGCGGTACGGGGGCAGCCGTGGCATCCCTCATCTCCTATTGGATAGCGGCCCACGGGGTGTGCTACTTCATTCCACGCCTGCGCCCCACGGCGGGGATGCTAACGAAAGCAACCTTCCGTCCGCGCTTGCGGTAATGCGCGGCTCGGCTCTCGGAGAAACAATGTCCCCTTGGAAACAGCGTGTCACTACGCTGCTCTCGTTTGCGAGTGATGGCTACATACGCAAAACGGGGTGGCTGCGTACCATCAGGCACCAGACCTGCGAGGACGCCGATGGGCGCCCGATCCCGTGGATGACATACCCGTCGATAGCCTTTCTAGCTCCTCGATTGCGGCCAACGATGAACGTTTTCGAGTATGGAGCTGGTGCGTCGACCCGATGGTGGGCAGCGCGCGTACAGCGCGTCATTTCTTGCGAGCACGATGCTCAGTGGTACGCGAAGGTTGCCAACGACTTACCGGACAATGTGACCCTGCTTCACCGCAGTATCGACGACGGATCCTATGCCGGTGAAGTTGCCAATCACGGTAGCGGCTTCGACGTGGTGGTCATCGATGGTCG
>JBBSJC010000181.1:0-14036 GCA_038257655.1 Polyangiales bacterium | reverse complement strand
TGTTCGCGGGCTTTGCCGCGTGGGTCGACGATGGGATGCCGGCCGAAGCTTGCATGGACGACGACGACACTCCGAGCCTACCCTTCGAAGCGGCTTCGGAGGCGGCGGCGCTGGCACAGGTCAAAGGCATCCTGACGGGTCTGCCGCCCACGGAACAAGAGCTAGCGGCGGTCATCGCGAACCCCGCTTCGCAAGACGCGAAAGGCCACACGTGTGGTGGCCTCGGCACTTCCTCAAGATGGCTTCAGCCGCGGGTCTGAAGTGCCGGTGGTGCTGAGCGACAGCAGTCTGTTCTTCCGCGGCGCCACGGAAAGTCTGTGCACGACCGTGGCAGAGGCGGTCGTCGATGGAGGTGCCACCACCAGGTACAAGGGCACGGCCGCTGACGCTGCGTTGATCGACATGGTTCACAATGTGATGTCTGTGGCAGTCAACGATCCGCGAGAGCCCGAGCTGCTCGCAATCCTGCGCGAGCACTTCGAGTCGGCGCTCGCCCAGAGCGGTAAGGCCACCGACGCGCTCCGCTCCGCCTTCGTGCTCGCGTGCACGGCACCATCCACCGTGGCCATCGGCCTGTGAGGAGACGACCCATGGAAACCTCTCGACGAAATGCTTTGCTCAGTTGTCTCTGCGGCGCAGGTGCGCTCGGCCTTCGCTCCATGATCACGGGACTGCCCGTGGCGTGGCTCGCCAACCCGCGCGTCGCGCTCGCCCAGGCACAAGATCCCGCCTGCCAAGCCATCGCCACGACGCCTCAGTTTCTCATTCTGAGCGCGTCGTCAGACGGCGACCCCGTCAACGCCAACGTGCCCGGGGCGTACGACGACTCCGGTGTGCTGCACCCGAGCGACCCGAGCATGGCGAAAACAACGTTCAAGCTCGGCGGACGCAACGTGACTGCAGCCAAGCCCTGGGCACAGCTTCCGGCCAGCGTTCTCGCGAGGACCTCGTTCTTTCACCACGCGACGCTGACTAACTCGCACCCCAATCAACCTAAAGTGATGCGGTTGATGGGACAGATGCGCCGCCAAGAGATGATGATTTCCATGTATGCCAAGCAGCTGGCTCCGTGCCTCGGGACAATCCAGCGCGAGCCGGTAGTGGTGGGCGCGACGCGCTCCTCCGAGTTTGCAAGCTTTGAAGGCAGAACACTCGCGAGCTTGAGTCCCACGGCGCTCAGGAGCGTGCTCGCCTCGAGCAGCGGGCCCCTCGCCAATCTGCGCGGCCTGCGAGACAGCGACCTCGATCGCATGAACGCGATCTTTAAACAGCACGGCACCAACGTGCAGCGCCAATTTCTTGACCGTCTGGCCCTGTCTCAAAAAGAAGCACGCGCCATTCCCGAGCAGTTGATAGCCGGTCTCACCGACATCACCTCCGACGACTTCGATGGTCAGATCGTGGCCGCCACGACCTTGATCAAGATGAAGGTGTCTCCCATCGTCACCGTGCACATCCCGTTCGGTGGCGACAACCACGCAGACAGCGGCTTTGCAAACGAAAGCCGGCAAACCGTGAGTGGCGTGGCATCGATCGCCAAGTTAATCGACACCCTCGAAACGCTGGGTCTCGCGGAGCAGACCACGTTTGCCATGATGAACGTCTTCGGCAGGACGCTCTCGTCGGAGGGCACCAAGGGCCGTAATCATCATCCCAATCATTCTGTGGGGATCATGATCGGTAAGGGCGTGCGCGGGTCGGTGGTGGGCGGTCTCGAGCCCCGCGGGAAAGACTACGGAGCGATGAATATCGATTCCGAGTCAGGTGCGGGCGGCAAAGGCGGAGACATCGGCTTCGAATCGACCATGGCGTCGTACGGCAAAACACTCGGCGCGACCTTGGGCATCGGGGAGGAAGTATTGGACGAAGAGATCTTGACTGGGAAGGTCGTGCGCGCCGCGCTGGCTTGAGAGGCTGGCGCGACTCCTGTTGTTGTCGTGTCCAGGTTGGCTCAGTCGCGCGACTGCACCTTGATCGCATGGCTGCAGCGCAGGATCTGCTGCCAGTTCTGTAAGACGTCCTTGAAGCCGGCCAGCGCAAGCTTGGGCACGATGGGGTTGAAGCGCGGACGACAGCCGCCTTCCGACTTGCAGGGAGCCTTCGCGTTGCGCACGTCGAATAGCCACATGGCATCGCCAAAGCCGCCGGCAACCTTATCCAGGTCCACCGACGCAGGGTGCTGAACGTTCACAACGAACTGCATCGGATTGGTGGGGTTGAAGATCATGCCGGTGGCCTCGGAACCTGCGACGCGGATGCTTAGGAAGTGATCCGCGGACTCGGCCACGCCGTCGTTGTCGAGGTCGCGTGCGAACCAGATGTCTCCACCCGTCGAAGAGCCATTGGGCGCATCCTCGATGATGTAGATGTTGCCGAGCGCATCCTGCGCCAGGTTATCCGGGTCTTGCAGTACTGCTGTGGTGGGAGCAAAGCCGAGGTTTTTGGGCGTGGCCGCATTGCTCACGAATAGACGAACGATCGCCTTATTGTTGGCGAGCATCTCAACGGAGTAGACCGAGGCCTCCGAGGTGGCGGTAAAGTACATCACTTCGTGGCCGTTCGCGAGCCGGCCTACCTCCATGTCCTCAGGACGTCCATAAGGGGTGGCCCCTACTTCGTCGGCTGCAGGGCGGCCACCACGCGTATCGGAGGCGGTGCGCGGATCGTTGGTCGGGCCGTTCTTGAAGGGGCTTACGGTCGTGAGGGGGGTGCCCTTAGCATCCGTAAGAGGTACCCAAGTCGCGGCCCCAGTGCGGACCGTGCCCTCGGGCTGCTCGTTCCAGTTGTCTTGCGCGTTGCCTGCAAAGGCGTCCACCCTGAGCACGAAGGTCTGGCCCTGGGTATAGTCACCCTTCACCGGCATCACGAGCTTATAGATTGAGACGGAGTTCCACTCATCGATGTAGTAGAGCGTCTTTTGATCATGGCTGAAGCGCAGGCCCTCGTGCGCCACGTTGGCGATGCTTTCGAGCTCGCGAACTCTCACATCGCCCGGCGCGGCAAACGGATTCATGGTCTCGAACAGACGGCCTTCTCCTGACCATTCCTCGGCCACCATCACGGTGCAATTCGGAGTGAACGTCGCCGGATCGAAGGCCGCGTAGTCCTTGCTCCAGTCGCCCTTGACGCCGTTGTTGTCGCCAGCCCAGAGCAGTACGTTTTCGTCCTTCAGCCGATCGTAGCGGCTAAGCCCGGCACCCCAGGGCGACTCGTGCGGGACGAAAACGAAGCGACCGGTCGCATCGAATGCGGACATATCCCACATCGAGGCTCGGCTGCCAGCGCCCGGAACTCGGTTAACGCTCTGGGCCGGGTCCGCCTCGATCTCGCTCATGCTCGTCAGATTCTCTTGGCTGATGCCGGCAGGCGTGACCCAGGGAGCGTTGAGCTCCTCGATCCCATTCGCTGCGGCCACCGGAGCAGACTCCGTAAGGGGCTGAAAGTAAGGTGGCGATCCGGCGGAAGCCGCAGAGCTTGTCGCTAAGACACCACCGGCGGCAATGCACGCTGTCAGTTTATTGATCATGTTCACGTCCTCTTGCAAAAGCCTCGAGCCGAAAACCAACGCACCACATGAGGTGGTCTGTCAGCGCGCGCGACTCCAGTTAAGGCGTATATCCCACTTGTACGTGAGGCTTTCGGGAAGGGTTGGTGACTTGTCGTTGTCAATCTCGTCATAAACGTTCGGGAGTGGGGACACGGTTGCGTCGCGACCGAACATGAAATCCTGGTCCTCCACGATGACACGGTAGGCTTTGTTCATCTCGAGCGCGCGCTGCCGTGATGGTGTAATGAGCTCGTAGACATCCTTGGCCGCCGCCAGCTTCTTGGCATCGACTGCGCCATCCTTGAACCAGCGCGCTTCCATCTCCGGATTGCTGCGGAACTCGCCTCCGCCTCCGGCTCGCTCAAGATAGGTCGCGAACTCACCCTTGGTGTCGCCCATGTTGGGCGCGTCCGGCATGCCATGCAGGTTGACGTACCCCCAACCCGCTGCGCCATCGACCTTACGGACGAAGCTGAAGGTGCTGTCTATGGTGGAACCGAGCGAGGTGTGACAGCCCATGCAGAAGAGGTTCTCTTCGTAGTTATTAACCCGCAGTTTACCCTCACGGTTCTCGACGAATCCGGCTATGACCCAGCCTAGCTCGTTATCGAGTCCATACTCTCCGCGATCGATGTAACCGGGTAGATGACCTGCCTCTTTCGCGTACTTCTCCTGCTGATAGGCCTCATAGAGCTGCGGCACAGAGACGGTAAAGCGCTTGCGCATGTAACGCAGCTCCTTCATGCGCGGCGGCACAAACACGTTGGAGGCTTCGTCGACGCCGACGTAGCGTACCGAGTGTAGAAACTCCGTGTCCTGCGGATATAGGTAGGGTAACTTGATGAACCCCTTGGCAGCACCGACGTACGAGTCTGTCTTCGTAATGCGCTCGATCTTCGTCTGCTTACCGTCTCCGTTCAGGTCCGCGTCGATCAGGCTTTCGTCAATGCGCCTCACGGTGATGCTCTTGAGGCCTTTTACATTCGCTTCGACCAGGGCCAGGTTCGCCTTGTACACATCCCGCGCATACTGGCCATCGGCTGCGTTGCGATAGGCCTCCGGAAGACGGATCATCACGTCGTCGGTTGCACCGTTCGTCGGCCAAAACGTGCTCGGCATCGGCTTGTAGTTGAAGGCTACCCAGTGGCTTTGATCCTTGGCGAATCCCTCGTCATCAAAGGCCTCGGCAGCGTGCTGAAGGGCCTTGAGGTCTGGAATGTATCCTTTGAACCCCGCCTCACGCAGGCGCGGAGCAAGCTCGGTATAGTTATCCTGTGCAACCCAACTGAGTATGGCGTCGTCGGAGATCGCGGCGACGCGCTGGGAACGGTCCTCGAACAAATTGCGCCAATGGTTCTTCTGACCGAGCTCGCTGAAGCTGTACGCCTGCTGCAGCTCGCCGTCGTTCATCGTATTGGGCCGACCTGGGATGCTGGCTTGATGGCAGACGTAACAAGGGTTGTGCTTGCCCTCAGTGCGCGTGTAACACATCGGCGGGATGACGGCTTCGCGGTTGTAGACCGTGTGCAACGGGTGCACGGGCGGGCGCGCGGGGAGCACCGAGCCCTCGCTACGCAGCAGCGCAAGCACGTCCTCATGGGTGTAAGATGGACTCACCGCGACATAGGTGGAGGACGAGTCGCTTTGCGCGTGGCCCGCTGCCTCTGTCGTCACGGTCGAGCCATGTGAGTTGTGCCGCGAGACCGTGCTCGAACACGCTATTGCGATTGCGAGCATCGCTAGCAGCAAAGTGCGCATGGCGAGCTTGGCGAAGCACACGAACGTTACTTTCGATGCAGCTGCGCCTGAGCTTGCCCGGCGCTTTGCGCGCGCCTCTTCGCTTTCTGACTCTTGCCTTGGTTCGTACACGGCCAATTCCATCGCCTCGCTCCCCACCTCGAACGTGGGCGGGAGTGGGATGAACCTTAGTTGTCTGCAGACATCTGGCTGCACGGCCGCGTGACACTTTGGCAAACTTCAGTCACCACGCGGTTTGGACCATTGCCGCTACATACCCCATTCCGTTTTGATCGCGGGGCGCGCCATGCACTGGTCGAGCCACTGTCCAACGCGTGGCTGATCAGCAGTGGACACACCGACCATTTGGCTCCATCCCACCACGCCCGAGACGATCAGATCGGTGAGCGAATAGCGGTCGCCCACGACGAAGCCAGTCTGCGCGAGCTGGTCGTCGAGGATGCCGAGCAAGCGCTGCAGCTCGACGCGCGAGAAGTTGACCCACGCTTGACTCTTGAGCTCGACGGGGGCGTCTTCCGCACTGGCGAGATGGAGCCGACCTACGGATCCGCCGAAGCTGACGTAAGCCTAGGTCGACCAGGAGACGGCTTGTAGACGTGCTGGCGAATCAAAGGCCGGCCACAGGCCCTTGGCGGTGCCGAAACGGTCTCCGAGCCACTGCATGATGGCGACGGCTTCGAACACCCAGGGGAGGGACAGTCAGCGCCACGTTGAGCCGCAGGGCGTCGTGCATACGCTCTCGCGCTGGTACTTCGTGTGTTGGGATCTGTTGCGCGAAGACTTTCGCACGTTCCGCGTGGACCGTCTGAGTGAGCCGGTGCTGGTCGAAGCCTGCACGGAGCGGCGAGCGCTGCCCTTCGGTGACCTTGCGACCTTCGTGGCTCAATCGCTCGGAGCGCGCTGCCAGCACTCAGAGGCCAGGACTGCACGCATCGAGCTGCTCGCGCCCTACGAAAGGGTGGTGGAGTGGATGCCCTGGTCAGCAAGTCAGCTGACGCCGCTGGGCAAGGAGCGCTGTCTACTCGAGACCCACGAGCACGGCCTCGACCAGCTCGCCCTCCATCTCGCCATGATGGACGCCGACTTCATCGTGCGCGAGCCGCGCGAGCTGGTGGATCACATCACCCGCCTGGCTGAGCGCCTAGGGCGATCTGTGCAGGCATCGGTGGGGGGGCTTGAAGGGCATAGGCGTTAGCAGCTTTCCACCCCACGCCCCGTCTACCAGGTCTCTACCCAATTAGTTGCCGCGGCAGTGGCGCTCAGCGAGCAGGTGCCAAGGGGCTATGGGGTGCTTGCAGATCAGCTGCGGCGCGACGACCCCATGCCAGCGCTTACCAGCCCATCGCCTTGGCGATCATATACTTCATCACCTCGCTCGTCCCGCCGCCGATCCGCAACAAGCGCTGATCTCGATAGGTCCGCGCCACCCACAGCTCTTCGAGGTAACCCATGCCGCCGTGGAACTGCATGCAGGTATCCACGATGTCCGTCACCACATCGCCCGCAAGCAGCTTGACCATGCTCACAAGCTTGCCCGTCTCCATCGAAGGCGTGCCGTTGTTGATATACACGTCTTCGTTATAGGCCTCGGCCGCCTTGTAACAGAGTGCCTGCGCCGCTTCGAGCCGGGTGTATAAGTCTACGAACTTGTGCTGCCAGACTTCGCGCTTGATCAGCGGCTTACCAAAGGCCTGACGCTCCTTACCGTATTGAATCGACTTATCGAGGGAGCGACGCCCCTCTGCAAGCGCAGCCGCGGCGCCGATCAGACGCTCAGACTGAAAGTTCTGCATCAGGTAGATGAAGCCCATATTCTCGACGCCGAGCAGACACTTGGCGGGAATGTGGCAGTCTTCAAAGAAGATCTCCGCGGTGTCGCTCGCGAGATTGCCGAGCTTCTTCAGCTTTTTCGAGACCTGATACCCCTTCACGTCCGTCGGGAAGATGAACATGGAGATGCCGTTGTAACCAGGTGCATCACTGGTGCGCGCAAGCAACGTGATGAAGTCGCAGCGCGTGCCGTTGGTAATATAAGTCTTAGATCCGTTGATCACATACTCGTCGCCGACCTTCTTCGCGGTCGTGCGGATCGCGGCCACGTCGGAACCGGCGTTAGGTTCGCTCACGCCAATCGCGCCGATTTTCTCGCCTTTGATCGCCGGGATCAGGAACTGCTCCTTATGCCAGGCGGTGCCCAGCTTGTTGATGATCGGCGTACACATGTCCGATTGCACCAGCAGCGACAGCACCACGCCGGCCGAGTTACAGCGATTGAGCTCCTCGGCCTTGACCATAGAAAACCAAAAGTCGCCGCCGCCGCCGCCCACGTCCTCGGGATAGTGCGCACCGAGGATGCCGAGGTCGCCCGCGCGCTTGAAGATCTCGCGCGGAAACAGGCCTTTTTCTTCCCACTCGTCGACGTGCGGAGCCAGCTCCTTCTCGGCAAACGCACGCACCTGCTTACGAAACAGCTCGTGCTCTTCGGTGAAGTGGCTCTTGGGCATGACAGCGGCTCCTCTCGCTCCATCCCGGGCGCGCACGGGTGGGCGGCTCCGGCTAGAGAAATGAATGTTCATTCATTTAGCCGCACGTAGCGCGAATCGCAAGCGTCCCGTGCTGGGGGGCCGCACGGGGCTCGTCCGAACGAAACACAGCGTTTCCCCAGCGGCAAGTGCGGCCTCGGTGCTCGGCCGGGTAGGGCCGGCGCGCGCGTGTTATCGTCAACGGCATGTCTGATGCGGCGCGCAAGAAAGCCGGATACAAAGAGGTGCTAGGGGCGCCGGCACACATGGTGGCAGAGGTCACCCACGGCACGTTGCATCTGCAGCCACGCCCCCGCTTTCGCCACGCGCGCAGCACGTCTGCTCTTGGCGACTTGATAGGTCCACCCTTCAACTGGGGAGACCACGGCGGCCCGGGCGGATGGCTTATTCTCGATGAGCCAGAGCTTCATTTGGGCGAGCACATCGTGGTGCCAGATTTGGTGGGATGGCGTCGGGAACGTATGCCTGAGCTTCCTGACGCGGCCTATTGTGAGCTTGCCCCGGATTGGATATGCGAGGCGCTGTCGCCGAGCACGGCTGCCTTCGATCGAGCCGAAAAGATGCCCATCTACGCGCAACATGGCGTGCGTCACGCGTGGCTGATCGACCCCGATCTGCAAACGCTAGAAGCCTTCGAGCTAGAAGGCAGCCGTTGGCTGTTGCTCGAAGTCCTTCGAGGCGATGCAACCGTACGCGTGCCGCCGTTCGAGGCGATCGAGCTGCCCCTCGCTCGCCTCTGGGCACGGTAAACAGCAGCGACTGAGTCCGGCTAGCGCGCAGGCTCCAGCACGATCACCGGGATCGTGCGCTCCGTCTTCTGCTGATACACGCGGTAGCGCGGAAACGCGGTGGCGATCTCTTCCCACAACTTGTTGCGCTCGGGCTCCTCCGCCGCCATCGCTTGCGCCTTGATTTTGCGAAAGCCTACCTGGATCTGGACGCCCGGATTCGCGGTTAAATTGTGTACCCATGCGGGGTTCTTTGCGTTTCCGCCGAAGGAGGCGACCAACAGATAGCGGCCGCCATCCCGATAGTAAGGTAGCGGCACGGTGCGCTTTTCGCCGGACTTACGCCCTACGGTGGTGAGTAAGAGAATGTCGAGGCCATCGATGCGGCCGCCGATAAGTCCACCCGTCAGCCGATAGAGACGAGTGTGGAACTTGCCAATGCGCTTCATCGTGCCGGGCTCTGGCACGTATTTGATGTATTCGGTCTGCGGCACAGCGTCGGAGGATGCCATAGAACGCGTTCTATTCGTGTGTGAGCTTGCGGTCAACCTCGTGCGTCTAGCCAGGAAAAGTTTGTGAGAAAACCGTAACCATGCTCTCATCCCGGCCCCGCGTGGGTAACGTGATGGGGTGTTTGCGTTGGCACGCGGATCCGGAAGGCCGGGAATACTTTGGCCGCACGGCAATGTTGCGAGTAACTAATGAGGTGGAGCATGTCCTTTAGGACCATTCAACGTACAGCCATGATCAGTTTCCTGGCCTTCGGAGCCGTCACGGCTTTGGGTTGCGACGACGACGATAAGAACGAAACCGACGCTGGCGATAACGGCGGTAACAACAATAACAACAATAACAACAACGGCGGAGACGACGCCGGCAACAATGGCGAGGAAGACGCCGGCAAGCCGCGCGCGGGCATCGAGTGCGGGGACACCTTCTGCAAGAAGGGCACCAGCTTGCTCGGACAGTGCTGCTCGGGCGAAGACGAAGACATCTGCGGTATCGACCTGGCGCCTCCCGGCATGCCCAGTCTCGGTTGTTTCCCTGCGGACGCCCCCGGCGTAGGCAGCGATAACTGCGCAATGGTGCTCGACGGGCTCGAGATGGACGGCAAGGTCCCCGGCAAGTTTGAGATCAGCGCCGGCGCCGTGGTCCTCGAGTTGCCTGCTTGCTGTACCGAAGCCGGCTCCTGCGGCGTCGATTCCTCGATGACCGGCATGTTCGGCGACCTCGGCCTCGGCTGCTTGGACGCCAGAGCGTTCCAGCCCCCGGCGGATCCCGCCAACCCGCCCGTGTACCCGACCGAGGCCAACGGGCTTCCGATTCCGCCCAACTTGTCCTGCGACAAGACCTCAGGCGCGGGAACCTGCAATCCGGCGTTCCCGCCCTTCCTCACGGGTGGCTGCCCGGCCACGGTCGCCAATGACTGCATCGTGAACGTCGAGCGCAACATCAAGGGTTGCGGAGCCACGGCGACCTGGGATCGCGTTAGCTTGCAGGGGCTCTGCATTGATAACGTGGCCGAGACCGTTTACGGCTGCAATCCCGTGTCCGCTGCGACTCTGGCGAGACTACCTGAGTTCATCTGCGGTTGCGGCGCGACCACCGTCTACACGGCGGGCGTACCCTGTCTGAGCAACACTCCCGAGAGCACGTGCGGCACGGTCGCGCTGGATACGACGGGCGCGGACAAAGTTGCGGGCAACGCGGACGACTGTATCGCTTCGACTCCTGAGTTCGAAGAGATCATCAGAGGCTGTGGCGACACCGTCGTTTGGGATCGCACGGGCGGACCGGAGACGTTCTGCATCAGCAATACGCCCGACACGCTATTTGGCTGCAAGCAGATAGAGGCTAAGCCCACCTGCGTAGATGGCGCAGCGGGGAATTCGGCGCTGTGCAACGTTCCGAGCTTCGCTTGCGGCTGTGGAGACGGCAATCCCGGAACGGGAGCGTGCGTGCCTAACATTCCCAACACGATCTGTGGCGGCAAGGCTGTATGCAAAGCAGTGGCCTTCGGCACCAAAGGGGACTGCTTCGGCGGCGAAGTTTGTAACGACAAGGTACCGACACCCGCAGATGGGATTGGCGACGCCTGCGAGTGCAGCCTCGTCCCGACCGACTCGTGCAAACTCGTGGACACGAACTTCACTTGCTCCACCATCGGGAGTGCGTCGCGCTGCAGTTGCGGCGCGATAAATGCCCAAGGTAACTGTGGCGAGGCCAAGGTCTGCAAGGACACTAACACCGACGGCTTCGGCGACACTTGCATGTGATCGCAAACGGCCGCCTACCGCTCGGCTGACCCGAAGCGCCTCGAAGCTCCCGCTTCGGGGCGTTTCTATTTGCCGTCGTCCGCTGTCGAGCCCCACCTTTTCTCACGCGCCTATCACTCAGCTGACCTGGCATTATCCCAACTTCTCGCGCAACCTTTGCCGGCCTTGTCCGATACCCACGGACAAGAAGCGGAGGTCCCATGAGTCGAGGAGTGTGGTGCACGGTGCTGGCATTGGTCGGGCTGGTCGGCTGCGAGAAGCCCTGTAAAGAGGGGTTTCAGCGCTATGGCGTGAAGTGCGTGCGCTCCCTGGTGGACGATGCGGGCAGCGACAACAATCCCGGCGCAGATGGCGGGACCGATAGCGGGGCAAACGGGCGCCCGCTGGACGGTGGGGAAGAGCCCGTGGACCCAACCCTGGATTCGGGATCATTGGACGCCAGTGACGCGCCGACGATGCCGGACGCAAGCGAGTCGGCGTCGTCCTGTTACCTCGATAAGGATGGCGACGGCATAGGCGCTGGCGATCCACTGCCGTGCTCGGATGCTGGTGAGCCAGGAGCTGGCAAGCTGGTGACCGCAGGCGGTGATTGCGACGACGAGGACGCACAGCGTTCGCCCTCGCTCTCCGATTTGTGCGGCGACCAGATCGACAACGATTGTGATGGTAAGGCGGACAACGAGTCGAACAACGCGTGTGGCGGTTCGTGTACGACGCAGCTTGGCAACCAGCCTGGCGAAGCGTGCAGCAACGGTCTGCTCGGCGCGTGCGCTCGTGCGGGTGAGTACGTGTGTAGCGGCACAACCGGCGTCGTGTGTAACGCAGCGTCAGTGAGTGCATCGAGCGAGATATGCGGTGACAAGGTTGACAATGATTGCGACGGCGCGGCCGACGAGCCCGACGCGATCGATGCGACGGAGTGGTTTCCCGATTGCGACGACGATGGGTTTGCCTCCTCTACGGTCGGCTCCCTCCCAGGATGCATCAAACCCCCTGTATCGGTAGCGTGTAAAAGCTGGGTAACCACGGTGCCAGTCAAGGGATCGACTCAGGACTGTAACGACACAACCATAACCTACCGACCGGGTTATACCGCGCACCGCTTGGCTGAGAGCGGCGACGGGGATCATAACTGTGATGGCGTGGAGGCGAAGGAGACCTCTATTCGCTGGGTAGGGACCGGCGGCGCTCAGACACGTTGCGAGCCGGGAAAGACCGGAGGGTGTGGCTACTGGCTAGACTCGAACGGACTAAGGACTGACACCCCCCCTCGATGCAGCAGAGACCTTCTTGACACCTTTCCCGCTAAGGTTCTAAGGCCAGACCTGTTCGATTATATGGATGTTATGGGTCTCCAGTTCTGTCTTTGACATGCGATGTCGAATCGAGAGCAGGATTTAAAGCGTGAAAGTCAGACTCGCTGTCGGACGGTCCGGTTTCATCTTCGTAGAGCGGCTTTGGCGTTCGGTGAAATACGAAGGGGACTACCTGCATGCCTACGACTCACCTCGCGAAGATATCGGCCGCTATCTCAAGTTTTACAACTTCGAACGACCGCGCCAGTCGCTCGGCTACCAAACACCTGACGCGTTCTATCGCAGCCTCACGAGTAAGGCTGCGTGAGCTGTTCAGGTTCGTCCACAGCGCCCTCGGGTTATCCACATGTTGCAAGTCTCCCCCTGGACCCCCCTCGTAAGATCACTGCGACGTCGCAGAAGTCCTGGACGACAGCACGCTCATGCAGCTACAAAGACGACGAACGGGGTCCACCTCACCGCTAGTCTTAACCTTGTGCGAGCGCGTTGGATGTCCCGTTGCCCATCCCGTTGACCGTTTGCGCGCGGCCGTCTAGAAGCACCTATCCCGCCCCTTGGAGTTCTGCGATGGCCGTGACCAAGTCTTTCAAAGACAAAGCCACGGCCTTTGCGCCGGATAGCTGCGTGACGCTGTTCGACAAGCTCAAGCCTTGGATCGGCCTGGGCCTCGGCATCATGCTCTTTCTGTTTTGGCTGCGGGCCTGCAGCACCGGCGGACGCATGTGGTGAGGCGCGCGGCCCTCAACCGCCTTCGGTCGGCTCGATCGGTAGGGAATCCTCGAGCGTAAGGTCGTCCAAATCGTTCTGCACCTTCGAGCGAAACTCGAACAAATCTTTGCGGCGATCAAGGCGAGGGGTGACGCTGCCGCTGGCGCGTGAACGGTATAGGTCGTTGATGTCGAGGTCGGTTACGAGCAACATCTCCACGTTACTGTCTGCCTGCGCCTGTACGCCGTCGCGGGCAAACTGGAAGTCGCTGGGCGTGAAGACGGCCGCTTGACCGTAGTGAATGTCCATGGCGGCGACGCTGGGTAGGTTACCGATGATACCGGCGGTCGCCACGTACACCTGGTTTTCGATCGCGCGCGCCTGGGAGCAGTAACGTACGCGCAGATGTCCTTCGCGGTTATCGGTACAGTATGGGACGAAGATGATCTCGGCGCCTTGATCCGCAAGGTAGCGGGCGGCTTCCGGGAACTCTGAGTCGTAACAGATCAAGATGCCTACCTTCGCCTTGGGCGTCGCGATGACGCGCAGCTCGTTGCCACCCGTGATGCCCCAGTAGCGCTTTTCGGATGGGGTAATGTGCAGCTTAGGTTGCAGCACATGCCTACCATCGGGAAAGAAGAGGGGGGAGACATTATAAATCTTCCCGTTTCGCAGCACGGGGTGGGTGCCTGCGATCACGTGCAGGCCGTACTCGCGCGCGAGCCGACTCATTAGATCCATGAATGGACGCTCAAGCTCTGCCAGCTGACGAATGCCCTCAAGGGAAGGTAGCTTCTTGAGGCTGTCCTGGCTGAGCAACTGCACGCTGAACAACTCAGGGAACATGACGAAATCGGCACGGTAGTCCGCGGCTGTCTCGACAAAGTACTCAGTCTGATCGGCGAACTCTTGAAAGCTTGCCACGCGTCTGACCTGGTATTGGACGCAGGCGATGCGCACCTTACTAATGTCAGCTTTCTCGCGCGGGCGATGCTCAGGGTTCTGCCATTCGATCAGGGTTGCGCAGTTTTTGCTGAGCGGATCGCGGATGTAGTTGCGCAAGATGCCGCGCACCACAAAGCCTTCGCGCAGCTGAAAGCTCAGCACCAGGTCGGTGCGCTTTCCGACCTCGACCGAGTGCACATACTCTTCGGGCGTCA
>JBBSJC010000180.1:0-14080 GCA_038257655.1 Polyangiales bacterium | reverse complement strand
GACGTCTGCGGTCATTGTTCTACGCGCGCGTCAGCGCGCAGGGCCGCGTCGAAGAGAGTTCCCCATTTGCGCACGATGCGGCGCTCCAAGTCGACCGAGCGCGAGCGCTCATCGTCTCTGAGTTCGATCCGAATCGGGGTTTGCATCGCCATGCCCGCATACGTTCACAACGCGCGAGCCTGGCAACTTTTTGACAAAACCGCCCCTCCCGCCCGACATCGACTGATCACCTACTTCTGGGGAGCTGTACTTAGTGCTTGTGCCCAGGGGCACCGTGCTTTGCGGCCTCAGCCTTATCATGCGCGGGCGGGGGCATGACCGCGGCGCCGGGCTTGCCTTTCGCGGTGCCAGACTCAGCGGCTCCCTTGGCGGGCTTGTCCTTGGCGCCTGGTGCTGCGGCGCTACCGGGCTTGTCTGCAGCGTCTTTGTCTACCTTCTTACCGTCCTGGCCGGGAGCCTGAGCTTTGCCCTTAGCATTATCGCCGGTGCCTGTGCGCGCCCGCGCGTCTTTGAGTTTCGTGCGCACCTCCGCAAGCTCCTTGCCGGCGCTTTCCGCGTCGGACTTGAGCTCTGCCACATCCTTTTCGGTGCGAGCACGGCGCGCTGCAAAGGCGGCTGCTGAGCCCGCGGCGGCACGCGCCTTGGCTGCGTCTTTCTGGGCTTCAGCAGCCGCTTTCTGCGCCTCTGCCGCAGCGCTGTTTGCGGTGGTCAGCGCTTGGTCGAGCGGCCCATGGGCCTTGGTGGCGCCAGTTGCTGCAGTCAACGCTTCGCTTTGCGCTTCTTCTGCCTTGCTCAGTGCAGCTTGGGCTTTGTCGAGGGCGGCCTGTGCTTGCAGCACGGCGCGTGGCGTGGCTTCGGGCTCTTTCTTCTCTGCCTTCGCCGTCTCAGTTTTGCCCGGGTTCTTGGCAGCCTTCTCGGCGTCTTTCTCCGCCTTCTTCGCATCCTTCTCTGCCTGCTTTGCCGCATCCCCCGCTGCGCGTTCGTTGGCGCTGGCAAGGCGAGCTTCCGCTTTGGTAACAGCCGCGGTGGCGCGCGCGAGCGCTGCTTCGGCTGTCTTTGTAGTGCGCTCGCCGCGTGTCTTGCTCTGCGACGCACCGCGCTCGAGCTGCGCTAATAGCTTGGCCGCCGTCTTGGCTTCTTTCGCTGCTTCTTTGGCGCGGCTCGCTGCCTCGCCCGCAGCATCGGCCGCATCAGCCACAGTCTTCTCGCTGGCAAGCGTGCTCTCGAGCGTCTTGACGAGCTCCGGCGCCTGGCTGACTACCGTGCCGTAGTGGGTCTCCGCCGTTTCTAGCTGCTCAATCTTCCTCGGCGCGGCGTCATCTTTGATCGACTTGTTCGCGCTGTCGTAGCTCTTGTGCGCAGATTTGCTGCCAGCGACCGACTTCCTGACTTCTGCGCGCAGGGTACCAACGCGCGCGCGCTGATCCTTGAGGCCTGTCGCCCCCGCTTCCGCAACCGCGCGATTTTCGCCCGCGGTCTTGAGCGCTTCCTGCGCGCGTGCGTTGGCGGCGACCGCTGTTTGCGCGACGGCACCGGGGTCGGCAGGAGCTTTTACGGCCTTCAGCTTGTCCGCCTTATCCTCGGCGGCCGCTTGTGCTTTGCCCTTGCCCTCTGCGGCAGCGGCAGGGTTGGCTTTCTGATTGCCTTGGGCTGCAGCGGCGGCGGGGTTCGCATTGTTACCCTTTGGCGTTCCAGCGGGTGCCTGGGCTACCGCGTAACCTGCCACCGCCAAAAGCAGAGCCGTGAATACAGAAAAGGTCGTGCCGACTCGTTGCATTGATTTTCCTCCTCGGAGTGGGGCGCAGCATTGGGGATCTCTTATCTCAGCCCCGGGCCTTGAATGACCAACCGCAACCTGATTTGCCCCCGGGATTCTCCTGTAAGAGCCGCGGTTTGGGAATTCATTTATCCGCAGCAGCGCGTCCGGCTCGGGTAAGTGCGGGCCCACGATCGCCGCTCTAAGCTCACCGGTACGAGCTGGTGAGAGGTCTTAAAATCGTGTTCTGCGGCGCCTCTTCTGGCGGCTGGGAGAAGGTAAGATCACCGAAAAGTAAGGGTGATTCAGTATTGACGTTAAGTGACGTAGGCCGAAAAGCAGCCGTATGAAGAGCTCGTATCAGTCTTTGTCCCTTTTAGAGCCCGCGCATCGTGAAGAGGCGTGCGGCATGCGGTGCGATGACCGGCGACAGTAGGGCGCGCACCGTCGCATCCCGCAGCGTAGGCCAGGCAAATCCGCGACCTATCATCATGAACAACTCCGCGCGACGAATCGCTGTGCGTGCGGCAGACAGCCGCTGCTGCTCGTAGCGTGCAAGCAACGGTTCAGGCTCTCGGCCGTGGCGCAACGTGTCCACAAGGCAGCGCGAAAGGGCCGTGGCATCAAGCCAGCCCAAGTTCATACCCTGGCCACCGATCGGGCTCACAACGTGTGCAGCATCACCCGCGAGGATCGCCCGCGTGCGATACATCCGAGCTGCCACGAAACGCTCCGCGGTGAACGTGTTGATCATGAAACATCGGTCGGCGCGGATTCGCTGCTCGGTCCGTTGCGCTATCAGACTGGCTAAAAGCTCGGGATCGGCAGCCTCACGTTTTAGCCCCGTGCTCACCACCCAACGCCGACGACCCTCAGGCAGCGGGAACGACTCGACCAAGCCTGTGCGCGTCAAGAACACGGCAGCCTGCGCGCCAAAGCCAGTGTCATCGGGCACATCGCCCATGATGAAGCGCTCAGGGTAAGGTCCCCCGTGATAGCCCACATCGATCGCCTTGCGCACGACGCTGTGTTTACCGTCGCAGCCCACGACGAAGCTAGCATCGAGCTCGCGCTCGGGTTCGCCAGACGTGCACACCAGGCTCAAGCGTGCGCCGTCGCGAATGAACGCTATTCGCTTCAGCTCTGCGCCTGCCACGAGCGCACCCGGAAGCAGCGCTTGCAAACGTTGCTCGAGCACCGCTTCGGTATGATGTTGGGGGACCGTGAGCACGAAATTGTGCGGAGGCACAAGCGTGGCAAAAGATATCGCACCGAGAGCTCGTGGACCTGCAAACACCAAACCTGTTCGCACTGGGATGCCGTGGCTGATCAGCGCGTCGGCAACGCCGAGCTTCGCCAGACAGGCAAGTCCAGGTGGATGGATGCCGATCGCGCGCGACTCGGTGCTGCGCTCGGTTCTTCGTTCCAGCACTCGCACGTCGATGCCGGCTTGAGCCAGGCGACCCGCGAGCAAGAGCCCAACCGGCCCGCCTCCGACGACGGCCACTTCGCAGCGTTCGATCATCTCAGCGCCCTGGGATCAAGCGCGAGCGATCGCGAAAGTGATCGTCGTAGGCATTGTCCGAGCGAAGCGCACGCTCTTCGGCTTTGATCCGATAGATGAGCAGCAGCGCGTTAGCCGCACTGAAGGTAAGTGCGGTGACCCAGGCGCTATGAAAGAGTGGTAAGGCTAGCATCTCCAAAATCACCCCTAAGTAGTTGGGGTGTCGCAGCCAACGGTATACTCCGCGTGTTACCGGGGGCTCGCCAGGTAGGGTAAGCACCTTGACCGTCCAGCGCGGACCAAGCGTTTTCATAGCCGCGATGCGTAAGGTTTGCCCGATAGCAAACAGGGCAAGGCTTGGCAGCGCCAGCGCCCAGACGAACGGACGCTGAAAGACGAAGACCTCCATCAACATGGCGAAAAGCCACGCCGTGTGCACGAAGATCATCCACGGCATCTGTTGCGGTGCGTGCTCAATCGCGCCGCGTGCGCGCAAGGCCGCTTCGTTTCGTAGACTCACGCGCAGCTCGAACAAGCGCTGGAGCACGACCGCGAACACCAGGCCGACGAAAACGGCTTGGCTTATGTTGATGTAGCTTACCATTGGAGTAACACCGCTTCGGCGCAAAACGCCGGGCCCATCGCGATCATGACTCCGTAGCTGCCCGGTTGCGGGCAGATCTTGCGTCGATATTCGTGGAGTAGAAACAACACGGATGCTGAAGACAAGTTACCCACTTCGGCCAGACTGCGGCGCGTCGGTTCGAGCTGCTCAGGCCTAAGCTCCAGCCCCTGCCGCATGCCTTCCATCACCGCCGGTCCGCCTGGATGGACGACCCAGGCATCGATGTCGCCGCGCGAAAGGCCGTTATCTCGCAGCAAGCGATCGACGAGTGAGGGCACGCCGTTGCGCGCGATCACGGGCACGTCCCGGCTGAGCACAATTTTGAAGCCGGTGTCGACCACGTCCCAGCCCATCACGCGTTCGGTGCCAGGGAAGAACACAGACTGACTGTCGAGCACGCGCGGACTCTCCAGCTTGGCGCGCGGATGCTCGGCCCCTGCCATCACGACCGCGGCTGCGCCATCACCAAACAGGCCACTGGAAATCAAGTTGGCAAGCGAGCCATCTCCCTTCTGGACGGTCAGTGAGCAGAGCTCCACGGACAATAGTAAGGCTGCATGAGCAGGGAAGGCCCGTAGGTATTCAGCCACGCGCGCGACACCTGCAGCGCCCGCAAGGCAGCCCAGCCCGAACATCGGCACGCGTTTAAGGGAAGCAGGAAAGGCGAGCCGGTTCATCAGTCGTGCTTCTATCGACGGTACCGATAGTCCGGTCACAGTGGTCGACATGCACAGCTTAATATCACCGGGCTCTAGGCCCGCATCGTCGAGCGCGGCACGCACCGCTTGTTCTGCGAGATCGAGCGCCGCCGAGATCCAGGCTTCGTTGCGATCTCCAAATCCCGTCAGACGTGCATAGGATTCAGCCGGTAGGGCGAGGTAGCGTTCTTTCACGCCCACACTGCTGAAGAAGCGCTCGATCACCTTCCGGTCCATACCGAGCTCAGGTAAGGTCTGGCGGGCGACTTCAGCCAACTCCTGCTGGTTGTAGTGATGCTCTGGCAGCGCAGTGCCGGTCCCCAGGATGGACGGCGATTGCCCGTAAATGCTAGCTTTTTGCCGCAGTGAATCGTGGGGGGATGTGGGCTTCATGGCTTTTGCGAAAGCACGTTCCGTACCGCTTTCTCCTTACGCGTCGCGCCGTCCATCGCATCAGCTGTTTGCACTAAGCAGCAGCCAATTGCGCACCAAACTGCCTCGTCGTGGCAATTTGCCCCGAGCGATTCCTCGTCGCCGGGGCTTGCGCTGACCCGCTGACCTTACTTCGAGCTCACGGCGTGGTGTCGGTGTCCATCGTGCCTGGTCCTGCTTCCGTGTTTCTTTCTGAGCCGCTTGTGCCGGAGCTTTGCGCGCTGATCAGAGAACGCCGAATCTCTCTCGCTTCACTCAGATGCTGTTGGACCATGTCGCGCGTATCCTCGAGCTCGGCTTTCAGATTGGGGTCGCTCGCATTGGGGATCAGTTGATTGCTCAACATATCGAGCACCGCCTCATGCTGCTCAATCTGGGCGTCGGTATAGATTAGATCGAAGTCAGTGTCCTCAGCGGACATCAGTATTTGCGTCTGCTGCGAAACCTTACCTTTTAGATCGCGTTCGAGCGGGCTTTCCACTTCGGTAAGGTCAGCTTCTTTGGCGATGCTCTGGCTTTGCTTCTTGGCCTTGCTGTGCTGAGATACCATGTTCGATGCGAACTTCTTGACGCGCGGGTTTTGAGCTTTTCGCTGCGCCAACTTGGCCTGCTCAATCTCAGCTTCGTTCACGGTTGCGGTAATCCCCACGATCTGTTCATCGGTCAGCGCGAGCGGCAGGGCACGGTTTTCCATGCCGGGAGGCGTCGCGCCAAGGCCTGGTCCCGGAACGGCGCCCCAGGTGGCCGTGGGGTGCGCTGCCTGGGGACTTGGTTCCATGGGGGTGGCGGTCATCTGCTGGTCAGCGCTGGCGCCGCGCGCGTTGTCGGCGGTCTCGGGCTCGGGCGACTGGCCCCCTCTGCCGCATGCAGACGCGCCGAATGCGCCGTACACGAGCGACACGACGACGGGCAGGCACAGCATTTTCGGGTGCAACATCGAGTTCCTCCTTGCATAGCTCGCGGTGTGCCCTGCGAGTTGGGGCATCCGTACCCTTAGCATTCGCCTCTCGCATGTCTTCCTGCGACGCATGTTGCGTGCCACGTGCGGCTAGGAATACGCCCGCAAAAGCCCCACGCTGTGCGCTTGTGGAGATCGGATCTTACTATCTTCTGCGGTGTAGTAGCGCATGCTCAGCCTGCGAGCGACTCGGAGTGCTTTCGGTCATAGCGAGCGTCCTCGGCGATTGGCGCGGTTCAGGGCGTCGCTTGCAGCGCAGATCGCGCTCCGCGCGAGCCGAACTTGACGGCACCCCCGCCGAGGGGCGAGCGTTCCACTGGTTAAGCGCAAAGGGGAGCATGCTGACGATTCTGATCACGGCCTTTCTCGAGGGCATGAATGTGCTCATCGTAGAGATTGCCGGCGCACGCGCCTTGGCGCCTTTCTTCGGCACGAGCCTGCGCGTGTGGACGGCGCAGATCACCGCAACGCTCTTGTTTTTGGCGCTCGGCTACGGGCTAGGCGGCTTTCTGTGCAGGCGTGGCAGCATGGCGCTGCCCACCGTGTTCGTGATCGCGGGCGGCTGGCTTGCACTGTACCCGTTTTGGCGCTCCACGGCTTTGAACGCGATGCTCGAGCTCGGTGTGTCCGTCGGATCGTTCGGTGCGTCCGCCTGGTTGTTTGGCCCGCCGCTCGCCTGCATGGGCGCCGTGAGTCCCCTGCTGATCCAGCGCATGGGTCAACAAGGCACCGAAGGCGGGCAAGCCGCAGGCCGGCTGTTTCTGACGAACACCTTGGGCGGCTTGGCCGGGGGCTGGCTGACGGCACTTGTGTTGGTGCCCAACGTACCCCTGCGGATGGTGCTGGGCGGAGCGGGCGTACTGCTCGTGGCGATGGGCGGCTTTTGGGCGCGCAAGTCCAATCCGGGCGCACCGGTCTGGATGCCGCTGTTGGCGTGCGCTGCGCTGCTGACCATGGCGCCCAAACCACCGCGGCTGGTGCAATCAAAGGATCCGAGTGCTCAAGATGACCGGGTGGTGGTGGTGCGGCACCGCGCCCAGAGCACCACTGGCCTGGTACAGGTCTTGGAGCTGCCCGGCGTGTGGCGAAGTCTGTTGATCGACGGCGTGAACCAAGGCGGGATCGAGATCGCAAGCGGCGCATCCTATTACCCTTTTTCCGATTACCTGTCGCTGATGACCCACCGCTATCATCCCAATGCAAAGCGCGTGTTGCTGCTCGGCTTGGGCAGCGGCGTCTTAGCCAAGACCCTCGATCAGATGGGCATGCAGGTGACTGTGGCCGAGATTGAGCCCGTCGTCGTAGCGGCCGCGCGTGAGTACTTTGGCCTGCCGGCAAGCGTGCGCGTAGTAATCGAAGACGGACGCACCTTTTTGGCAAAGGACAAGTCGCTTTATGATGTGGTGATCCTCGATGCCTTTTCGGGCGAGAGCTCCCCGTGGTACCTGATGACGCGCGAAGGGTTGCAGGCGATGAAGGCGCGACTCAGACCGGGTGGCCGGGTGCTCGTCAATAGCGTCACCGTGGCGAGCGGCGAAGGGGAAGGTCTCAAACGCTTGGAAGCCGGGCTACTCGATGTGTTTGGCGAGGCATTGGTGTACACAGAGCCAACCCTGCCGAACCAACAAGAAACGGTGATCAACGCCACCTTAGTCGCGGGCAAGGATCTCATTGCCACGAGCCAACCTTACCCTGCCAAGCCCAGTCGACAGGTCGCTCCTTACTTGGGCGATTACAACTATGTAACGCCGCGGCCGGCGCGCTCGGGTGGGACCATCGACACTGACGATCTGAGTGGCCTCGAGGCGGCCGAGGCAAACTTGCGCCTACGCTGGCGCGAGGGTGTGCTGCGTAATTTCGGTCCTGAAGTGCTGCAGGACTGAGCGCAAGGCGAGCAGACATGTCCGACGACATCCCCACCTACCTCGGTAACAATCTGCGTGGTCTGCGCGAGCTGCGGGGCTTGTCGCAGCAGCAGGCGGCCAACCTTGCCGGAATTCCGCGCGCGACTTGGACGCACTTAGAATCAGGAGTGGCCAACCCTACGTTGTCGGTGTTGGTCAAAGTCGCAAACGCCCTGCAACTGCGTCTGGAGGAGCTGATAGGTCCGCCGAAGAGCGCGGCCAAGCTGTATCGCGCCGCATCGTCGCTCGTGCGCAAGCGGGGCTCGGTGAGCGTCACGAAGCTGCTACCTGAGGCTTTGGCGGGCCTGGAGCTAGAGCGTATGGTGCTGCCCGCCAAGGCACGCATGGCCGGCGTGCCGCACACCGCGGGCACACGCGAGTACCTGACCTGTGAAAGCGGCAGGATAGAGCTTTCCTTATCCGGGGAGATCTATCAGCTCGACC
This sequence comes from Polyangiales bacterium, assembly GCA_038257655.1. GTDB lineage: Bacteria > Myxococcota_A > Polyangia > Polyangiales > DASUME01 > DASUME01. Next base: position 5,759 of record JBBSJC010000180.1, on the reverse strand, counting down.
CGGGCGATGTAGTGGTGTTTCGAGGCGACCAGAAGCACGGTTACCACAATCCTGGGCAAAGCTTGACCATCGCCTACAGCGTGATCGCCTTCGCTCCCGTGGCAGGGTCGCTGTAGTCCAGATCGGCCGTTCTGCGCGCGCGATCTGCACTGTGGCAAGGGCATGGTAGCGTTCAGACTCTTGAGCGACCCTCGGCAGCTTGCGCTTAGATCGCGCGCCCTGTGGCGCTTCCTCCTGATCGCGCTGCTTTGCATCGTTCTCGGCGTCTACTGGCTGAACCGCGCGTCTGCGCCGGAGCAGCCTGCACGGCGGGTACGAGCACTACAAACGACAGATGCGGGCGCTCCCGCACCCCGGCCAAAAACGCGCACAGCACCGCCCGGCGGCAAGCTGCAGGTCGACCCCACGTGTACAGCGGCTGCATCCCAACGCTGTGTGCGTGGCGATGTGTGGTCCGTCGATAGCTGCGGCAATCTCGAAGAGAAGTTTGACGAATGCGAGGCGCAGCTCTGTCGCGATGGCGTCTGCGAGTCTGGGGACGAACGACCCTGCACGGAGCCGCTCGAGGGACGTTGTGATCAGGAGCGGGTACGCCTGTGTTACGCCGGCCGCAGCCTGAGCATCGATTGCGCAAGTCAGGGCTTACGGTGTGTGTTCGGAGATGAAGGGGCAGAGTGCGTCGCGCCCATCCCCCCGGCCGAACGCTGTACGGGGGCGCCCACCTGCAATGGCGATGTACTCGTGCAATGTGTGAACGGGCGCGCGCTGCGTACCGACTGCCGGACGCAGCGAGCCAGCTGTGCGCAGTTGGACGATGCGCGCTTTCCAAGCTGCGTCACAAGCCTGCCCGACCCTCGAGCGCGGGCGCGCGGCTGCGGACCGTGCGGCTGTGCTGGCGATGAGCGCCAGAGCGAACATGTATGCGACGGACGCGACGACAACCTAGATGGGCTGATCGACGAAGAGCTCGATTGCGGCCCGGTCCCGGTGGTGGCATTCGTGGTGACCGATCGCGCGGGGCAGTCCAGTCACGGTCCCGAAGACGTGCAGGCGGAGCTTGAGCGCGCCAATCTGTTGTTCGCCAAGAGCGCGCTGTCGAACCCTCTCTCATTCGTGCTCGAGGAGTTGATATGGTTAGAAGACGAAGCTCTCTTGGATCTGGACGAGCACGATTTTCAGCAGCTTGTTCGCGATCAACGCATTCATCCGGCCCGCGATCACTTCTACTTGCCGCTGGTGTTTACCGACGCGGTTTCGCTGGGTGGCGCCACGCCCAAAGCCGGTGTTTCGACCTTACCGAACGGCACTTGCGGCGGGCTGCAAGAATCGATCGGACCTGACGTCGGACTTGTCGCCGTCGCCAAGGGGCGGGCGCTCACAACTGTGGCCCACGAGATAGGACACTTTCTCGGTCTCTGTCATACGCACGATCAACGTACTGGTGTTATACGTACAGCTGCGACAACGACGAATGCGTCAAGCAGCGCTGGGGACCTGGGGCCAAGCGCTCGCGCCGAGCGCGAAGCATGCCAGCCTACCTGTCGAGACGAAGGCGACGGCCTCTGCGATACACCATTTGACCCGGGCCCGGAGCAGTGTCTGTACGATGCGATGTGCAGCACGCGCTGCCTGCACCACGACGAGCCGGATCCCAGCAATCTGATGAGCTACTACACGGCCTGCCGCCAGGGGTTTAGCGAAGAGCAAATGCGCTTGATGCAACACTCGCTCGCGCTGCGTCGTGCCTGGCATCCATGTCTGGAAAATGCCTGCAGCTGCGAGCTCGGCGAGGGAACCTGTCCCGTAGGCATGAGCTGTCGGTTGTTGAGCTTGGGTGAATCGGGCAGCAGCACACGATGTGGGCTCGACGGACCGCGCGGTCCGGCCGCCGACTGTGCGGACACGCGCGAATGTGGGCAGGATACGCTCTGCGTCGCGGAGCAGCGCAGTGGCGTCAGGCGCTGTGTACGTCCGTGCATCGCGTCTGCTGCCGGCTGTGAATGCACAGCGATTAGCGACGACCTGAGCTACGGCCTGAGCGTGTGCCTCGAGGATCTTACGGTTGGAAGACGCTGAGGTAGGCGCCGACAGCTTCCGACTCCCGGCGGACGTCCTGGCGCATATGGGGAGACGGCGAGCGCTAACCGCGCGCTCTGGGGCTTGGCCGTTTCGGCGCCGGCTCCGCGGCTGCGATCGGCAGCATCGCGTCGACCAAAGACAGCATCTCGCTCTCGGACAGATACTTGCCGTACAGCCGGTGCATCGCTTGCGCGATCGACTCGCGTAGATCTGCGTCCATCTTGATGCGTTTGGCGCGGCGTGCCGCCACCAACGACTCATGAAAGCGCGGTGTCGTGCGTGCGACGCCGGACTCGATACAGATCAGGCCGTCGAACTCGAGCACGCCCAACAAAGTGATCGTCTGAAATTGATCAAGCATGGTTCCCCCTTCGCGCGGTTCAGCATGACCCCGGCCAGGTGTCCTGATCAAGTGCGTAACCACATCAATCTTATGTAGCTACCTGCAACATGCTTATGTAGTCATGCGCAACATCTTATGGACACCGTTTATGTAGTCGCGTGCAACATTCGCTCACGGCACGCGAGCCAACCTGGCAGGTCACCGTTCGGGAGCAAAGGCAGGTTAGAAGCTCCCACTGAGCGACAGCTGCATCTGACCTGGTGCCACATTCGCCCCGTAACGCAGGCCATACAACAGCTGACGTCTGCGCTCCTTCAGGTCGCGGATTTCAGGCGCGTAGGCGCGACGCTTGGCGAGACGCTTGGTGAGGAGCAAGGTGCCGCCGACGCCCAGTGCCAGACCCACGGCGGCAACGCCCACTGTGATCCGTGCTGCACTGCGCGCCTGGCGTTCATCTTTGGCATTCACGAGGCCGTCATTGTTCCAATCATAGTCATCCTCTTGCCAGCGGTCGTCCTCGTCCCAAGTGTTACGGTCGTCGATCGACTCGGCCGCAGCGAAGGACACGAGAGAGGCAAACCCAAAAATCAGCGCCGTGCCGTAGCCAGTGGCCATCATGGCGATCGGGCCGCCGATGCGGTGCTCGCTCTTGGCAATCTGCAACTCCCGCAGGCGCGCATTGATTCGCTCGAGCTCGGGCGACGCGACGGGTTGCGCACCGGAATAGTAAGGTGCCGGCGCATAGACATAGCCTGGCGGTGGCGGCGGGTACTGGTGGGGCGGGAACTGGGAGTGCGGATACTGTGGTGTCACCGTCGCAGGCGCTGGGGCATCGGGTGCCGCGGGCGGAGTGGCTAACTGAGGCACAGAAGGCGCTCTGTCCTGGGCCTGAGCAGCAGGAGCGGGCGCAGCAGCAGGAGCGGGCGCAGCCGCAGGATTGGGCGCAGCTGCGGGTGCAGGAGCGTACGGTGTTGGGGCGGGGGTTGCCGTATCCGGTGCCGCTTGCGCGTGTGCTGGCACCCTCGCTGCGAATGTGAACAACGCCATCAACAGAGTAAAGGTTAAGATCAGTTTCATGCGCATAGACTAACACGCGCTCATCTAAATTTCCGCACGGGCGGGCGGTCTCACCCAACCACCCCTTACTGTGCGTCGCCCGGTATGACCCCGTCACGAACCCATGCATACGTGGCTAAGCCGCGACCTGCGTGACCAAGTCGCGATCCGTTGGCGAAGTATGGTGGAGGCTGCGCACGCCCCTACGCACGGTTGAACCAGAGCCCGCGACACCGCGCAGCAGACACGTGCCGGCCCAGACGCAACTGCGCGCTTCCGATTGAGTCAGAAGCGCGCAGGCGGAAAGGGAACAAGGACTGGCGGAGGAGAAGGGATTCGAACCCCTGGTAGCTTGCGCCACGCCGGTTTTCAAAACCGGTGCCTTAGACCACTCGGCCACTCCTCCAAGTACTCGAAGTCGCGGCGGTTTAGGCTGAATGGCAGAACGCGTCAAACGGGCCACTGTCAGCTGCGCCCAGGCCCAAGCGTGGGAGTCAATTGGACCGCGCACAAAAGCCTGTAATCACGCTGGGCGGATTGCGTCTTCCTTGGGAGAGCATGGGTTGAATGCACGCAGGTGCGTGAAATTTCACAGATCCGCCCTGTCGCGGGCCTGCCGAGCATGCTCAAGCAGCAGACGTGGTACGCGTAGCTTGCTGAAAGGACTCAAAGATGGAGCAGTCATCGCCACAGCGTGGGCAGCAGAATCCGCAGCATGCAAAGCCGAGCGCTGTGCATTCCGAACAAGCAGCAGCAGCGGCTGCGGCGCTTGATCCCGTTTGCGGGATGACCGTGACCCCGGGCGCGGCCAAGGGCGGCAGTCAGGAGCACGCGGGCCATACCTATCACTTTTGCAGCGTCAAATGCCGCGAACGGTTTGCAGCGGATCCTGCCAAGTATCTCGAGCGCGACCTGAGTGTTCCCTCGGCGCCTCAGCCGGCCGTGCCCGGCGCGACCTACACCTGTCCCATGCATCCTGAGATAGTGCAGTCAGGTCAGGGCAGTTGTCCTATCTGCGGCATGGCGCTCGAGCCGCTCACGGTAAGCCTGGACGACGTCGAAAATCCTGAGTTGCGCGATATGTCGCGGCGCTTTTGGCTGAGCGTCGCGCTGTCGGTGCCGGTGCTCGTACTCGCGATGTCCGAGATGATTCCGGGCATGCCCGTGCAGGAAATGCTGGGGGCGGAGCTTGTGGGCTGGCTGCAGTTTGCGCTCGCGGCACCGGTGGTGCTTTGGGGCGCATACCCGTTTTTCGAACGGGGCTACCGGTCTCTTGTGACGCGTCATCTCAACATGTTTACGTTGATTGCTATCGGCACCGGCGCGGCCTTCTTATTTAGTGTGTTCGCGTTGCTGTTTCCAGACGCCTTACCCCATGCCGTGCGCGGGCATGGCGGCGGCGTGCCGCTTTACTTCGAAGCGGCCGCGATGATCACCACCCTGGTGCTTCTCGGTCAGGTGCTCGAGTTGCGCGCCCGGGGGGCCACGTCGAGCGCCCTGCGCGCGCTACTCAACCTGGCACCGCGCAGCGCACGCAGACTGCGCGAGGGCGGGCTCGAAGAAGACGTGCCGCTCGAAGACGTGCAGCCAGGCGACAGGCTGCGGGTGCGGCCCGGTGAAAAGGTGCCGGTCGATGGTGTGATCCTCGAGGGCGCGAGCGCTATCGATGAGTCCATGGTCACGGGCGAGTCGATGCCGGTGGAGAAGGAAAAGGATAGTGCCGTGACCGGCGGTACCGTCAACGGTAGCGGTGGCTTTGTCATGCGCGCGGAGCGCGTAGGGGCCGATACCCTGCTTGCGCAGATCGTGCGCATGGTGGCCGAGGCGCAGCGCAGCCGCGCGCCGATTCAGCGCCTAGCAGACCAAGTGTCAGGTTGGTTTGTGCCGGCCGTGGTGTCGATTGCACTCGTCACAGCGCTGGTGTGGGGATTTTGGGGGCCGGAGCCACGCCTGTTGTATGCGCTCGTCAATGCGGTCGCGGTGCTGATCATCGCCTGCCCGTGCGCGCTGGGGCTTGCGACGCCGATGTCGATCATGGTCGGCACGGGCCGCGGTGCGCATGCTGGGGTGCTGATCAAGAACGCCGAAGCCCTCGAGATCTTCGAAAAGGTAGACACCTTAGTGGTCGATAAAACGGGCACGCTGACCGAAGGCAAGCCGGCATTCCGCAGCGTGTCGGCGATGCCCGGCACGGATGGCGATGAACTCCTGCGGCTGGCGGCTAGCCTGGACCAGGGCAGCGAGCATCCACTGGCCGAGGCGCTGGTTACCGAAGCGCGCG
>JBBSJC010000179.1:0-14101 GCA_038257655.1 Polyangiales bacterium | reverse complement strand
TTCGACGTGCACGTGCTTACCCCGAGCAAACCCACGCTCGACCTCGCCTGTGTCAGATTGCTCCAAGTCAGCATCGAGGCGGCCCACGCGCAGGGTGCGCACTGGATCGCGCTCGACCTATCCCACATCGTACGCCACACGCCGCAGGGGCTCGCCGCGCTGGTAGAGATCGGCACCGCGGTGCCTACAGTCCAGCTTGCCATGTGCGCTTTGCCCCGCGACTTGACGAGATGCGCGATTGATCTCGGCATCGCCGAAATCTTCCCCATCTATCTGAGCATCGAGGCGTTGCAGTCCGCCGTTCAGGAGCAAACGGGACGCGCGCCCGAGCAAGAGCTATGCGCGCCTTGATTTACGAGATGCCCGAACACGTTGGGGTGGGTTGGGTAGACATCGCCGGACGGCCCTTGCTGATGCGACAAATCCAGTGGCTTCGGGATGCGGGTATCGAAGACGTCGTGGTCGAGCTGTGCGTGGGGCCCGACGACACTGCACGCGGTAGCTGGCTGCTCGGCGATGATCCCATTCTATTTCGCGTGCAGGTTCTCCCGACGGCAGCACCCGTGGGTCCGGATGAGCTGGCACGTCGCGCCGGTTTCGCGCGCGATGAACGAGCATTGCACGTGCCTGCGCATGTCATCGGGGGCGGCCCACTTCCGATCGACACCACGCCTCCAGTGCGCATGACGTTGCCACTTGCGAAAGGCGTTCAAACCACGATCGCAGGTCTCGAGCTACGCGCGCGTGGTGAAAGCTCAGATCAAGACGTGCAGCTCGAAGGTGCATGGGGCGCCTGTATCGAGGAGCTCAACGATGCACTCGATGTATCGTGCGCTGCGCTCGAGGGGCGCGCCCCCGGCATCATGCTGCACGCGCGCGAACAGAGCCCCGGCGTGTGGATCGCGCGCGGCGCCCACGTCGCGTCTGCGGCCCGCGTAGAGCCGCCCGTATACCTCGGCCTCGACGCGTTGGTCGTCCAAGGCGCGCAAGTCGGCCCGCGCGCGATCATTCTGGACCGCGCCGTAATCGAGCGAGGCGCCACGGTCGTGGACGCCATGGTCGCGGCCGACACGTTGATCGGGGAGAACACGCGTGTTCGCCACGCGCTGGCGATCCGGCATGCGCTCGTAAGCTTTCAAGATGGAGCTCGCACTTCTATCCTCGATCCGCTCGTGCTCGCGAGCCGGGGCAGTACCACCGCGCTCCTGTCCCGCTGCATCGCACTCGTCCTGTTGGTGGCACTGGCGCCATTTTGGCTGGTTGTGGCGGGGGTCTCCCGCGCGCGCGGACGCCCGGTGCAACGCGTGTTGCTCGCACGCGGCGGTATTACTTGGCGCATTGGCGCCCTCGGCGTGCCCGTAGTCGACCTTGTGCCTCCGCTGTTGGATGTGCTCCTGGGCACCCGCGACCTGGTAGGCGTCGCCCAAGGCTCCGTGCTCGAGATCGCGGCGCGCAGGCAATATCCATCGGCCGCCCCCCGCGCCGGAGCAATCGACATCAGCTCGCGTTTGGCGCCAAGTCAGAGCGCTCAGACCGTCTTGCGACTGTGGCGCTGGTATGCACACCGCAAAACAAACAGCCTGGATCGCAGTCTCTTGCTGCGGCGGGACCCCCCAACCTAAACCTGCCTGGTTCCAGATATTTGAAGTGGTTTGTTCAGAGTTTTTGACATCTCACCGCACGTTCAGTAATCCTCTATCTCACCTACTCGTGTGGGCAGGCTCAACGGGACGAGGCGAGGACGAGCATGCAGAAACTCACTCAGCGTCAGAAGATGGTGCTCGAGTTCATTCAGACCACCATCGACACGGACGGTTATCCCCCCACGTTGCGCGAAATAGGCAACTTCATGGGGATCCGCAGTACCAATGGCGTGAACGATCACCTGCGGGCTCTCGAGCGCAAGGGCTATCTCACTCGCAAGGACATGAAGTCCCGTACTCTGCGCCCCACGCGCATGGTCGAGCGCCTGCTCAAGGGCACCACCCCGATCGTCGCCGAGCTCGAAGAGAGCGACATGATCGAAATCCCGATCGTGGGCCGTGTTGCCGCCGGCCTCTTGCAGGAGGCGATCGAGCAGCCCGCCGACCACGTGCGCATCGATCGCATGCTGATAGGCGGTCAGCGCGACGTGTTCGGACTGCGCATCAAAGGCGAGTCGATGATCGACGCGGGCATTCACGACGGAGATTACGTCTTCGTACGAAAGCAGCTCGAAGCCACGCGCGGCCAGGTCGTGATCGCGCTCGTCGGTGACGAAGCGACCTGCAAATACTTCTTTCCGGAGCGTGATCACATCCGCCTCCAGCCGGCCAACGCCAGCATGGGGCCGATCCTGATTTCGCGGAATGACTGGCGCGAAACGTTACTGCTCGGCGTGGTCGTCGGCGTCTACCGTAAGCTATTGAGCTGAGTCGAGGTCGAAGGCGAGTGCGCCGCCCAGCCGCAGCTACGGGCCGCCGAAGACCTGCAGCGCGTAATCTCCGTAGCCCTTGAAGACGCGCACGCGCGCGGTCCAGCGTGACCTGAGGTCAGCGCACACGCGCGCGCGTGCCACGCTTCCTTGATCGAGCGCCTGCGCGACGACATTGCCGCGTTGGTCGATGATCGCGAGATCGATCGAGCGTAGCGAAGGCGCCCCTGCTGCAATCGCGATGTAACAGGACCCTGGCTGCACTTCAAAGCTGGCTTGCGCGGCTTGCGCTGTCGTGAGCTTTCCCGCCTCGAAGGGCATCGCAGCCGGCTTGCCCTCGCCGAGCTGCTGGTGGGAGGCACGCAGGCGCTTAGCCACCCAGCTATCGCCTTCTCCGCCTGGCTGCCAGCGGCCTTGGCTCTTTGGGTGCGGCGCGCCGAACACCTGCCACACGACCCGTCCGGCCCCCGCCGAAGTCGAGACCACGAGCTTGAAGCTGGCCGCATCGGCAGGGCAGAACGCCGCGTCGTTGCCCATCACTATTACGGGTTTGCCGCCGCCGGCGAGTAGCGACGCACCGCTGCTATCTTGCAGCGCGAGATCCACGCCCATAAGCCCGGGCTCTGCCACCGCGACAACGCGATAACAGCGCCCGCCATCGAGCGGTAGGTCACGTGCGCGTTCATCGCCGCTGCCAAGGTCCTCTTCGTGCGGCACCGTCATCGCCGCTAGCCCCTTTGCATGAATGTTCGCGGCCAGCGCGAGCCGCTGCGCAAGCGTAACGGCGGGCGTGGCAGCCGATGCCGGTGCGCGAGTTGAGGACGGCTGCCTCCCTTCAGTGCCCGAGTGCACGGCCCAGACGCCAAGTGTGTAGCTGGTGGCCTTGTCGCTGCGCACACGAACCTGAGCATTCTCGGCACCCTTGCCGGCACAGTAACGCAAGTGTGCAACGGGGCCCGGCTCACCGTCACTGAGCGAAAGACCACCGGGCGTCCTGACGCTGAGCTCCAGATCTGTGGCGGCATGACTTGCCGCCGCGGCGACCACACATTGCCCCGAGGCAATCTTGAGACCTAAGCGCGCGACGTGTGTGGCTTCGAGCTTACCCTCTTGCTCCGCGAGGGCGTCGCCGCCGCCGCCGCGCGCCTTTGCCGCGTCGAGTGCGACCGTGGCCAACTCCTGTGCGTGAGCTGGGCTGTCGAACGCGCTCAGCAACCCAGAAAAAGCGAGCACGACCACCAAAGTAGACGTCTTGTTAGCCATGGTTCGGTTCAACATGATTGGGGGGCCCTTTGGACACCGGACGGTGTTCCTGCGTTCGTGCTCTGTCATGACCGCCTGAAAAAGCTCAGCGCCTATGGTACAGCCCACGTCGCCGTCGATGTCACGCCTTCCCCCACCCTTTGGCCCGTTCGAACCCATTCGGCGCCTTGGAGCGGGCGGCATGGCCGAGACATTCGAGGCTTTGAGGCGCGGGCCCGCGGGCTTTGAGCAACGCGTCTGCATCAAGCGCATCCTGCCTGCCTTCGAGAGTGACCAGGAATTCGTCGCAGCATTTCTGCGCGAGGCAACGACCAGTGCCCAGCTGCGCCATACCAATATAGTCCAGGTCCTTGACTTTGGCGTTGCCGACGGCTCGCATTATCTCGCGCTCGAGCTCATCGATGGCATGGATCTGCGGAAGCTATCCACTCACGTCGACCGCCTATCGGCCGATCTGGTCACCCTGGTGGCAATCGATCTAGCCTCAGCCCTACATCATGCGCACAGCGGCAGCAACGCGCGTCCGTCGGTGGTCCATCGCGACATCTCGCCCTCCAACGTGCTCGTCAGCTTGGCCGGAGAAGTCAAGCTCGTTGACTTTGGTATAGCCAAGGCGTTGGGCGGCACGCACCTGACTGCGACGGGGACGATCAAAGGTAAGATCCCGTACCTGCCCCCGGAATACATCGAGCGCGGCAGCTTCGAGCCCCAGGGCGACCTATTCTCACTGGGCGTGATGCTATTCGAGCTTCTGAGCGGCCAGCGTCCCTTCGATGGCGAATCCGACCTCGATACGATTCGTCGCATCGCGGCCGGGACCCGCCCTGAGCTGAAAGCGCTTTGCAAAGACGCGCCAGATGAACTGGTCAGGTGCATCGAAGGTTTAATCGTCATTGAGCCTGCGCAGCGAATCGCATCTGCCGCAGCGCTGCTCGATGCGCTGCCCATGATCTCGGTGCCGATCGCACGACGTCAGCTCTCCGAGCTGGTACGCCTTCCTGCGCCCGTGCCCTTCGTTGATGCCGGGAGCGCGCCGACTCAACATGCGCCCTCGAGCGCCCCTCGCGACCACCGCCCGCACGTGGCCACCCGTACCAGCGTACGGCCCGCCACTTCGCTTGGAACCCACCTACCAAGCCGCCGCGCTTTATATGTGCTGCTCGCTGCGGTCGCCCTAACGCTGAGCACGTTGGCTGCGTTCTTGATCGCAGGCAGCCCCGGACCTCGACAGGTCGACGACCAAACGGTCGAAACACCAATAGCTCAGCCCCCCGACGTGAAGAGCCCGCAGCCCACGTCCCCAAGCTCGGGCGAGCCGACCGCGAACGCTGAGCCCACGGCGGGCGCTGTGCCGACTACGGACGCTGGGCCCGCTACGCCGGTCGCTGAGCCTGCCCCGCCCGAACGGACTGCGACTACGTCCTCCCCGAAGGCACGCTCGTCAGAGTTGCGCGTCGTGGCGATTCCGTTTGGCGACGTGTGGATCAACGGCCGCCATATGGGACACGCCCCCGTCAACGCCCGACTCTCACCCGGCAGTTACGTAGTCGCGGTAGGCGACGGAGAACCAGCGCAACGCCGGACGCTCAGACTCTCGGCTGGCGAAGTTCAAAACGTGGTATTCCGCGTCGAAACCGAATGAGCTGTCAGTTTTCTTCCAACAGATTGGCTTGTTGCTGATCGAGCAACCCGATGCCGATACCCAACGCCTTGCGCACACGAATCAACAACTCGGCATCCGCGTCGATCTTCGCACTCGCACGCCGCCCGCGATCCTCGGCTACAGCAAGCTGAGCCTCGAGTCGGCCGATACGATCGCTTTGCGTCGCCTGGGTGCGTTCCAGGCTGTCGATGCTGGCGCGCGCCGACGACAGCTCGTTTTGCGCGAGATCTCGCTCTTCAGTTCGCCCTGCAAGATCGGAGGTTAGACCCGCGATGCGCGCGCCCAAACTCGTCTCAAGCTCTTGCTTGGCTTGCTCGAGATGACTGACGCGCTCATCGAGCTGTGCCTTCTTGGTGTCGGCTTCGCTGAGCTTACGCCCGAGCACGGCAAGCTCGCGACCATGCTTATCGTCAATGTCCTTCTTCTCGCCTGAGTGTTTGGCCTCGAGCTCCCGCCGCAAGCCGTCGAGTGCAGCGGTCTGAGCCTGCTCCGCTTCGGCCAATCGCGCTGCCAACTCCGCCCCATGGGCGTTCTGGGCGTCCGCTAACGTCTGAGCTTTGTCCGCTTCTGCGTCGGACCGAGCCTTGGCGAGCGCGCCCTCGTGGGCGGTCCTCACCTCTGCCATCGTCTGTCGTTGCGATGCCTGCAGCGCGCTTACCTCATTGGCGTGGGCAGACGCGGCCTGCTCAAGCGCCGCCTTGCCAGCGGCTTGCTCCGCGCTCAACGTCTTTGTGTATTTCTCTTCGGCGTCCTCGGCCGCGGCGGCATGGGCCGCGCGCAGACGTGCCACTTCGGCAGAAACGGTATTCTCGATCTGCTCAAGCTTGCTCGCGTGCGCGGCCTTGAGGTCCGACAGCTCGAGCGCATGCGTCTTTTTGATCGTGTCGAGCTCGTCTTCGGCCTTCTTCGAGCGATCTTCAGTGCGCTGCAAGCGCGCCTTCAAGTCGTCCGTGCGCTTGATGATGGCTTCTTTGTCAGACTCGTAAGCTCGGATCTTCTCTTGCGCATCGTGGAGCTGACGGTCGGTCTGATCCAAGCGATCGATCACATCCGCCTGGGCCCGCTCAAGCTCGAGCGATCTGTCACTCGCGTCGAGCAGCTGGCGATCACGCGTAGTGACCTCGTCGCGCAGTGACAGCAGCTCCTTGTCCTTGCGATTGAGCTGCTCGCGCAAATCGAGGTAGTCGCGACTCGAGATGCCCGCCGACGGAGGCATGCTGACTCGTGGTGCGCTCTCCGCTGCACGGGCGCGATCTTCGGCGCTCTTGACGCGATCTTCGGCGCTCTTGACGCGATCCTCGGCAGCTTTGGCTCGTTCCTCGGTGCTCTTGACGCGATCCTCGGCACCCCGTGCGCGGTCTTCCGTCCCCTTAACGCGTTCCTCCGCGCTTTTCGCGCGCTCCTCAGCGGGCTTGAGCTTTTCCTCTGCGGCCTTCGCTCGCGCGGTGAGCTGCTCGACCTCGGCCTTTAGCTTAACGAGCTCTTCCGAATTGAGCACCGGGCTAGCGGCTGCAGAGATCTCTTTCGCGCTTGGCCTCTCGACCGCGGGAGGCTCGAACTTCGTCGCTGGCTTGCTGGGCTCGGGCGAGGGGCTCAGCTTGAAGGGCTCAGGCGCGGCCTTGGGCTCCTCGAACACGAGATCATCGAACGCGTTGTCGGCGAATGCCTCGATGTCATCTTCGACCTCGAGGCTATCCAGCGATAGCGCAGATTCTTCTGGTGCATTCAGTCCGCCGTTGGTTGTCGCCACGAAGGGCACAAGCGCGCTCACACGCCGGATCAAATCATCGAAGCCGATCGGAAGCTGTAGATACTCGTCTGCGCGGCGTTTTTTGAGCTTCTTGTGCGATTCAAACGACTCCGCGTGATGCGGCCCGCCCATGATCACAAAGGGAATGCTAGCCAGCGCGTCGTCGCTTTTGAACTTCTTGCAGACGAGAAACGCTTCGCCAGGAGCGGACATGGAGTCCACGGATAGCAGCACAAGAGCCGGCAAATCCGATTTAGCGCGCACAAGGCCCGCCTCCGGATCCTGGATGACTTCCAATTGCGCGCCAAAACGGCTGAAACCTGATTCGAGCTCACGTACGAAGTCCGTGTTCTTTTCGAACACGAGAATGCGCTGCACCATAGCCCGCTAGGATAGTGGCCCTCGCGCGCACATGTCAACGAGCACTCCCTCCGAAACCGCGCGAATTTTCGACGACTTACGCGCGCTGACCGTTCCGGCCTGCGGCTGTGTCAAATGATTCAGGCGCGTTCGATGCGCGTTCGATGCGCACTTGCTGTGCCGCTCAGTGCAGTGACGCGTGCGCGGCTAGCTCTAGCCGGTCATCCGCATCCATGTCCGAGACTACTGCGTAGACGATCCCGTCGTGCTCGACGAGAGGCACTACGTGGCCACGGACACGCACCGCGCGCACCACGTGACCGCCATGGGTATCAACGGCAACCGGCTCACCCATGCGCCCCGATGATACTGGCGGCCGGAATGCCACGACCGTCATGCGGCGTCCACGCACTTCGTACTGAAGCGTGGCCGCCCGGCGCCCGCCCACCTGGGCATCGCGAGCGCCGATGAAACGCACGGCCGGATCCGCAAACTGCACGGGCTGGACACGAAACCCGAGTTTGTTCTCGAAGTATGCCGGAATCTGCTCGCTGTTCTTCACTTCGGAAGGCACCCCGCGGTCATGGGCACGCATCACATCATCGAGGATTGGCGCGAACCCGGCCTGCATCACCGCCCCCCGGGAATCAATCGAACCACCGACGCCGAATACGACCAACGCGACGGCCGCCGCTGCTGCCGTGGCACGCCAGGACGTATCGACACGCCACCACGGTGCGCTCTCTTCTCGCAGCGCCTGTGTGACTCGGGCGCGTAGCGCCTCGGGCGCGCGACCTGCCGCCACTGTCGCTTTGAGCTGATTGCGCAGCGTCTGCGCGAATGCCAGCCGATCGCCACATCCCGCGCAGGCTGCGAGGTGTCGATCCACCTCCACACGTGCGCTCGGGTCCAGCTCCCCGTCCATGAGCGCGTCCAAATAGAGTTCTACGCTTGTACAGTTCATGCGCCGACTCCGTGCTTCCGACGGCGATACGCCTCGAGGTCGAGCGGACCGGTCTCCGTCTCGTTGTGCCCTTGGTCTTCAGCCACGATCCCCATCTGGATCGCCTGCTGCATCAAGCGCTGCTGCATCAGCTTTCGAGCACGATGCAGGCGCGACATCACAGTTCCGATCGGGCATTCGAGTGCTTCGGCGATCTCTTTGTAGGAAAGCTCCTCGATGTCCGCGAGCACGATCATCACGCGGTAGTCTTCAGGCAGATCATCGAGCGCCCGTTTGATCTCGTCGCGTAGCAAGCCCTCTTGGGCGACCGATACAGAGTCGGTCAGGCCGCGCATGGCTGCACGACTCATCACGCCATCCCCGACAGGCGCGCCCTCGTCCTGGTCGAGCACACGGCGTTCACGCACGCCGCGGCGATAGTGATTGATGAAGGTGTTGGTCAGGATTCGCAGCAGCCACGCCTTCAGGTTGGTTCCGGTCTCGAAGTGATGCTGAAAACGATAGGCCCGGACCAACGCGTCCTGCACCAGGTCTTCCGCCTCGGAGGGATCGCGCGTCAGGCGCATCGCCGCGCCGTATAGAACATCGAGATGCTCTAGCGCCTTTGCCTCGAAGGACTCTCCCGCCGCTCGTTTCAATCTGAAGCCAAAGGCCATTGGGTGCGCTCCTGCTTGGCTCAACGCCAAGCACCCCCTCACTATTCCACCTGACCGGTGCGGACGAAAGGACCGCCTTAGGATGACTGGGGGGGCGTAGGCTCCGAGCGCTCACGCCGATGATGTATCAATTTAGATTCCAATTCCTCGATGCGCTGATGTAAGCGTGTGATCTCGGCCTGGAACTCTCGCATGGGTGCCAGCACGCAGCTGATAAGCCCCCGCATACGTTCATCCGCGCGGCGCTGCAGGTCTTCGAGTGCTTCGATCGCTGGCGCCACGACCGTCAGGGTGCGCTGCTTGGTCTCCAGCAAATCGATGTCCGTGCGCGGTATCAAACGTCGCACAGGGCCTTCTCGCAGGTGAGCCATGAGACGCTCGCCGCCGACCTGAATGAAGTCACGCAGGGTCTTCACGCCCTGTCGCGCCGACTCTTCAGCGCTCTTCTCGGACTCGTAAATAATCTGGGCCAGCGTCACGCTGGTCAGGTTCTCTTTCGTACGGTTATCGATGATCCGGACATCTTCGCCCGAGCGCACGAGCTCTGCGATTTGGGGCAGCGTCACATAACGACTGTCCCGAGTGTCGTAGAGCTTACGATTGGCGTAGCGTTTGATAACGCGCGGTGTCGCAGAGCCTTCGGACGACGCATCGATCATGGCAACTTTGAGCAACTAGCGCGTTATAGAACGCCTGGTCAAGGCGTACGTGTGCGCGCGCGAGCCACTCTCGGTTATCCTTAGCAGAAGGCAATGACCGCCCCGCTGCACGGCCCTGCTTCCGATCACGCGGCCCATCTAGCCAAGACGCTAGCGGGCCTCAGGGATCCGTCCATTCAAGTCGGATGGTTGCGTAGTGAGTTGCTATCGCTCGGTGCAGCGCGCGTGACGGACGTACTGACTGTTGTGCTCGCACGTGCCGAACAACGCGAGGAGCGCTACGCCGCTCTCCTGCTGCGCGTGTCGATCGCGCTCTCCACACCCGAAACCGCCGCGTTTAAACGTGCCGTGGCTCGGCTCGCGGACGTGCGCGGTCAACGCGCGCTAGGCAGGTTTCTCGGGACCGATGGCTTAGTCGAACAAAGCGCGGAGCCGGAGTTCGAAGGCATGGCAGGAACGGAAACCGAGGAGCCTGCGAAAAAGGTCCGCAAGAGCCGTGTTCCTGACTTCGGCAAAGGCCGTCCCCTCACGCTCGGCGAGCGTAAGAGTATCGCCAGGAGTCGCGACAAGACACTGCTGGACCGCGTGCTCCGCGATCCGCATCCCGACGTCATACGTATCCTGCTCGACAATCCAGCGATAGTGGAAGACGACGTCGTGCGTTTGTCCGCGCTGCGCCCCGTGCCGCCGGAGGTGCTTGTGCAGGTCTTCCGACACACGCGTTGGATTATCCGCTATCGCGTTCGCTACGCGCTCACGCGTAATCCCAACACGCCTGAGGACGTCGCAGTGCAGCTCGTGCCGCATCTCACGCCGAGCGACCGGCGCGAGCTCGCGCACGTATCGCACGCTTCGGAGCGACTTCGCGCCGCGTGCTTGGATGACCCGCAGAATCAAAAGCCGCTCCACTAGGAAGAGGCTCCTTAGCGCGCGGTGATTGCAGCGCCGCACCCGGTGACTTGGCGGGTGACTTGGGCGGGCTCAGCTCTTGCGCTCGATGACTTCGGCGTCGCGGATCTTGTCCTTGTCGACCGCCTTTGCGCTCGAGTCCGCCTCGACTCTGTGGTCGGTGGGCGTGACGTCGATGTCGTCGTCCGTGTTGAGGCCGCGCTTGAAGTTCTTGATCGCTTTACCCACGCCCTCGCCGAGCATGGGGAGTTTGTTGGCTCCAAATACCAGCAACACAATCACGAGGATAATGATCAGCTCGCCGAATCCAGGCATGCGCACAGTGCATTCTCCTGCGTGAAACCCACGTAGACAGGTTCTTGAATGGTACGCCCGCACATCCTGCACCGCAAGGCGCGAGCCTTAGTCCAGACGGGCGAGCTAGCGTCCCGTCGCGACAGCTGACGTAGGCCATTACCGTAGGCGAGAGCCGTTGCCCATAGGATGGAGTACATTCGCGCCGTGCACTCGCGAGAGCCAGCCGATGATCAGCGTTGAGCTTCATGCCAAGCATGCCGGGCCGGTCGTAGCGGGCCATCCGTGGGTATTCGCACAAGCGGTCGCCCACCTGCGCGGGGAGCCTGCAGCGGGCGACGAAGTGGTGGTCGTGGAAGCGCGCGGAAAGGCGCTGGGCCGCGGGTTTTGGTCGCCAAAATCGGCGATCGTTGTACGGCTACTCACCCGCGATCCGGAGCAAAGCCTCGACGAAGGATGGCTGCGTACGCGCGTTCAAGCCGCGATTTCCACGCGCACCTTACTGGGTCTGCCGAATGCGCAGACTACGGGTTATCGACTGATCAATTCAGAAGGCGATGGGCTCGCGGGTCTGGTGGTCGATCGTTATGGGGACGTACTCGTCGTGCAATTTGGCACGATCGGGATGCACGCACGCCGAGCCGAGATCGCGCGCCTGCTGGCAGAGGCCTGCAACGCGCGCTCAGTCTTCGAGGTTACAAGCGGCGCGGCACAGGCGCGTGAAGGCATCGTTAGCGAGGGTGGCTTACTATTCGGCGAAGAAGTCAGCGCCATTGACTTTCGGGAGCGTGGCCTGGCGTTCGCCTTTGACAGCTTGGCCTCCCAGAAGACTGGGTACTACTTCGATCAACGCGAGCAGCGGGCGGAGGTCGAACGCATGTCGTCGGGCCGCTCTGTGCTGGATGCGTGCTGCTACGTAGGTGCGTTCGCGCTCGGTGCTGCTCGCGGGGGTGCCCGCTCGGTGTTGGGCATGGACTCGTCCCAGCCGGCCCTCGATCGCGCGCAAAAAATGGCGGTGCTGAACGGCTTTGAGCAGATCACCTGGGCAAAGGCGGACGTGCATAGCGCGCTCGAGCGCCTTCACACCGAAGGTCAACGCTTCGAGCTCGCCGTGCTGGATCCGCCGAAGCTGGTGCCAACAGTGCGCCATCTCGAGAAGGGCAGACGCGCCTATCGCAGGCTCAATCGGCAAGCTATCGACCTCGTCGTCCCAGGCGGCGTGCTGGTCACTTGCTCGTGCTCGGCGGGTATGAACGAAACTGATTTTCTGCGCATGCTTTCATTGGCGGCACGCGATGCGAGCCGCGAGCTGAGTGTCTTACGCGTGATGCGACAGGGTCCAGATCACCCAGTGCCACCCGGGTTCTCGGAGGGCATGTATCTGAAAACCGTGTTCGCGGTCGTGAGGTAGGCTGTGCAGCCGATCGCGTATTTGTCTAGCGAGCAGGCACGAGCGACAGAAGCAGTCTGCTTCGACATCGACGACACGGTGACCACCCACGGTGTGCTCGATGCGAAAGCATACGCTGCGCTGTTTGCACTCAAAGAAGCGGGGCTCAAGCTTGTCGCGGTCACCGGGAGGCCGCTAGGGTGGGCTGAGCTTATGGCTCGCATGTGGCCAATCGACGCTGCGGTCGGCGAAAATGGCGCCGGATACATCGCAAGACGCGGGGCGCAGCTCGATTTTGGCTACTGGGACGACGAGCCCACGCGTCTGGCGCAAGCGGCAGCGCTGCAAGGCATCCGTGCGCGCGTGGCAAAGGAAATGCCCCACGTGCAGGTCTCGAATGACGCCTGGGCACGGCGTTGTGATCTTGCGTTCGACGTCAATGAGTACGCCTCGCTTCCGCTGGCTGACGTGGACCGACTGACGGCGCTATTGCGCGCGGAAGGCGCCCAAGTGACCGTTTCATCCGTGCACGCGCACGCGCAGCTTGGGAGCCACGACAAGGCGCAAGGTGTGGCCTTCGCCGTGCAGAAGGTGTTGGGCATTGAGCCCGCACGCGCGCGATCCCATTTCATGTTCGTAGGCGATAGCGGCAACGACGCGGCGGCGTTCGCGTGGTTTGACCTCACTGCCGGCGTAGCCAACGTAGCGCGCTCTCTTGATCGTTTGCCGATCCCGCCTCGTTTCGTTTCGCAGGCATCGTACGGACTGGGGTTTGCCGAGATCGCAAGCACCCTGCTCGCGCGGAGATCAACATGACTGGTTCTGGCATCGAAGCGCGCATCACGCGCGGCGGCCAGGCGCACTACGAAGACGCCATCTATTACGACTTGGCGTACAAGCAACGCCGACAAGACGTGCGCTTCTATGTGGAGATCGCAGAGCAGCTCGGCTCGCCTGTGCTCGAGCTCGGGGTCGGCACCGGCAGGGTCGCGCTGGCATTGGCGCGAGCGGGCATCGACGTGCTCGGCGTTGACCCGGCCAAACCTATGCTCGACCACGCGACCAGCAAGCGGCTGAGCTTGCCTAAGGGCAAGCAGGCTCACCTTACCCTGAAGCGCGGCGATGCACGCACGCTCCGACTCAAACGACGGTTTCCACTAGTCACAGCACCCTTCAACGTTTTCATGCACCTGTACACGCGTCGCGATCTGGAGCGCGCGTTGACCACGGTACGCACGCACCTCACTCCGCGCGGCCGCTTTGTGTTCGACGTCCTGACGCCCGATTTGCGAGCGATGGTAAGGCGCCCCGGACGCCTGTTGAAAGCGCCGATGGTGATCCACCCGCTTACGGGCCGCCGCTACCACTACCTGGAAGCCTTCGAATACGACGCGCTACGTCAGGTGCAGATGGTCTCGATGATCTTTCAAGACGCCGAGGGAACCGGCGAGATGAAGATCGTGCCACTCAGTCAGCGGCAGTTCTTTCCCCAGGAGCTCGAAGCGTTGCTTCACTACAACGGCTTTGCCGTCGAGCACCGCTGGGGAGACTTCGCGCGCGGACCGCTCACCGACAACAGCGAGAGTCAGGTGATCGTGGCCAAGCTTCGGACAAAGTAAAGAAAGTTGACTAGTAGGCGGCCATGTTCGCTCGCGCCTGCTCGACGGCTTCGGACACGATACGCTCGTGTTGCGCGGGATCGGCCCAGCGCGCCTTGCCGGCTTCAGGCAAGTCGCGAAGCGGATCGAAGTAGCAGAACAGCAGACCGGGCTTGACCGAC
>JBBSJC010000178.1:0-14115 GCA_038257655.1 Polyangiales bacterium | reverse complement strand
CCGCTTCTCGAAGGCGCGCGCGCCCAAGACGCCCCTGCAATCGCAAGTCCTGCTGTCCGCTACCCGTGGCTCGCTGCATCACGCAACCAGCATGACACTCCCGCTAACCAGCGGAGCGAACTGTCCGTGGGAGGTGTACGTTGCAGCTCGAGAAGTATCTGGTCTGGAAGAATCGTCTCGAGCACCTTTCGCACATCAGAGCCGAGCATGACTCCCTCCACCTATCACGCGGAGAAGATCACACGCGCCTCATGCGCACAGACAGGACCGGTATGGGCGGAATGACAACATTACCTCTAACTGGGCACGCATGCTCATCAAGGATACCGAGCGAGATGACGACGGTGAGCAGCGGCTCATTGAACCGGAACTATCTGCGCGCGTGTATGCGGGCCTTGAGGGCGTCCGCACGATCGTAACAAGTACCGGCTTTTGGGGATCTCCCAAATCGCTGTGCAAGTGCGAACGTTGCGGCAGTAAGCAGACCACGCGCGAGCGCGTGAACCGTAAGGCGGATTCCGAACCGAGTCCCAACAGTCCGGAAGGTGATCATGATTGATCACGAACCTCCACTGCTGCTTACCACTGCCGAACTCGCGAACGCCTGCGGTATCGATCCTCTGCCGGGGTGCACATGGCCGTGCGTCGAGGTCGCTTGCCGTTGCTGATGCGTGTTGGTCGTCGCTGGTTGTTTCGTTGGGCCGAGGTTGAAGCTATGCTCACGCGCAGAACGAGCGTGAGCGTCATGGACGGAGCAAGTCATGACGAAATAACGTGGGCGAAAGATCGCGCCCGGCATTTGGCAACTGAAGATGGACCTTTTCGAGATCCGTGTGAGGGCAGTGTGTCCGCATACGGGCAACATGCGCTCGCTCTGGCGCCAGTTCCGCGGCAGCAAGGCGGAGGCGCTGGAGGCGCTAGCCGAACGCGAGCTGTTGCATGCAGAACTGAAAGGCGAGGTAGAGCCAGCGCCCGCGCGCCAGACCCTGGCAGTCTTCGCGCACTCGTGGCTCAGCACGTGCTCAGCACGCGGCTCGCGCGCGGTGACTGGCGCGAGAGCACTGCACAGGATCGCGAGAGGATAGACGGGGACGGTTCGTAAAAGTTGAAAGATTGCAAATAAGTCAACAACATTGACTGTGTCGTCCGACCGCGCATGTCCGTCCGGGCGCCTTGGTCCAGGAGTGCTCGTCTCAGGGCGGCTAAGCTGCAACGGACGCTCACGCTTGCGGTCCACATCGTCAGAGTGCCATCGCCCTCAGGCGCGCGTCTTGTTACAACGCCGCGAGCGCGCGTGGGCCTCCCTCCAACGAAACACCATCGGCTGATCACCGCGCCATCCCGCCGAACTTGCGCTGCGCAAGTTCGGTCCGCGGCGCAGGGGGAGTGTCCGAACGCAGCGCAGGCTTTGCGAGCAGCGGCTCGGGCGCTCCCCCGGAGTCGGCCGGCCCCATGCCTCGGATCCTGCGTACACGAGTGATTTCCACACGGCGCTCGGCCTGTGGCCGATCAACCGCGCGCACCCCGCATCCCCCAAAGAAAAAGGCCGGCAGCGTATCCCGCTAACCGGCCAGTTTCTTTCCGTAAATCTTTGAGCGGGACAAGGGCTTGACCGCCAAAAACATAGGCCAATTAAGTGATCCCGAGCAAAGGATCGTGCACAAATATTGCTATAGCGATATAGTTATTCCGTTTGCTATGTCAGCCGCCCGTGCCCCGACCTCTCCTGAAGCACTTGTCTCCTACATTGGGACCAGGGTTCGTGATTTGCGCAAAGAGCGTTCATGGACGCAAGCCCGGTTGGCGAGTGAGCTTCGCCTCTCGCAAGGGCGACTGAGTCAACTCGAGCGCGGCGAGGGGTCTTTTACGGCGGAGCAGTTCCTGACGGTTCTCCGACTGTTCAACGTACCCGCGTCCGACTTCCTGCCTGCCGTCGCCTCGGTCGAAGACGAGCTACAGAACGCGCTCGCAAGGCTCGGCGCCCGGCACCTGCTCGAGAACACCGACGTGCTGCCAAGCGATCGCCTTCGTGAGGCTAATGCTGTCGTCCGTGAAGTGCTGGCGGACGCGAGCTCGCCGAGAATGATCACGGCACTCGCGCCGGTCATCGTGGAGAACATTGATCGGATCAATTTGACCAGGCTCGCTCTCGACCTGTCTCAGCTCGGTCTCGCCCGCCGCCTCTTTTGGCTCGTCGACAACATCCTGGAGTCAGTTCTGCGTGAGCTTGCTGCTTCACCAAAAGCGGCGCGAGCTCGACAGCTTCGACGCGCGCAACTAGTGCTGGGAACCGCGCTCGATTCTTCGACGTTGCGCGCCAGTAGCGCCAAGCTCGACATACTCGACAAGGTACGAACCAGGGCGACTCTGCTTGAGATCAACAAGGCACTGTCGCCAAGCTCAAAGCGTTGGGGTATCGGCACAGCCTTACAACCCGAAGATTTCTACGACGCGCTGAGGTCGGCCAATGCGCCTCCTTGAAGACTTCTTTCAGGCCCTGGACGCGGCCTGGGGAACCTCGCCCGAGGCAACGCCATTGCGGCTGCCTATCATCGGGTCCGCCGCCCTGATGCTTCAAACGAACTACCGACGCGGCACCAAGGACAGCGACGTTCTAGAGACCACATCGCTGCGCGAAGGCGACAAGCGGAGGCTCCTCGAGTTGGGTGGCGTCGACTCGAAGCTGTGCCGACAGCACAAGCTCTACGTGGACGTGGTCTCAAATGGCCTCCCACTGCTCCCACATGGCCCTTGCTTTCATTCAGTCGAAACACTCAACTCCTCTCTGACCTACCTCCACATCGACGTGCTCGATATCGTCGATGTGGTCGTCAGCAAGCTCAAGCGATTTCACGCCAACGACCAGTCCGATATCGCGCAGATGGTCGACCGTGATCTCGTGTCACACGCAAAGCTCGTGACTCGCTTCCTGAGTGCGGTCGACTTGTTTTCCATAGACGCGCGCGCCGACGCACTGCCGCAGTACATCGCCAATTTTCACCGTGTCGAACGTGAGCACTTTGGGGCCGCCCCGACTCTCGTTCACCTGCCTGACTGGACGTGACGGATATACAGCAGAGACCGGGCGAGGGCGCATGGTGCCGACGCCATCCGAGCTCGCGATCTTACTGCGCGAGCAAAGGCGGCAGCTCATCGAAGCGCAACATGCGGGCTTACCATTCGGTTGAGGAAGTGGTTGAGTCTCTGCAGGGTTCGTGACCGCCTTCTCCCAGCGGTCGCGGATCAACAAGGTTCTCTCCTTCCAGTCACGTCGATTACGACGATGGCTATGCGGTGGCTGGCATTCCGTGGCAGGTGTTGTGCCAGCCATTCCTCGAGAACCTCCGCAGCGTCTTGTTCCAACGCCGCGAGCGCGCGTGGGCCTCCCTCCAACGAAACGCCATCGGTTGATCACCGCGCCACCCCGCCGAACTTGCGCTGCGCAAGTTCGGTCCGCGGCGCAGGGGGAGTGTCCGAACGCAGCGCAGGCTTTGCGAGCAGCGGCTCGGGCGCTCCCCCGGAGTCGGCCGGCCCCATGCCTCGGATCCTGCGTACACGAGTGCTTGGCACACAGCGCTCGGCCTGTGCCCGATCAAGCGCGCACCTGCAGCCCCCAAAAGAAAAAGGCCGGCAGCGTATCCCGCTAACCGGCCAGTTTCTTTCCGTAAATCTTTGAGCGGGACAAGGGATTCGAACCCTCGACTTCGACCTTGGCAAGGTCGCACTCTACCACTGAGTTAGTCCCGCAGAGAGGGCCGTAACTTAGCGGGCGGATGATGGCTGTCAAGGTTTGCTGCGATCAGTTGTGAGCGTTTTTGGCGGTCGCTTCACTCCCCGCTCGGCCCCCGCTCGGCAGCTTGCGTCATCACTCGTAGCGCACGCCATCGGCGGGGGTGAGACGAGCCGCCCATAGACTGGGTATCAGCGTCGCGAAGACGCAGATCGCGAGCGCGATCAACACCGAGTAGGTGAACTCAAGCGGGCTGATGCGTACCGGCAAATGGTCAATTAGGTAGACTTTCGGGTCGAGCGGAAAGCGGTACAAGGCGAGATAGCCGCTGACGAGGCCGCCGAGCACGAGCCCAATCGCCGTGCCGATCAGCCCGATCACCACGCCCTGCACGAGGAAGATGGTGAGAATGCCGGAGTCACGGGCGCCCATCGCCTTGAGGATCGCGATCTCGCGCTTCTTTTCGAGCACGATCATGATCAAGGTCGCCACCACGTTGAACGCGGCCACGAAGATGATCGTGGCTATCACCAAGCTCAACATCACCTTTTGCATCTCGAGCGCGGTGAACAGATTGTGATTGAGCTCCTGCCAATCCATCGTGTGGTAGGGGCCGCCCCCTAGGTCGGCTTCGAGGCGACGTGCCACGGCCGGCGCGGCATCGATATCGTGCAGGCGAATCTCGACGCCCGTCACGCTGTCGCCATGTTCAAAGAAGCGCTCCGCTTCGTAGAGATCGACGTAGACGAGGCGCGTGTCGTACTCCTGAAAGCCCGCCTGAAAAACGCCGGTCACGCGGAAGGGCATCGCGCGCGGCGCCCCGCCGTTGGGTTGCCACATCGAGGTGTCGAGGCCGGCCAGGGGCGAGATGATGCGCACCTCGTCGCCGACCTTGAGGCCCAAGCTGTCTGCGAGCGCCGCGCCCACGATCACGCCCGGTAGCAGCTCGTCGCTCGCTTCTGCCGATCGCCCGTTGGCAAATGCGCTCGCTTCAGCAGCATCGTCGGGGAGCGCGATATCGCCGGCGGCAAGCGCCGCTTCCATCTCCTCGGGCGTAGGCACGCGTCCCGGAAGCGGCTGTGGGCGCGCGCTCGGTGGCGCTTCGTCCGCTGGCGGCCGTTTCCCGTCTTTTGAACTGCGTGCTGGCTCAACGACCGCGTCTTCGGCAGTGCGCGCAGCCCCCGCGGCGCCGCCTGCTGGCTCGTGCAATCCGCGCAGATATTCGTCGAGATCTTCTTCACCCGCGACGCGCACGCGTGCCGGCTCGGCGCGTCCGGGCGGTGTGCGACCTGGCAGACGCAGACCTTCCAGGGACCCGCGCACCATCTGACTGGGCAAATCGAGCACCTTTGGCATGCGCTCGGGGTCGATGCCCTTCACCAGCACACCCGACAGGCGACTGCCCTTAGACAGCATCATCTCGTGGATGACAAAGGGAGCCGCACCCGCGACCTCGGGCAGCTCTTCGGCGTGGTCGACTACCTCACGGTATTCGCTGAAATCGACGCCGTACTTGAGCACGAGCACGTGCGAGTTGACGCCGAGGATTTTGGCGCGAAACGCATCCTGAAAGCCCCCTGTAATCGACATTACGGTCAGCAGCGCGCCGACTCCGAGTGCGACGCCCGCCACGGCGATGAAGGTGATGGCCGAGATGGTTTTGCGCTTTTTCGAGCGCAGATAGCGCAAACCGACGACGAGCGAATAGGCCACGGCCCGCACCTACCACGGGGCTGGCTGCGACACGAGCCGGGCAGATGTGCCGCGTAGCTTGCGTCCGTTGCGAGCGGCGGAGCTAGCGAACGCCAAGCTTTCGGGAAAAGCCGATGCCCGGCATCTCGTGGGCAATCTCGCGGGCAACATGATCTGGGAATGCCCGAGCCTACGACCGGTGTTAAGCACACAGCCTCAAATCCAATGTTTACCCGCTCTACCATCGCCTTTGTTTGCCTGCTGTTGTGTTTGGCAGCTTGTGGCGATTCTGCCCTCCCCGCCGACGACAACGGCGGCGCCGGGACGGTCGCCGCCGGCACCCTTTCCGTGAACGGTAGAAGCTCGATTGTGGTCGCGCCGCGCGGCTCAGCGGAGATTCGCGTCATTTATCGCACCGATGACTTTGATGGCGACGGTGAGGGCGATCCGGTGGCGGGCGTGGCGGTCGAGTTCGCCCTGGTCGGCGATGCGGCGGCCGTTTCGTTGTCGCCCGCCCGCGCAGTCACCGATGCCAGTGGTGAAGCGCTGGCGCGTCTGACCGCCGGCAGCGACTCCGCACGTTTTCGCGTCCGGGCCAGTGCCCAAACTGCCGAGCCGGTGTACGTCGACGTCAAAGTGGAGAAGAGCGCCACCCGCACAGCAGAGATCAGCGCCGGCTACGATGGATTACGCAACCTTGCGACGCGCACGGTGACGGCCTTGCCAGGCTTGGGCTGTGACGCTGCCAACGATTTGCTTGCGACCGGCATGAAGGGCGAGCTGACGCAGAGCTACGAAGATCCGGAAGGTAGCGTGCTCCTCGAGCTCGGGCCCGGCCTGCGTTACGCGATGCTCGCCTGGGGCAGCGATCCCCGTGGCGGGATTCTGGCCGTGGGCTGCAGCGAAATCGATGTGCCGGTCGACGCGGACCTCGCGCTGACCAGCGAGGGCGAGCGCGTCGTCGTCGACTTACAAGATCGCGCGCTCGCGTTAGCGGGTAGTTACGAGGTCACGCTCGAGCTTGACGTCGCGCGCTCTGCGCAGCGCGCAGGCGAGACGGCGATCGCGGGTGGCCAAACGCTGCTCGGTACAGGCAGCGCGGCGGGCGCAGAGTACCTGCTGGCGGCGATCGAAGCAGGCATGCGCGGCGCGGGCAAGGACGCCGCTGCGGACGCCGTGCTGAGCGCACGGGACACTCTTGGCGTGTCGTTGCACGCCGAGCTGGACGCCGTGAATGCGGGGCCGCAGCCTTGGCTCGCGCGGCTCGGCGCGGAGATGCAAGACCGCGGTGCCAGGCTGGTGCTGCAGGCCGCCTACGGGGTGAGCTCGATAGCCGGCGTGCCCATGAGCATCACGCTTACTGGCATGCAGTCGCGCTCCGCGGATGGCTTACGTTCCCTGAGCTATCCGGCCATGCTGCCGACGCTGCAGATCGACGCACAATACGACGATGCGCGCGCGGTGATCGCAGTCGACACGATCCAAATTCAGCTGCCCCTGGGCTCCTACGCGGACCATCTGCTCGATGCGATCGATGCCGCTGAGCCCGAAGGTTTGCTGGGTCTGCTCGCGAGTGAGTCGGGCTGCGCGCAGCTCGTTACGTGGGCTGAAAGCCAGCCTAAGATTGCGGACGCCTGCGCCGCCGATTGCGTGAGCGCCGCCTGCGATGCTGCGACCGGCGTTCTGTTGAGCAACGCGCGCATGAAGCTCAGCACGCTCGATGCTGACCATCCAAGCATCGGCGTGCGCGGAGAGCTGCTCGTATCCGATACGGACAATGACAGCATCGTGGATGAGCTCGGCACGGCCGCGTTTGTAGGCAGCTGGGGCAAGGCGCCCAAGGCCGCGCAACCAGATCTGGTCGACGCTGATTTTAGCGTGATCACCAACATTCCCGCGTTGTAGGGCGCGCTAGCGCGCGGCTACGCCGAGCAAAAGCAACGAGCCAAAGCATGACCGACGGCCTGCGATCGCTGGAGAAGCTGCGCACAGACGCAGTCGATCAAGCCAAAGTCCAGCTTGCGCAACAGCAGAAAGCCCTGGCCCAGGCGGAGCTACGCGTGCGGGACAGCGCGGCGCGTCTAGCGCACGTGAGCGCTCAGCTTTACACGCACAGTCTCGCCGATCTGAGCACGGCTGCTGACTTGGCATGGGCGGAGCGCAGCCAGCGCGCGGCCCGCTTGCAGCAGGCGCAATGTGAAGCGCGGCTCAAAGTCGCGCAGTGCCAGCGCGCTCAAGCCCAGGGGCGCGTGGAGCAAGCCGAGCAGCAGATGTTAGATAGCGAGCTTGGCCGGCGCGCGGTCGGCCACGTGCTTACGCAGCGCGAAGCTTCGCGTGCTTACAAGAGCGAGCTGCGCGCAGAAGAAGAGGCAGCAGATGCGCACCGAGCCCGCCCACGTTAGGGCGCAAGCCGGATGGGGCTTTGCGCGCTGAGCCCGTGGCACTGTAGCGAAATGTTGATCGCGCGTGCCGGTACCTTCTAAGTTAAGGAGTGCTTCCCCGTCGCGCCCTTTTGTTTGCTCTCACGCTGTCATGTTCGTTCGCCGTGCTCAGCGCGCGTTCAGATCAGCACGGGCTCTGGTTGCCCCATGCGTTGCCCCGTGCGTTGGCCGCCGATCCTGAGCCTGCTGCAGCTTTTGCGACCTTTGATCCCAACGTGGTGATTGCGCCCATTGGCTCCGCACGCCGCGCGGCGCTCGAGTCGCGCGCAGCGGGCGCTCTCGACAGAGCGTACGCGTACGCACAGGCGGGGATCGCGGTCGCGGAGGTCGCCCAGGGGGACAAGTCAGACGAAGCGCAACTCTTGCGCTTTATGGCCGCTCAGATTGCGCGTGAGCAGGGCCTGATTCCGGAAGCTGTCGCTCTGCTCGAGCCGGTTGCCGAAAGCGAGCATCCACTTGCCTTGTGGGCGCGCTTGAACGTCGCGGAATGGCTGGAAGGTAGTGACCCCGCGCGCGGTCTAGCCTTGATCGAGCCGCTGCTCCAGGAAGCGTCCCAGGGCTTTCCAGGCACGGAAGCGGCGCGTCGCGCCCGTGGACGATTGCTGGCCCAG
This sequence comes from Polyangiales bacterium, assembly GCA_038257655.1. Taxonomy (GTDB): domain Bacteria; phylum Myxococcota_A; class Polyangia; order Polyangiales; family DASUME01; genus DASUME01. The sequence goes on along the minus strand of JBBSJC010000178.1, from coordinate 5,641 downwards.
CTCGGACGGGTCGATGAAGCAATCGAACAGCTCGAATCGGCGCTGGCCGCGATCTCGGATCAAGCGGCCGCGGCGCCGGTGGCGTTGCCGCTTGCGGATTTACTCGCAGCGCAGCCGCAGGAAGAGTCCCGCTTGCGCGCGGTCGCGCTGTATCGGCGTGTGGCCTATCGCTTGCCTGGTACCAAGCTGAGTCGCACAGCAGAGCAGAGCGCCGCGCTGCTGCTCGCGAGTCTTTCGCCACGCGCCCGGGCAAGCGCGCGCAAACCTTCCGCCGAAGATGAGCTCGCGCGCGCCGACGCGCTGCTTGCCGAGTCGCGCTTTGCAGAAGCGGAGCGAGCGTACGCAGCCGTGCAAGCAGAGCCGAAACTGCAAGCGAGCGTGTTGTGCCGCGCGCGTTATGGTCGCGCAAAGTTGCTGCTCAATCGTCGTGAACGAATCGAAGGGGCACCGCGCATGGCCGAAGTGGCGGCGCAGTGTGACCAGGACCCAGACTTGCGCGCATGGGCCCGCTACCATGCCGGGCGCGCGTACTCGGCGATCGCGCAAAACGCGCAGGCCGTCGAGCAGTACGATGCGCTACAGCGCGAAGCGCCCGAGCATCGCCTGGCCGACGACGCGCTGTTTCGCTCGTCGAAGGTACTGCGCGATATGGGTAACTCGGCCGAAGCGCGCGCACGCCTCGAAGCGCTGCCGTTGCGCTATCCGCATGGTGATATGCGGCCTCGTGCCCGCTTTGTGCTGGCCTGGCAAACCTACGCCGAAGGGGATGTGGCAGGCGCCGCGGAGATGCTTGCAGAAGCAAGTATCGAACCTGAAGACGCCGAGGACTTGCACGGTCGTGCTCCTTACTGGCGTGCCCGCTTTCTTGCGGAGTCTGGTCGCGAGGCCGAGTCGCAAGCGGCGTTTGCCGCGCTGTTCATCCAAACGCCGCTCAGCTACTACGGACAGCAGGCGTTTGCACGTCTTGAAGCGCTCGCGCCCGCGCGTGCCCGCGAGCTTGTCCAAAACCTGGCGGTAGCGTCGCAACACTCAGACCTGGTGTTTGCCGCCGACGCCGCGCTCAGCCGGCCAGGCTTTGCACGCGCGGTGGCACTGTTGCAGGTGGGCGATACATCGCTTGCCATGTCCGAGCTGCGCGAGCTTGGCTTCATCTCGCCGACGGCGGATGCCGAGCTGCATTGGCTGTCTGTCGCGCTGTTTGACCGCGCTGGTGCTCACACCTTGTCCGTTGAGCTCGCTCGCAAGCGCGTGTTCGATCTGTTGCAGCGGCCACCGATGGGGCGCGACCTTGCGTTTTATCGCCTGGCTTATCCGCCCGCGTTTGCGCCCTTGATCGAAGAGACCTGTCACCGCGAGAATGTGCCGAGCGCCTTTGTGCGCGCGGTCGCGCGTGAGGAAAGTGCGTTCAATCCGCGCGCAGTGAGTCGCGCCCAAGCTTACGGTTTGGTGCAGATCATCGAGCCCACAGCACGCTTGATCGCGCAAAGTCTCGATCTGCCCCACGATATCGAGGCGCTGCGCCGTCCCGAGATCAATCTTGCGCTCGGCACCCGTTTCATCAATACGCTGACGACGGGCCTGGGCGGGCAGCTTGCGCTCGTGCCTGCTGCGTACAACGCGGGGCCGGGCGCCACGCAGCGCTGGCTCACCGAGCGTGCGAGCGAGCCGCTCGACGTGTGGATCGAAAACGTGCCCTACGATGAGACGCGCCACTACACGCGACGCGTGCTGCAAAGCTACGGCATCTACGCCTGGCTTGACTCAGGTCGCTTGCTCAGCTTGCCCGCCGGACTGTGACGTCCGCAGACCGAGCTATTCGTCTTTGGCCAGTGCTTCGCGCAGGTCCTTGAGCAAGCCCTTGGTCTTCCAAGACAGCTTCTTCGGCACGTCGATCTGCACCACAGCAATCAAGTCCCCGCGGCCCCGACCATCGAGCCGCGGTACGCCATAACCCTTGACCACCACAGTCTGGCCCGGCTGCGTGCCCGCGGGAATCTTAGCGTTGGCCTTTTCGCCCTCGAGCGTGGGGATTTCCACTTCACCGCCGAGCGCGGCGACCGGGAAGGGGACGCGCAGCTCATGAACGAGATCGACGCCTTGGCGCTCGTAACGCTCGTCATCGGCCACATCGACCGTCACGTACAGATGCCCGGTCGGGCCGCCCTTACGCCCGGCCTGGCCTTGGCTCGCAACACGCAGCGTCTGACCGTGATCGATGCCCGCAGGGATCGTCACCTTCACCTTACGGTCGACCTGGACTTCACCGACACCACGGCAGCTCGGACAGGCTTCCTTGGGCACCACACCGCGGCCCTGACAGGCGGGACAGGCGCTGCTCATCAAGAACGGACCGCGGGCGTGAGACACCTGACCCTTACCGTTGCAGGTAGTGCAGGTGGCGATCTGACCATTCTTGGCGCCGCTGCCCTGACATGTGTCGCACGGTGACGGGTGCGCAAGCTCCACGTCTTTTTTCACGCCGAACACCGCTTCGGCCAGCGTGAGCTGAACGACTGTGCGCAAGTCCGCTCCCTGCGTCGGCCCATCGCGGCGCTGTCTGCTGCGACCGCCCCCGCCCCCGCCGCCGAAGAAGTCTCCGAACAGGTCGTTGAACTGGCTGAAGATGTCGCCCATGTCCGAAAAGCCACCTTGGCTTCCGTCGACACCGGCGTGGCCGAACTGATCGTAGCGAGGACGTTTATTCGGGTCGCTCAAGACCGAGTAGGCCTCCGAACCGAGCTTGAAAATCTCCTCAGCTGCCGGATTGTCGGGATTGCGGTCCGGGTGGTACTTCAGCGCGAGCTTTCGGTACGCCTTCTTGATTTCGTCGCTGGAGGCGGTGCGCTCGACCTCGAGCACTTCGTAATAATCGCGCTTTGACATAGGTCAGCAGTACTTCTTGGGCCTGTAGGGGGTCACGCGCGCGCAATCTAAGTCTGGGGGCGCAAAAGGCAAGAAGGGGGCAATTCGTTCAGTATCGAAGCTGGGGCCTTGCAACGGCAGGACAGGACACTTTTTTTCCGTTGTCAGTAGTGCAGGGGTGGACGGATGTGCGTTACGCCTCACCTGCTGGGAAAAAGCAACTACCATTTCCCGCCCATTCCTCATAAAACGCTCGGTCATGATCATTGAGCTTAAAGACGTCCGCCGTACTTACGGTCAGGGCGCAAGTTGTGTGCAGGCGCTCAAGGGGATTTCGGCGGGTATCGAAGCTGGCTCTCTGACGGCAATCGTCGGCCCCTCGGGCTCCGGCAAAAGCACATTGTTGAATCTTCTTGGTGCCTTGGATCAACCGACCAGCGGGCAGGTGATCGTGGCGGGGGCCGATTTGGGCACGCTGGACGACAATGCCCGCACGCGTCTGCGCAGGGACAAAATCGGGTTCGTGTTCCAGTTCTTCAACTTGATGCCGACATTGACCGCCAAAGAAAACGTGATGCTGCCCGCAAAGCTCGCGGGCCGTCCGTCCAAGGAGCTCGAAGCGCGCGCCGAAGAGTTGCTGACGCGCGTGGGGCTTGGCGATCGCATGCACCATCGTCCCGATCAACTGTCCGGTGGCGAGATGCAGCGCGTCGCAATATCGCGCGGCTTGATCATGGACCCGCCAGTGCTGCTTGCCGATGAGCCCACCGGTAACCTCGATTCCAAAACCGGCCGTGAAGTGATGCGTCTGTTGCGCGGCGCGGTGGACAAGCGTCGCACCGTGATCCTCGTGACCCACGATCCGCGCATCGCGCGCGTCGCCGACCGCGTCCTTACTATTCGCGATGGTGAGCTCGCAGCTGACGAGCACATGCAGGCGGAGACCGCTGACGCGGTGTTTGCAGGCGCCCACGGCAGCGAAATGCAAGCGGAGCCCAGGTCGTCTGCCGTGATCGGTCGCGTCCCGTCTGCAAGCATCGGCTGATCCGAGCTGTCGTGTGCCTGCGCTTGCTGGTTTGAATTGCGTTCGCTTCCGCTGGTTTCAGGTTTCTTCCATCTCTCTTATTTCATCATTCGCTTGAAGGTGACGGGACGCGATCGCGCCCCGCGCTACCGGAGCTGCAGTTATGTGGACCTTATTGCGTGAGATCTCGCTACGGCACTTGCGTCACTCGCCATTTCGCACTGCGCTCGTCATTTTCGGGATCTCGCTCGGCGTGTGCATGTTGTGCGCCGTGCTCGCCACCAATGCGAGTCTGGTCGCCGCGTTCGAAGATATGGTCGACAGGGTCGCCGGTAAGGCAGACCTTACGGTTTCTGGCAGCGACGCGGGCATTCCTAGCTCGCTCACGGGCGACATCGCCGATGTCGACGGCGTCGACCACGCGGCAGCCATGCTCGAGGTCACCACGCGTACTCCCGATGGTAAGGGCGGCGCTTTGCTCGTGCTCGGCGTGGACTTTCTCGGCGACACGTTCTTCTTACCATTTGCCCAAGAAGGTAAGGATTCCGTGATCGCGGATCCACTTGCGTTCGTCAATGACCCGACCGCGATCTTGGTGTCGAAGAAGCTTGCGCAGGACCGTGGGCTCAAAAAGGGTGATCCGCTCTCGCTCGTCACCTCCGAAGGTAACAAACAGTTTTTCGTGCGCGGTTTGCTCGAGGATGCGGGCCCCGCGGCGTCGTTTGGCGGGCAAGTGGTCGTGATGTTCATCGATGCCGCGCAGGTGAGCTTCTCGCGCGGCTACTCGGTCGACCGCATCGACGTCGTGGTCAAAGAGGGCGTGCCCGTTGCCGAGGTGCAGGCGCGCATCGCCAAGCTGATCGAGGGCAAGGCTCAGGTCGAGGCGCCCAAGGGCCGCACGCAACGGCTGGTTGCATCGCTGTGGGCCTTCAAAAACGGCCTCAACATGTCAGGGCTGGTCTCGCTCTGGGTCGGCATGTTTTTGATCTACAATGCAGTCAGCGTGAGCGTCGCCCAGCGTCGCCGCGAGGTCGGCATCTTGCGCGCGCTCGGCGTCACGAAGAACAAGATGGTTGTGTTGTTCTGTCTTGAAGCCTTGGTGATGGCGGCAATAGGCACAGCGCTCGGTCTGTTGCTCGCGCAGCAGCTTGCCAACGTGGCGCTTGCGAATGTGGAAGGTACCGTCAACCGCTTTGTGATGCCGATCCATCCGCCGCCCCCACGCATCACGGGCGACGTCGCCCTGGCCGGCATCGCGGCGGGTTTCATCACCACGTTGATCGCAGCTTACTTGCCGGCGCGCGAGACGAACAAAGTCGACCCGGCCGAGGCGCTGCGTGCCTCGCGCTCCACCTCGATGTCGGGCGTGATTTCCCATGGCCGCATGGCGATCGCTGGCATCCTGATTGCGCTCACCTCCTGGATACCGGCGATGCGCGGGGGCGAGATCAACGGCTACATCGCCAGCATCGTACTCGTGATCGGGCTGACGCTGCTCGTGCCCTTTGCGGTCAAGTACATGCGCCTTTCGCTGGTGAAGATCGTCGAGAGTCTGCTCGGCATTCCCGGCCGCATTGCCCTCGATAACGTCGAGCGTTCGCTGAGTCGCAGCGCGATCACGGTGGTAGCGCTGATGCTCGCGGTGGCGATGAGCATGAGCGTTGGCGCCTACGCGCGCTCATTCGAAAAGTCAGTGGTGCAGTGGGCAGACGATGCGTTTCCTGCCGACGCGTTGATCACGGCCGGCTCGCCCTT
>JBBSJC010000177.1:0-14337 GCA_038257655.1 Polyangiales bacterium | reverse complement strand
GATCACCAAGGAGATGATGATGGCGCGGCCGACGTTCTTCTTCGGCTCCGTGACCTCGTCGCCCGTGTTGGTAATGGTCGTGAACCCTTTGAATGCGAGGATGGCCAGAGCGATGCCACCGACGAAGTTCCCGGGCGAAGGCGCACCACTCGGCGGAACAATGCTGGTCTTCAGACTGATCCCAGAGGCGACCAAGGCGATCGCTGCGAACACGAGCAGCCCGCCGATCTTGAGCACCGCGCTGACGTTGGACACGGTCCCGATGACCTGATTGCCAGCGATATTCACGATGAACGCCAGCACGATGAGTCCGACGGCGAGTACCGGGACCCAGACCCCCGCCGTGTCAGATGGGAAGAGCTGCAAGGTGTACGCACCGAAGGTTCGCGCCACCAGGCTTTCGTTGATGATCATCGAAAGTGCCATGAGCAACGCGGCGGCCCCGGTCACCGTGGTCTTACCGTAGGCCTTCTTGAGGATCATGGCGATGCCGCCAGCGGACGGGTAGGCGCTGGCAACCTTGATATAGCTGTAAGCGCTAAACCCGCTGATCACCGCCGCGGCGAGGAACGCGATCGGGAACAGCCCCCCGGCGAGCTCGGCGACCTGTCCGGTCAACGCGAAGATGCCCGCACCGACCATCACCCCGGTGCCCATCGCGACCGTGCCCAGCAGGCTGAGGCTGCCCTTCTCGTACTTGGCGGAGCGGTCGTTCATATACGGACTGGTCCTGTCTTCGCATTCAGCTGAAACACTTGGGTTGTGCCACCTGCGAACTCGCAAACCTTACCGTCGACCCGCAAGGAGATCGGTGCCACGCCGCGATTGCGCCCACGGACCGTGAGCGAGTCGCGCGTGAGCTCCAGATCGAGAGAGTGCCCGCGATAGCGGATGCGCATGCCGAGCCGCTCCAGTTCCTGCGGCAATTCCGGATCAATCCGAAGCACGTCACCCTTCACCTCGAGCCCGGTGGAGACGCGCTGGATCAGGTCGACGCTGCCTGCCATCGCTCCCAGGTGAACACCTTCCTGGGTAGTGCCCTGTTGAATGTCGGTGACATCGCTCTGCAGCGCCTCGGCGAAGAACTTCATCGAGCGCGGTCGGTCCGAGCGCGCCAGAACCCATGCGTACACCACATGGCTGAGCGTGGAGCCATGGGACGATCGCGGGGCGTAGTAGGCGACGTTCTCCGGAATGGTCTTGTACTCGAACGGATAGTCGAGGCGCATGAACAGCTCGCCCAGCTCCTCCGCCGAGAACAGGTAGAACAACATCAAGACGTCGGCCTGCTTCGACACCTTGTAGTTGTTGGGCGTGTCGTTCTCTGCCTCGAGAATCAGGTCGAGCCGCTGAATGTTACCGTATCGGTCTCGGTAGCGTTGCCAGTCGAGCTCGCGCAGGTTCTCGTAGCCCTCGAACTGGCTGATGAGCCCTTCCTCGAAGAAGGGCACGAACATTCTGCGGCTGATGTCGGCCCAGCGCGCGAGCTCCTCCGCCGAAAGCTCGAGTCGTGCGGTCAACTCGGAGCGACGCGTCTCGGAGAGCAGCTCGAGCACTTCGAGGGCCCGACACAGTACCCACACCGCCATGAGGTTCGTGTAGGCGTTGTTGTTGAGACCCGGTGACGCGGCGCCAGGGTAGCCCTCGTGGAACTCGTCGGGACCCATCACGCCGCGGATCTCATAGCGCCCGCGCGCCTCGTTGAGTCGGGCGGCGCTTGACCAGAAGCGGGCGATATCGAGGATCAGCTCAGCGCCGTGGAATTCCAGGAACTGGAGGTCGCGCGTGACCTGGAAGTACTGCCAGACGTTGTAGACGATCGCACTGCCCACATGGCGCTGGAGAGAGGAGTTGTCAGGGACCCAACGCTCCGAGCGCGGATTCAGGTTGAGCGCCTGGGTCTCCTCCTGTCCATCGCTTCCGCTTTGCCACGGGAACATCGCTCCCATGAAGCCAGCGGCGCGGGCCGCGACGCGCGCCTCGCCGAGGCGACGGTAGCGGTACATGAGCAGTGCCCGGGTGATCTCGGGCATGCGATAGTTCAGGGACGGGAAGATGAAGAGCTCGTCCCAAAAGACGTGGCCCTGGTACGCCTCTCCCGTCCAGCCGCGCGCAGGCACCCCGATGTCGAGCCCGATCGAATGGGGCGACGCGGTTTGCAGCACGTGAAAGATATTCAGCCGCAGGAGCATCGGGAGATTGAACTTGAACCCCGGCTGGCCTGGCTGAACATCGACCTCGAAGCGACGCCACAGGTTCTCCCAGGCGAGAACGTGCTCCGCGACCAGAGCATCGAAGCGCCCCGCATGGGCAATGGCCTTCTGCGCCGCTAGGCCACACACAGAGATTGCGCAGTCGCGCGAGGTGAAGAGTGCGGCGACCTTCTCCACCACCAAGGTCTCACCTTGCTTGACGTCAACCTTCAGTTCCTGCCCGATGTATCCTGGCTCTTGGATGCTCGTGCGCCGAGCCGCGAGAAGTTGTCCGTCGAGGAACGCCTGGGTCCGTGCTACCTGGGCGACCTCGACGTGCGACTGATTAGTCCGCGTCAGCAGGTAGACAGCGTCGTCGCCGACCGCCTCAGCAGCCACGGGGCTGAGGTGACGGTTGTTGAACTTGCGATACAGGTTCGCGCCGGCGTTGACGATGCGCCCGTCGATCGCCGACCGGATGGTGACGTTTCCCGACCAATTCTCGGCGGTCAGCGTCAGTGCCAGCGCGCCCAGGTGCGTATCGCTCATCGAGACGAGCCGGCGCTCCTCGAGCAAGCTGCGTCGGCCTTGTCGATCTTCGAAGCGGAGCGTCCGCAGCAGCACGCCTCGCCGCAGGTCGAGCTCTTGACGATACGAAAGGAGCGTCACAGCTCTCTCGTCGAACCAGTCTTCGCCGGCGATCTGAAGACCGAGCGCCAGCCAGTTCGGGAAATTGACCAGGTCTTCGTTCTCGACTACCCGGCCAGCGATATCGGTGCGGAGGCGGTTGTAGCCACCGGCGACGTACGTGCCCGGATAGTGGACATCATCTGCTCCTGACCAGGCTGCGGCGGCGCGCGTTGCGAAGTAGCCATTCCCCAGTGTGCAAAGAGCTTCGCGGATCCCTTCACGACCCGGATCGAACCCATCGAAGACGAGGGACCAGGCTGAAGGGGGCTCGGCAGCAACCGCGACCTGCGCGAGGTTGCTGACCACGACATCGGCGCCGGCCTCACGCAACGCTAGCGATTGTCCGCTTCGATCAACGCCGATCACGCAGCCGAAGCCGCCTGCGCGACCCGCCGCGACGCCGACGATCGCGTCCTCTACCACGACAGCACGAGACGGTTCGACGCCGAGACGCCGTGCCGCCTCCACGAAGGCATCCGCCGCCGGTTTGCCCTTCAGCTCAAGCCGGGTGACATCCAAGCCGTCGACACGCTCGTCGAAGAGCGGTGCGATGCCCGCTCGCTCAAGCACTGCTGCGCAGTTGTTGCTGGAGGACACGACCGCGGTCCTGATCTTTTGCGCCCGCAATGCTCGTACCAGCGCGATCGCCGCTTCATAGGGCTCAACGCCGCGCTCCTTCAGCTGGTCCAGGAAGTAGTTGTCCTTGCGACTACCCAGTGCGCGACGTGCCTCTGGGCCGAGCTCGATGTGTCGCGACGCGAGGAAAGCCGTCACGCCGTCCTGTCGTGGCTTGCCGTCGACGTGCTGTCGGTAGTCTTCGTCGACGTCAAATGGGACGAATGGCTCGCCGGTCTCCGCAGACCGCTGCTCGAGAAACTCATCGAAGAGGCTCTTCCAGGCCGAGGCGTGCACGCGCGCCGTCTTCGTCAACACGCCGTCCAGATCGAACAGGACCGCGTCATAGTCGTGCGGGGAGAGCGTGATCGCGGGATAGATGCACGTCATGTCCCTGCTCCAGCGTCGCGGCTTTCTTGTCCCAACGCGTAGGCGTGCCGACAGTACGGCTGGACCATCCGGTGCGTATTGAAGAACGCAGGAGTGAGCGCGATGCGTTGTCGCATCACGTGGACCCCTGCGAGGGGCCTGAGTGTCATACCGCGGCTCGTCATCCACCCCTGGTGCTCGGCATGGGAGCCTCCACCAAGGGGAGTCATTCCTCAGGCTCCTCCGCGCCCTTGGTAGTGGCGGGCAGGAAGACCTTCGTGATTCCCAGCGCTTTATCGGTCTTCGCGATCGACCGGCTCGCGTCCGGCTCGAGACCCGTGAGCGCTCGGATGCAGTCGATCGTTTCAGGAATCGCGATGGCCTCGTTGTGCACCTGATAGGTCAGGTAGATCTCCCGATCGTCGACCGCGAGGGCATCCTCCCAGACAGCGACTTCCCACATGTCTCCCCGGGGCCGGCCGAGATCGCGCATGAGCTCGATCACCGAATTCAGGGCGACAAGCCCATCGGAAGCGCGCACGAAGGCGATGCGCGGGGCGTCCCACAGCGCGTGGCGAAGCTCGTCGAGCGCGACCGGTCGCGTCGTCTCCACCATCGCGAAGTGGATGTGGCTCAGGTTGTGAGAGGCCGCGCCGGCGAGCGTGGTGATATCAAGGTCCGGGATCACGGTTTTTGCGTCCGGCCCCTGGTGGCTCGGCACTTTAGTTTCGGGAACGACGGTGTTGATCATCCCGTTGATGTGGGACTCCCAGGGATCCGTTCCCCGCCGGACCAGCACAGCACGGACGCGCTTGACCCACCCCCGGGAATGAAGCGCACCCATCACGCGCGAAAGCGCGGTCGTATTGCAGGAGACGACGCGCGCCGAATCGCGGTTCAAGGCGCCGGCGTAGTTCGCCTGTGCCACGAAGGAGTAGCCCGCCAACTCGTGCGTCTCGCCCCCTTGCCAAACCGCCTTCACGCCGGCCGCGCGATAGCGCTCGCGGTTCTGAGCGCCGACGCGCTTCGGCGTGCAGTCCACGATGATCTCGGCTTGCCGAATCAGGTCGTCGAGTGTTCCCGCAAGGGGAATGCCGGCGGCCTCCATCTCGGCACGTCGCTCCGGATCCGCCGCGAACACGGGATAGCCGCGCTCGACGGCGACGCGGATGCGATAGTCGTGCACCACGTCCGCCACGCCCACGAGGTCCATGTCATCCTGCAGCGTGACCGCGTCCGCCACCCGCTTGCCGATCACGCCATAACCGTTGACACCTACTCGTGCTCTTCGGGTCATCGCAGCCTCCTGGCTCCGCCTGCCGATCGGCAGCGAGTCCGACCGTCGCTCATTCCGCGAATCGGGTCCTTGGTCACGGATGTCCAGTCGTTCATGGTCTGTGTCCCTTCTAGGTCGTTGCGGTGGCTGGCGTCGGAGGTCGGGTTGCCGGTTGAGCGGTCGACGATTCGTGTTCCCCTGCTTCCGCGCCTGGCGACGTCTTGAGCCTTAGTAGTCGGGCGTTGATGGCGACGATGATCGTGCTCGCCGACATCAACACCGCGCCCAGCGCGGGAGTCAGCAGCACGCCCCAGGCGTAGAGCGCTCCGGCAGCCAGCGGGAGGGCGACGACGTTGTAACCGGTCGCCCAGACGAGATTTTGAATCATCTTCCGATAGGTGGCGCGGGAGAGCCTCACGATGGCGACGACATCCAGCGGATTGCTTCGCACCAAAATCACGTCCGCAGTTTCGACCGCCACATCGGAACCGGCGCCGATGGCAATGCCCAGATCCGCCTGCGCCAGCGCCGGTGCATCGTTCACGCCGTCTCCCGTCATCGCCACGAGTACGCCGCGCGCTTGGACCTCTTTCACTTTGGCGGCCTTGTCCTGGGGCAGAACTTCGGCGAAGTACTCGTCCAGCCCGATCTGGTCCGACACCCACTTGGCCGTCGCCTTGTTGTCGCCGGTGAGCATGATGCAGCGGATGTCGAGCGCCTTGAGCGCATCGATGGCAAGCTTGGCTTCGGGTCGAACGATGTCGGCGAGTGCAATCGCTCCCTTCAACTTACCGTCCACGAGAACGAACACGACCGTCTTACCCTGGGCCTGTAGGGGCTCCACGCGCGGGTCGCTGAGCGCGATGTTCTGGTCGCGCAGGTAGCCCGGGCTCACCACCTTCACGTCCTTACCGTCGACACGTCCCTCGGCACCCTTACCCGTGATGCTCTTGAAGCCTTCGACGGGCAGCTTGTTCTTCGAAGCGGCAGTGATGGCCTTGGCGATGGGATGCTCGGAGTGGGCATCCACGGAGGCGGCGTACGAGCGCAACGTTTCTTCGCTGATGTCCTCGCCGAGCATCAGGGTGTCGGTCACGCCAAAGCGGCCCTCGGTGAGCGTGCCCGTTTTGTCGAAGATGATGACTCCCAGTTTTCGGGCGCCCTCGAAAGCAACCCGACTGCGAATGAGCAGGCCGTTCTTCGCGGCCAGGGCGGTCGAGACAGCCACCACCAGGGGTACGGCGAGCCCCAGCGCATGCGGGCAGGCGATGACCATGACGGTCACGGTGCGTTCGATGGCGAACGCGAACTCCTCGCCCATGAGGAGCTTCCAGATCAAGAAGGTGACGAGACCGCCTCCAAGCGCAACGACGGTGAGCCACATCGCCGCGGTGTTGGCGAGATCCTGGGTTTTGGATTTGCTTTGCTGGGCCTGTTTGACGAGGTCGATGACCTGCGAGAGAAACGAATCCTTACCGGTGCCCTTGACCTCGATGGTCAGCGAACCTTCCCCGTTGATGGCCCCACCGATCACCTTGCCGCCGGTCTTCTTGGTGACCGGGGTCGACTCACCGGTCAGCATCGCTTCATCGACGGAACTCTCGCCGCTGACGATGACACCATCTGCCGGGATCTTCTCGCCGGGCTTGATCAGGACCTTGTCATCGACCGAGAGCTCGCCGAGCGGCACATCCTTCACGCTGCCATCGGCCATGAGCTTGTGCGCGTCGGAGGGCATGAGCTTGGCCAGCGCCTCCAATGCCCGCGAAGCGCCCATTACGGACTTCATTTCGATCCAATGCCCGAGCAGCATGATATCGATCAGGGAGGCGAGCTCCCAGAAGAACATCTTGCCGGTCAGGCCGAACACGACCGCGCTGCTGTAGATATATGCCGTCGCGATGGCGACGGAGATGAGCACTCTCATCCCGGGCTCGAGGGCCTTGACCTCCTCGACGAAGCCCTTGAGAAACGGCCAGCCGCCATACCAGAAGACCGCAGACGAAAGGCCGAACAGCACGTAAACGTCGCCAGGAAAACCGATGGCTTCGCGCAGTCCCACCAGCGATTGGAGCATCGGCGACAGCGCAAGAATCGGCAGGGTCATGACCAGCGAGATCCAGAACCGCGTCCGAAAGTCCGCCGCCATGTGGGCATGATGGTCGGGGGCGTCGGGCGGCTCTTTACCTTCGGCCTCAAGCCAGTTCTGTGCCTCGTGTCCCTGTGGACGACCCTCCTTCACGTAGATCGCGTATGCCTTCTTGGCCAGCTCGTCATGCGCGGCCTGGGAGTCGGGGGAACTGGTAGCGCCGTGCTCGTGTTTCTTCATTGGAGTCCTCATTTCGCAAGCAGGCCCTTTTCGACACTCGAGGCCTGGTAGGGGAAGACGATCTCCCGATCGGGCTGGATCAGTCGCTCCTCCTTGTCCGTGTAGTGAAGACGCCCAAGCATGTCTTTGATGACATTGAGCCGCGCCAGGCGCTTGTTATCCGCGCGCACCAGCGTCCACGGCGCAACGGGGTTGTGCGTGCGCGTCAGCATCTCGTCGCGAGCTGCGCTGTACGCCTTCCAGTCCTTTAGAGCCTGATCGTCGATCGGACTGCTTTTCCACCGCTTGAGCGGATCCGATTTGCGCTCATCCAGACGCTCCTTCTGCTCGGCTTTGCTGATGTCGAGGTAGTACTTGAAGAACTTAATACCCGAGCCGATCAGCATCTTTTCGAAGTCCGATACCGAGCCCATGAATTCCTCATACTCGGCCTCGGTACAGAATCCCATCACCCGCTCGACACCGGCGCGGTTGTACCAACTGCGGTTGAAGAGCACGAGCTCCTGGGCGGCAGGTAGGTGCGATACATATCGCTGGAAATACCACGACGTTCGATCACGGTCGGAGGGCTTGCCGAGGGCGACGACGCGGGTTTCGCGCGGACTCAAATGCTGGACAATGCGCTTGATCGTGCCGTCCTTGCCGGCTGCGTCCCGGCCTTCCAGGATGATCAGGATCTTGTCATCGCATTTGATGAAATGCCGCTGCAGCTTGACCAGCTCGACCTGAAGCTCGTGTAAGGTGTGCTTGTAGACCTTTTTCGAAATCGATGCCGCGCCCCCTTTCGAGTCATCATCGCGAGATTTCTTGCTCATGGTGAGGTCTCCATGGCACCGACGGCTGGGGTATCCGCCCCGGAGGCGAACGCTGGACCAACGCTCGTGACGGTCGAGCTCACCTCGCTCTCGAACTGCCGGAAGTTCTCCCGGAAGAGCTCCGCCAGGTGACGCGCCTGCTCGTCGTACGCTTTCCGATCGCTCCACGTGCTGCGTGGGTCCAGGAGCTCCGAAGAAACCCCAGGGCAGGCAGTAGGCACTCTCAAGCCGAAGGTTGTGTCGAGCCTCGTGGGCGCTTGCCGGAGCGAGCCGTCGATGGCTGCACGAACGAGCGCTCGCGTCGCTGCGATCGGCATTCGCCGGCCCGTGCCGTACGACCCTCCAGTCCAACCGGTGTTGACGAGCCAGACGTCAGCCTGGTGTTGCGCGATGCGCTCGCCAAGCAGCCGGGCGTAAACCGTTGGCGCGAGCGCCATGAAGGGGGCTCCGAAGCACGGGCTGAACACCGCCTTGGGTTCGACGACGCCCGCCTCGGTGCCGGCGACCTTCGCCGTGTACCCTGACAGGAAATGGTACACCGCCTGGTCGGGACTGAGTCTCGCGATTGGAGGGAGTACGCCGAACGCATCGGCCGTCAGCATCAGGATGTTCGCAGGGTGATCGCCCGTTCCTTCGCGAACTGCTCGTGGGATGTGGCTGATGGGGTACGCGGCCCGGGTATTCTCTGTAAGGCTGCCGTCATCGAGATCGAGTCGCCCACTTGTCGAGTCGAACGCGACGTTCTCGAGGATGGTCCCGAAGCTTCGCGTGGTCTGATAGATGTCCGGCTCGTCGTCGTCGGAGAGGCGAATGACCTTCGCGTAGCAGCCCCCTTCCAGATTGAATACGCCGCGTTCGCTCCACCCGATCTCATCGTCGCCGATCAGCTTTCGCTCTGGATCCGTAGATAGGGTCGTCTTGCCCGTTCCCGAAAGCCCGAAGAAGAGCGCGACGTCGCCGGCGTTGCCCGAGTTGGCAGCGGCGTGCATCGAGAGCACGCCCTTCTGAGGCAGGAGGTAGTTGAAAAAGGTGAACGCGGCCTTCTTGATCTCTCCCGCATAGGCTGTGCCGCCAATGATCACGAGTCGCTGAGCGAAGTTCAGGACGACGAACACCTCGGAACGCGTTCCGTCGATCTCCGGGATCGCGTGGAAGTGCGGCGCATGCAGGATGGTGAGCGACGGCTCGTACGCCCGGAGCTCCTCCAGAGTCGCCTGAAGGAAGAGGTTGCGCGCGAAGAGGCCGTGCCAGGCGGTCTCCGTAATCACCCGGACGGGCGCACGGTAGGCCGGGTCGGCACACAGGAAGACGTCCTGAACGAACAGATCCTTGCCCTGCAGATAGGCCAGCAGTCGCCGATGCAGGGCCTCGAAGCGCTCGGGCGGGAGCGGTTGGTTGGAAGGACCCCACCAAACCTTGTCCTCGCTCGATGGCTCGCGGACCACGAATTTGTCCTTGGGAGCGCGCCCAGTGTGGTCGCCAGTACGAACGACTAACGGCCCGAGGTGGGCGATGCGCCCTTCGCCGCGCCGGATGATCTGCTCGTACAGAAACGACGTCGACAGGTTGTGAAGCACGTCGCCGACGTTGGTAAGCCCCTGTCGACCGAGCGCACTTCGTATGGGTTCCTGTATCATCGCGTGCTCCTGCTCCAATCCTCGCTCGCGCTGTTCATCGGGCGCGCCCTGATCGGAGAAGCGCCCAGACGACCGCAGCAATGAGCACAGCGCCGACGACCCACCAGACGCCCATCCAGCCCACGTGGCCATCTCCGTTCCACCAGTGCATCGAGTGCATCGCTCACCTCGCTCCTTCTGGAGGCGCCGGTGTCGCGCCTTGCGGCGTCGGTCCCATCCCCGGGCCCATCGTCATCCCAGGCCCCATGCCGGTCCCAGGGTCGTGCATCATTCCGGGCTTTCCACCGCTACCGAGCGCCTTCATCGGACACTCGCCGCCCGCCATTCGCTGGGCTTTCATGCGCACATGCTCCTGCAGCGCCGCGAGCTGCGCCGGATCGTTCGGCCGTAGGATGAGCCGAGCCCCGCCCTCGATGTCCTCCATCGAAGCGGTTGCCGCGGGCATCATCATCCCGCCGTCCCCCATCATCATGCCGCCTCGACCGCCGCCGACGTGGCCAGCCCCGGGGTCCGCGCCGTGTTGGTGTTCACCGCCGTCACCAGAGGCGGGCGCGCCGTGCTCTCCCATCATCATGCCGCCACTGCGCGGGTTGTTGTGCATCTCGGCCATCCGCCCAACACGTTGCCGGAGCTCTGCGACGTTTCCACCTTTGGTCGCGAATGCGAGCCCAATACCGCCTTCGAGATCAGTGGCCGCGACCGTCGTGCCAGAGACCTGCATCGGACACATGCCGGCCATCATGCCGTCTTCATCCCCGCCGCCCTGCTCGTGCTGGTGGTTGGGTGCGACCGCTGCGCTCGTCGTGGGCTCACTCCGCGTGCCGCTCGTTGATGCGCACCCCGCCACCGCTGTCCCGGCTGCGAATCCGATGATTGTGAATATCTTCATTTCCGTCTTTCCTCTTCCATGCACACGTTCGCGCGCCGCAGGCGGAGCGCACTACCAACCACGGAGACCGAGCTGAAACTCATCGCGGCTGCCGCGATGTTCGGGCTCAAGAGCCCATCATCGCCAGCTCGCTTTCTGTTTGATCAATCGGTACGCATGAAACGAGCCGTAGGGTTGGGGGACTGGTAGGCGACGCCATTCAGCATTTCGGGCAGCTTCTCGGACCGTTTTGGCGCTGCAGAAGCCAACCTCGTGACCGTCATAAGTGACCCAGCAGTATGAATTGACACACGCCTTTTTGGCACACGCCTTTTTGTCCCGCACCGGGTCCGTGTTCACCGGTACCGCCGATGCAGGTGGATCTTGATGGCGTATGGTGCCGAAAAGATCGGCCACTATGCAGCCTGCCGCTCATAGCCACTGAGCAGTCCAGCAAGCCGTTTTCGCATTGTCACCTTACCGTCTGCACTGATTGTCCACGGAGTTCCTTCCGTCAACCAGCACGGCCCCCTTCTTGCGTGTGCTCAACAGTGCGGGTCGGTCTGCTCCTGAAGCAGCGGAGCCGCGAAAGTCTAAGCGGCGCGTCTGCCCCATCGCCACCGGCCAAGAGAAGGCCGTCGCACCACTTCAACGACCCCAAGCACCAAACGTAGCGGATTGAGAGGACAGATCATGTACCACTATCAATTTATCGGAATGCACTTCTTTTGGTGGGTCTTTTGGCTCATGATGATCATCCCATTTTTCTTCATCGCAACGCCCGTTCGACGCAAGACGGTGCAGCTCTACCGAGAGAATCCTTTCGGCATCCTGCAGCGGCGATATGCTGCCGGTGAGATCACGACGGAGGAATACGAGGATCGGAAATCACGCATTGAACGTGACCTGCTCGACCCCAAACTCCGGTCGTCATTACCAAGCGCATCCGAGCGAAACGCGACGGCATGATCAGTGATCAGGCTCCATGAAGCCGAATCATCGAATGGCACCGGGCATGGAAAGCGACTCGGCCATGCGCCACGATGGCCACATGCGCTGACGACGCTGGACTCTGGATGGAGTAAGAATGACGAAGCTCAGTACTTTTACGAGAGACAACCTGAACAAACAGGGATTCGGGAGCTTGGATGATGAGGCGAAAGCCCGCTATGCATTGCCACTGCGGTTCACGCCTGCAGTCTGTGGTGGCTACCGTGTCACATCCGCTACGCCGCCCTCCGATACTCATGGTGCAAACCACCAAGCACGGGCAAGGCTACAACCTTACCTGGTCCTGCGTGCTGAGTGCCGTCAGGCACGCGCTGCGCGACACCCTGGTGCGGGCGCGACCCGTTGTAGCATCGGACATGCTCAGCCAGGCGCGCGCGCATCGGCTCCTCCGAGATGAGGAACACGTGGTCGAAGCACTCTCGACGCACACTCCCAATGAGGCGTTCGCAGAACGCGTTGGCCTTCGGCTCTCTGACATGTGTCGTCAGTGCGCGCGTCCCACACCCCTTGGCCACAGCATCGAAGGTGCCGTCGAACTTTGTCATCGCCGTCGCGGATCAAGAAGCGCGGTGCGTCGCTCCAGGATGTGGCGTTGCGCAGCTGCTGCGCGGTCCGCGCGCATGGACTTCTGGATGGTTCGCTTGCTGACGCGGATGCCGAGCTTGAGCAGCTCGCCCCGTATGCGCTCGGCGCCCCAGAGCGCGTTCTCGGACGCCATCTTCTTGACGAGCGCAATGCGCTCCGCACTCGCCGCGTCGCTGCACTCTTCGCGCGGCGGCGCGTCTTCCGGCGTCAGAACAACTTGAAGCCTTGCCGATGCCAGCGCAGCAAGGTGTCCGGTCTGGTGACAAGCAGAGCATCGCACCAATGCCTGGCGATCGACGCGAGCGTGACGAGCAGCGCGCGATCGAGAGTGGTGGTCGACCACGCTTCTGGGGATTGCGCGTCGCGATGATCAGCTGTTGGCGCAGCATCGCGTTCTCTGCGATCAACTCGGTCTTCGTTCTCGTCGCATCGGCGACGGCCATCAGGGCGGGACTCCGAATCGGACGGATGAGAGATCTAGAATCTTACGGTTCATGAAGCCAGCGAGGGTTCGGGCGCCGCGGAGTATCGACTTCAGCACGCCGGGCTTTGTTCGATACGTCGGCGGCGAGCAAGCGGCCGCGTGCTGTCAGACCAGAAATTTGGGTTTCTCAATGATCTCAATGCGGACGAGCTGTGGTAGCCAGCACACTCGGCTTCGTTCGTCATGCCAGTCCCTTAGAACTTCATTTTCGGATTGCAGGGGCCATTTGACTATGTGAATAGCACCCGCATTACTTAGTACTACAAGGAATTTAGCTTATGAAAACTAAGCAACGAATGGGAGTGGCGTTTTTGGCTGCGGTGATGTGGCCGCTCCTGTCACCCGCTCCAATCGCTGCCGCCCAGGAGCCACAAGTCCTCTATGGAGAAGGTGTGCAACGCGGCGCGATAGTCATCGAGCCGTGGATGGTCGCTGGGTCCTCGGATGCTTCTGCACGGGTCGATGAGGCCCCATCGCGACGCTTTGAGCGCAGCGTGGTGTGGCACCGAGGGGGGTACCTGCTGTTCGAGGCAGCGACGTTGGGCTTGGGCACCGCCGGAGTCTTGTTCTATGCATTGAACGTGTCATCGCACGAGCGTAAGGACCGTCGTGGGGCGTGGGCGATGCTCGGGGTTGCGGCGTTTTCCATTCCGGGGTTTGTCTTTGCCGTGCAAGATCACGTCGCGTTCGAGCGCAACAAGCGTGAGGCGCGGCGTTGGCTTAGAGGGCACAACTGGCAGCTCGCGATTGCTCCGGCCGCTACGCGGCAGCGCGCTGGAATTGCCGCTAGGCTTCAGTGGTGAATCGTCCAGTGCTCAAAGGTGGCGAAACGCCATCCAGACTGCCATCGCTACCATCATGAGATTTTCGGTCAGAGAGACAAATCCGAGCGGGACCTTGCTGCTACCTCCCACGCAGGCACACTTGATCTCGCGCTTGTCGATGTAAACCGCTTTGAACACGGAAACGGCCCCGATCCCACCTATGAAAAGGGCGACGGGAATTGATAGCTGGGGCAGCGAGCCCGCTACCATAAGGATCCCTGCGAGCAGCTCGGCGTAAGGGTAGACGTAAGAGTATGGAACGAAGTTCTTGGCTAGAAGGTCGTAGCCAAGAAACATCGAAGAGAAGCTCTCGACGTCCTGAAGCTTGAGCAGTGCCAAGATACACATGGCGAAGGCAATGAACCACTCTGCGGCCTGAACCGTAAGGACCGTGCCCGAGACTGCCCAGCTCGCTGCGAGCGCCATCAAAGCAGCTACGGCGAAGACTACGATCACGGGTCGGTAGGAGACGGCGTCAGCGGCCGGTATTGTTTGGCCAAAGAAGCGCCTAACGTCATCCCAGCCTCCAATCCGGCTGCCGTTGATGAAAGCCTGCGGGGTCGTTTTGACGTCGTGTTCTGCCTTGAAGGCGTCTTGTTCGGCACGATTCTTCAGCAGATGGTCGTCTACCGCGTAGCCCTT
>JBBSJC010000176.1:0-14369 GCA_038257655.1 Polyangiales bacterium | reverse complement strand
GGATAGGGCGCACCCGCGGGGTCGCCATTCACCACCCCGAAAAAGCGCTCGCGATCGCTGCCCGTCAGCTTGGCCGGATACAGCACGCTGATTTGCAGCGTGTCGTAGGGAGACCCGCTACCCTCGACGGCAGTGGCCCGGAACTGTGTGCGGACGATGCTCACCCGCGCTTCCCTCCGGGAGAGCCGACACAAGCTGCCGAAAACATAGAGCTTTCGCAGACGGTCCCGGCCGCTGGTTATGCGCCTGAGCATACTGCTGTGGTGAGCAACCGGTCAAGCGGGTAACTACCGAGTAATGCTCTTTGACCTACTGGTTAGTAGTGATTCGTACGGGCTGTCCAGAAGCTTGTATGATGGGGGCCCACGCTACGAGAGGGTCTTGGCCAGCATAGAGCCGCAGTTTCACGGCACCCCACGTTTTCGCATCGTATCGCGCATCGGCGTCGGTGCGATAGGCGAGCTGTATAAGGCGATGGACGAAACGCGCGGCACGTTCGTGGCGCTGCGAACACTGCGCAACATGGGCTCGGACGCAGGTGAAACGCTCAAGCGCGATTTTCGTGCGCTCAAGGCGATCCGCCATCCGAGTCTCGTGAGCTTGGGCGAGCTCGACTGCGTCGATGGCCTGTGGTTCTACACGATGGAGTTCGTGGAGGGCGAGCCGGTCCTTGACTACGTGCGTCCGCGCACCGGCGGGCCAGGAGCGCAGGGGCTCGGCGTAAGCAGCGGAAGCGAGCTGTCCGAGGTGCGCCTACGAAGCGCGCTAAGTCAGCTCGTGCGCGGCGTGTCCGCACTGCATCAAGCGGGTCGCACCCACGGCAATATCGAACCCGACAACGTGCGCGTCACAGCCCAGGGTCGCGTGGTGTTGCTCGAATGTGATTTGGGTAGTGCGCGCTCGAATGCCGAGGAGTTCGAACAACATCTGCTGAGCTCCTTACCGTTCGTAGCGCCCGAACGCCTGGAAGCTGCAGCCCCGGGTCGACCGTCCGACTGGTACAGCGTCGGTGCGGTGCTGTTTCAGGCGTTGAGCAGCTCGGTGCCGTTTTCGAGCAGCGGCGCCGATCTGGTCGGACGAAAGCAACGTGCCGTCCCCGAGCTGCCGCTCTCGCGCAATCTGCCCAAGGATCTTGCGCAGCTGTGCAGGGAGCTTCTGTCGATCGATCCCGACGCAAGACCCGAATATGCCGAGATTCGCGAACGTTTGGGCATCAGCAGCGAAGCCGAAGCACGCATCTCCCAGACGTTTTCTTTGCTCGGGGATGCGCCACCATTTGTGGGGCGCAAACGCGAGCTGGGTTTGCTGTCCGAGGCCTTCGAACGCACGCGCCACGGTTCCGTATCGACGCTGTGTCTGTACGGAGAGCCCGGCCTCGGTAAACGCACGCTCGCAGCGCAGCTCGCGCGCAAGCTGCGCAACGATTATCCGCATCTCGTCCATCTGTCTGGCCGCTGCGACCCCGACGGCCCGCGCGCATTTCGTGCCGTCAATGGGCTTGCCGATTCGTTGAGCCGCTACCTTGCGACGCAAGACTCCAGCACCGTCGCCACGCTGATGCCGGCGGACGCAGGCTTACTACCGCGCCTGTTTCCTTCGATGCTGCGCGTTCCGCTGCCGCAAGCGACGGGCTACTTGCCGCAGGAGCCGCCGACCATGCGCCGCGGTGCGGTGCGCGCCTTGCGCTCGCTATTGCGCGATCTCTCCAAGCGACATCCCTTGCTCGTGGTGCTCGACGACGTGCAGTGGATCGATACCGATGCTCTGAGTGTGCTCGATGAGCTGATCCGCACACCCGATGCTCCGGACATGCTCTTACTGTTGCTCGTCAACGGCGAGCTACGCGGTGCCGACCCACCGCTGCGACAGTGGCTCGCGCGCTACGAAGATCAACTCACGCTGATGCGCTTGAAAGAGCTGGGCGACACAGCAGGTCGAGAGCTTGCGGAGCGTTTGCTTGAATCGGGCGGCTTGCCAGACGCGGATGCGGCGCAGCTCGTCGCCAATCACGGGCGCGGCCATCCGCTGCGCATCGATGCTTTGGCGCGACATTACTTGCTTACGAACGCAGCCGCGCCAAGCCAGCTGTTGCTCGATGATCTGCTGTGGGCACGCGTGGAGCATCTGCCACTCGATGCGCGACAGCTCTTGATCACCTTGTGTTATGCACGCGTGGCGCTGCCGGCTGAGGTTGCCGCGGAGGCCGCCGGCTTACACGTGGAGACGATCGGACGTCACACGGCGGTGCTGCGTGTGGCGAATCTCGGGCGCACGGTACGCGAAGGCGATGGTGATCGTCAGGCGCCTAGTCACCCGGCGGTGCGCGATGCGATCCGTGTTCGTGCGGAGGTCGACAGGCCTAAGATACACCGTCAGATCGCGCTTGCCCTTTCAGGCTGGGCCAAGGCGCCCCCGGATGTGCTGGCCAGTCATTGGCGTGATGCCGGCAGTCTGGATCGCGCCGCGCGTGCTACCGCGCAAGCGGCCGACCTTGCACGTGATGCGCTAGCGTTTGATGCGGCCGTGAAGCTCTATCAAGAAGCGCTCAGCTATGAGGGACTCGAGCAAGAAGAAGAGCGGCGCCTGCGCACCGAGCTTGCCCACGCTTATGCCTGCGCAGGACAAAGCGAACGTGCAGCGCGCGCTTACGTGGAAGCGGCACGTCACGCCAACCCAGCGGACTCGCTCGAGCTCGAGCGCCGTGCTGCGCATCAGCTGCTGCGCACTGGACACATCAACGACGGGCTCAAGACCGTCGAAAGCGTGCTCGAACGGTTGGGCGTAAAGCTGCCTGAGTCGCCCAACCGCGCGCTCTTTTCCTTACTGTGGCATCGCGCACGGGTGGCTTTTCGCGGCACTAATTTCTCCGAACGTGACGCAAGTCAGATTCCGCCCAACGACGTGATGCGCGCGGACATCTTAGGTTCGTTGGCCGCGGCCTTGGGTATGATCGACACCGTGCGCGGCGCCGATGCGCAAACACGCTACTTGCTACTCGCGCTGAAGCTCGGCGACTCAGTGCGCGTGGCGCGCGCCCTGGCGCTCGAGGCCGGATATCAGGCGACCACTAGCGATTTACACGGCCCGGGTTGGACGCGCACGCTCGAGCGCGCCGAAGCGCTCGCGCTTGCCACCCATGATGCACAGGCGCGCGGGCTTGCGTTGACCGTACGCTCCACTGCAACGTTCCTGGCAGGCGCGTGGCGCGAAAACGTAGACGTGTCCGAGGAAGCCGAGCGCGTGCTGAGCACCGAGTGTACCGATGTGGATTGGGAGATCGGTAACACGCGGGTGTTTCGTGCCATCTCGCGCTGGTACTTGGGCGAGCTGAAGAGCAACGCCGAGCGCGTGCACGAACAAGTGCGCGAAGCGACCGAACGCGGGGATCACTACACGTTTACAAACCTGCGCATTTCGCTCGGTTACATGCCATTTTTGATGGCCAACGAGCCGAGCCGCGCCTCGTCGTTGATCGATGAAGCGATCTCGGGCTGGAGTCAGTCCAACTTCCACATGCAGCATTTTTTTCATCTGCTCGGCTCCACCCAAGTAGAGCTCTACGCCAAGATCGGCCGACCGTATGCGCGCGTGATGGCCGCCTGGCCCGCACTGACAAAATCGTTCCTGCTACGGGTCTCCATGGTGTCTCACACCATGCGCCACCTGCGCGCGCGGGCCGCTATCTCGCAAGCCGTGCTCGATCGTGAGCAGCGCGAGCTGCTATTGCGCGACGCAGACGATTGCGGCACCAAGCTGACCGATTCGCGCGTGCACTACGCGAGCGGCTGGGGCCACGCAGTGCGCGCAGGTGTCGATGCCGCACGCGGTGACCGAGAGCGCGCCATTCAGCGCTTGGAGCGCGCCGAAGCCGCCTTTTACGAAAGCGACATGTCGCTGTACGCCGCGGCCACGCGTTATCAGCTGGGCCGTTTGCTCGGAACCGAGCGCGGTCTCGAGCTCAAGCTGCGGGCCAGCGAATGGTTTGAAGCGCAAGGCGTGCGCAACCCGGTTTTGTTCGTATCGATGCTCATGCCCGGTTTCGAGTGAGCCGCTCGCAGCCAATGAACGCTCGCGCGCGCAATTCGTAGTGCGCGCGACTAAGTCGTAGTCGGTGATGGTGTCGGCGGCAGCAGATCGGTCACTGCCCCCATCGTGTGATAGCCCTTGTCGACATAGAGCGTGTGGCCCGTGATGCCGCTGGCGAGCGGGCTCGACAAAAACGCGGCGGCCGCGCCGACCTCGCGTGCTTCGAGCGGCTCGGGCAGCGGAGCGTGCTTTCGGCAGTGCTCGATCATCACGCCGATGAAGCCTATCGCGGTGGCAGCGCGCGAAGCGTACGGCCCCGCTGAGATGACGTTCACCCGATGGCCCCACTTACGGCCGGCCTCGTAGGCGAGCACGCGCGTATCACTTTCAAGCGCAGCCTTGGCACTGGACATGCCGCCGCCATAACCCGGGATCACGCGCTCTGCTGCCAGGTAAGACAGCGCTAAAAACGAGCTCTTGGGGCGCATCAACGGCGCCATGTGCTGAATCAGCGACACGTACGAATAGGCACTCGCGCTCGAGGCGGCGAGGTAACCCTTGCGGCTGGTTTCAAGCAGGGGCTTACGCACCTCAGGGCCGTTGGCCAAGCTGTGCACGACGATGTCGAGACAACTCGTTCCAAACTCTTTTTGCAGACGCGCGGCAGCGCCCGAAATACTCACATCGCCGATGCCTTTGTAACGTTTGTTGTCGCGTAACTCGGCCGGAATATCTGATTCCTGATCGAACTCCGCATCGAGAGGAATGATGCGCTCGAACGAAAGCTTACCCTCGCCTGCTTCGAATTTGAGTGACTGATCCATCTTGCCGCGCCGCAACAGCGTCTCGAAGATCCCCAGTGCAGGCGGCCACGTGCCGACACACACGGATGCTCCCGCTTCGGCCAGAGCCTTCGCGATCGCAAACCCAAACCCCCCGTCGTCCGCGACACCCGCCACGAACGCGCGTTTCCCCGTTAGATCGATGCTTAGCATGGGGTGCTTCGTTCCTTCTGAAACCTCCCTTGTCAAACCCACCGCGGGCGTCACGCGGACGCGCGTGAATTTTGCGGTAACCTCAGGCATGAACGCGTTCTTGGGTATGGGTCTCTTAACACAAAGTAAGGTCTGAACAGCGTCCGCCCAGCGACAAATCAGAAGCGTTGAACGGCTGCTCGTCAGCGCTCTTCACGCTCACCGTTTGTCTAGCGTTCCGCCCTGGGCTCTCACGCAGGTAGGGGCCCGTGAGACCTATGACGGGAAAAAGTGGTCCGAACAGGCTGCAACCAAAGTTCGTCTGTCGCATGCGAGCGCACAGGTCGATGCCGCGGCCGGCGTCGCTTCGCCGCAGAGGCCGAGCGGCGAATGCCTAGCCTCACCATGGAACGCGCTACGAGATCTTTCCACTCTGGGCAGCCACGTGGTATTCGATCTATATGCGGCACACGAGTTGTACGGTAGCGTCGCGCTGGGCTAGGCCCCCCCCTCCATCATGTTTTGAGCATGCCGTCACTCCCATAGCCCACCGGAGGCTGACGTGAGTGATGCGCTGAGTGAGGCGCCGTCCGACCCCAGCGAGCTGGTCGCCACCACAGGCACAGGCGCAGGCAGTGGCCTGGTGCGCGGAAGCTCGGGCAAGGGACATCCCCTGCGCAGGCCGCGCGGCCGGACGTTCGTAAGAATGCTCGAGAAGCTCACCACTTACAGTCTAGAGGCTGTCGGGCGCATCCAGAGCGGATCCAAAAGCTCGAACATCCGCGTGCATCGCAACATCCCCTATCTCAGCAGCGGACGGCGTTCCCATCTGCTCGATGTGTACATTCCCGAAGGACGCATCGGTCCGTTGCCGATCGTATTTTATGTGCATGGCGGCGCCTTCATGTGGTGCTCCAAAGACACGCATTTTTTGTTCGCCCGGCGCTACGCCGAACAGGGATTCATCGTCTTCAACATCAACTACCGGCTCGCGCCGCACAACCGCTACCCAGCGGCGATCCGCGACGTATGTGATGCGCTGCTCTGGGTGAACGCCAACGCCGCGCGCTTTGGCGGTGATCCCAAGCGCTTGGTCTTCGCAGGCGAATCCGCAGGCGCGAACCTGATCTCAGGCTTGACGATCGCTTGCTGCTCGCGGCGAGAAGAGCCATGGGCGCGCGCGCTGTTCGATGCCGCGATCACACCGCGCGCAGTCATCTCGGCCTGCGGCATCTTGCAGGTGTCTAACGCGCGCCGCTTCTCGGTCCGGCGCAAACTGCCGCGCGTCGTGCGACGCATTTTGCATCTGCTGCCAGACGCCTACGTGGACCTCGCCGCAAGCCAGCATCAGGGCGAGCTCGATCTGGTCGATCCATTGCTCGTCATGGAGAGCGACTATCGCTTCGATCGTCCCCTCCCCGGCTTCTTCCTGCCCGTGGGCACCGCCGATCCCTTACTCGACGACTCGCGACGCATGTCCGAAGCCCTTACCCGCCGCGGGGTGCCCGCAGAGGCTCGCTACTATCCCGGCGAAATCCACGCATTTCACGTCATGCGCTGGCGGCCCAGGGCCCGGCAGTGTTGGCGCGACACCTTTCGCTTCATCGACACACAGCTGCGCGCACCGCGTCTGGTACGCGTCGCCGGCTGACGGTCTTACAGACTGAACACGAGCGATGAGCGCGCGATCGCATCGAACAACTTCACGGAGATCGCAGGCCCCGCGTCGTAGAGCACCGTGAGCGCCGTCTGCAGGCCCACGTAGTCGTTGCCATAGACGCGAAAGTACGTGGTCGAGTACACGCGCGTGTCGCAGGGGCAATGGTCCAGCGGCACCTGAATGATAAGCTCCTCGCCGATATGAAAATGCTCGAAGACCTCCCAACCGAACTCGCTGCCAAACCAGGCGCGATGGGAGTTGAGCTTGAACTCGGAATCGCGTGTCCCTTCGGTGGGGTCGATTGGACTCGTCAGCTTGGCAAATTGCTCGAACTCGAACGCGTAGGCAACCGTTAGGTTCCAGCGCAGCTTCTCGCTGTTGAAGACCTGAATGTATGGGCCCACCCCCAAGTTGAGCAGGTGCTCCCGACGGCGAAACTCATCACGGTCGTAGTGAACGATAAGCTCAGGACCCAAGCCACCCAGCAGACTCGGCAACACGTCGTAGCGATACTGGGCAAGGCCGCGAATGGCATTCAGGTAGCGATCGCCTCCCTGCACACCGAACGCGTGCGCGCCGCGCAATGACACGTAGTGCGCGTTGTGCCGGTAACGTCCCCACAGCTGCTCGCTGAGCGAAGTAAGACTGACGTTTCCCGCTCGCAGCTCCGCCGATGCCATCAGATCGAGCTTGAGCCCCTGCGCAGGAGTAACGGCTACTTCCGTAAGATCCTGCGCGCGCGCGCGTTGAGCGGGAGTACAGACGCTCGCCACGCTGAGCACAAACAGCGTGAGAGGTAACCGCAGTTGAAAAGCACGCATCAGTCCACTCCCCGGTGGGGCGAGAGGGGCGTGCCAAAAATAAGCGGTTCCTCGCCCTCCGCGGGACAAACCAAGGGGCGGCTCTCCTCTTTGCCAGGGATGTCCAGTTGAGTGTTACCGGCCACCGTCACCACGCCGATTTTGATCGCGCCCACGGTGCGCTGCAGATCAGACGAGCTCAGCTCGCAGCGTTCACAGCTCGGGTTCGTACTTTCGAGCGGCATCGGATATTCACGCGCGTACTTTGGGCCGCTCAGGGCCATCTTCGTCGCGGCGTCGTAGGCAACGTTGTACTCAGCGCTGTCGCTGTGCATGAACGCGTTCTGGGTGTCGATCGCGCGGTCGTGCTCGAGGTCGCCATAACGCACCGGCGGCACGATGCCGTCCGGGAACGTCGTGGTGTCGAGGCCAAAGAACACGATGCCTGGGAACTTGGCGTTCGATGTCGGGAGCTTGACTTTCTTGACTTCCACATCGAGCACGGCCTCGGTGGCCTTGTCTTTGGTGACGTCGAAGTACTCGGGCTCCATCACGTACACGCCGAGGGCCGTACCTTCGTAGTTGATATCCATTTGGCATTCGCCATCTGCGCGAAAAACCGAAACTTCGATCGACTCTGGAGGACAGCATCCTGCGACAAACGAGAGACAGCTAGCGAGCAATAAGCCTGAAGAAAAGCACTGCACGAATAACGTCATACCGGCGCGAAGATAGCAAAATGCCCCGCGTTCGCGAAGCACGAAACGGAGCCGTCTGCTTTGAAGTTGGCTTGAGCCATGTCAGATCGCGGGCGTGTCCGATCGACCGATGTTCCGCATTCGTAAATCCATCGACGTCGACTTCGCCCATCACGTGCGTGGTCACTTGGGTCCCTGCATCAATCTGCACGGTCACACTTGGAAGCTCGAGGTCGAGATCGAAGCGCGTGAGCTCGACGCCCAAGGTTTCGTCATCGATTTCGGGATCCTGAAGCGCCAAGTACTCACGCCCTGCCACGCGCTGCTCGATCACGCGCTCGCGATCGGCATCGAAACGTTTCAAGAGATCGAGCCAGAGCTCGCCGAAACCGGCCGCAAGCTGCTCAATAGCCGTGGTCCCGCGCAATGCGAAGAAGCGGCGCCGCTTGAGCTCAGTCTCCACGGCGCACGCAGCGCCTATCCGGGCGGCATGAAGGTCGCCCTCTTTCCCTTCAGCCCCACCAGTGAACGCATCGCGCGTTGGTTGTGCGAGCTCGCCGCGTCGCGCCTCAACAACGAACGCGTGAGCGTCGCGATTGGGCGCGTTTACGAAACGCTGCATCCTGTGGAAGCAGTCGCGGAGTACCACGCTTAGCCGCGGGCGACGCGGCTAGCGCTCTAGCGACTGGCGCCGCCGCCAGGGAAGCCGCCGCCGCCGGGGAAGCCGCCGCCCTCGGTCAACGAGCAGAGAAGCTGGGTGATGAAGTCAGGGTCCTTCTGATCGCAGTCTAGATTCTCGATGATATCCCGGATCACATCTCCTGGATCACCGCCGCCCCCGCCAGGAAAGCCGCCGCCGCTGCCGCCTGGGAAGCCGCCGCCGCTGCCACCAGGGAAGCCGCCGCCGCCCGTGCTGCCGCCGGGTCGGCCACCTGTGCCGCCACCTGCGCCATCACCGTCTTGCAAGCCACAAAGGAATTCCGTGAGCGGGTCGGGTGGATCCTCACAGTCGAGGTCGCCAAAAGGTCCCTCGCCCGGCCGCATCCCGCCGTTGCCCTCGTTGTCGCCGCCGTTCTCGCCGCCGTTGCCCTCGGTGTCGCCGCCGTTGTCGCCGCCGTTCTCGCCGCCGTTCTCGCCGCCGTTGTTGTCACCGGGCTCCACGCCGGCGTCCTCGGCCTCGATGGGCGAGATATCGCGTTCGTCGACGGTGCTGTGTTTGTAGCAGCCGCCAAGCGAAAGCCCGACGACGCAAAGCACGTAAGTAATAACGCTGCGAGTCATGTCCCAACCTCCGGGGTCAACGCCCCAATACTCAAGGGCCGCACCCTAAACTCGTTTTGAATCGGCGCCAACCGCGACCTGCACGTCAGGTTCGCTCGGGTACAGGTCGCAGCGTTCGGCGCCACTTACGAGAAAAAAATCCGCGATCGGCGCGTGTTCCTTCCCACTAGTGCACTTTTCGCCGATGAGCGCTGTTAGGGTTTTCTGCTAGCGCTCCCAGCCAGCCATGGACCCGACGTACCTCAGCGCTCTGAACCGCGACACACTGTTATCCCAGCCGGGAGAGTTCGCCCCCTTGACGATCGGCCCCGTGGCGGTCTTCCCGCCTGTGGTGCTGGCGCCGATGGCGGGCGTGACCAACTACCCTTTCCGCACCTTGGCGCGACGCTTTGGCGCTGGTCTTTACGTCAGCGAGATGGTGACGGCTCGGCCGCTGGCCGAAGGTCGCGAGAAGACGCGCAGGCTTGCGGACTTCGGCCCCGAAGAGACCACGCGCAGTCTACAGCTCTACGGCGTGGACCCACACTTCGTCGGCGAGGCCGTCAAGTGGCTGGTTGGCGAGGGACGCGTCGATCACATCGACATGAACTTCGGCTGCCCCGTGCCCAAGGTGACACGCAAGGGTGGCGGCTCCGCGATTCCGCTCAAGCCCCGTCTGCTCGCGCGCATCGTGCGTGCGGCCGTGCAGAACGCGGGCAAGGTGCCAGTAACGATCAAGTTTCGCAAAGGCGTCGACAACGAGCACCTTACTTTTCTGGACTCTGGACGCGTGGGACAAGAAGAAGGCTGCAGCGCGGTCGCTCTGCACGCGCGCACCGCCGCGCAGCTCTACGACGGCGTGGCAGACTGGAACGCGATAAGCGAGCTCAAGCAGCACGTGCAGCGCATCCCCGTGCTGGGCAACGGCGACATCTGGGAGGCCCACGACGCCCTGCGCATGATGCGGCAGACCGGCTGCGATGGCGTCGTGGTGGGCCGGGGTTGCCTTGGACGACCGTGGCTGTTTCGCGACCTCGCCGATGTGTTCGCAGGACGCGAGCCGCAAAATCCGCCGACCTTCGGCCAGACGCGCGAGATCATGCTCACTCACGCTCTGTTGCTGACGCAATGGTTGGGCGAAACCGCCGCCATGCGCATGTTCCGCAAACACAGCACCTGGTACACCAAGGGTTACCCCGGTAGCGCCGCCTTGCGCGCCAAGCTCGTACACGTGCTCACGATCGAAGAGCTGCGCGCGGTGCTGGAGCTGGGTGATGGTGATGCTCCGTTTGCGCCCACTGCGATGCGCGTGCCGCGCGGCAAGACCTCAGGCACGCAGCGCGTGCAGCTTCCCCATGGTTACCTCGATCAACTAGATGACGACACGCCGCCTACGGACGAGATCACCGAAGAAGAAGAGCTAAGCGGGGGCTGAGCATAAGGCGCCCAAGAGCGCTTGGCATCGCTGGGCCTAGCATCAGCGCGTCGCGTTCGCGGGACGAGTCGCGGTCGCTCGGGCTCCGCGAGTTCGTTCTATTTGAACGCGCGCGTGAATAGCTCGCGCACCTGCGGCTCTGTCTCGAGCAGCTTCTCGCGCGCGCCATCGAGGTGGTAGGACAGGATCAGGTGGTCCATGCCGCCGATCAGAAGACGAAGGGTCACATCGTCGGGTGCACGCGAGATAAGCCCGCGTTCATGGGCGATCTTAAGCTGACCTTCGATCAAAGCCATGAATGCGATCAGCTGCTGGCGGCGGCGGGCTCGCGGCTCACCCCCTGCTGCCATCACTTGATAGCCGACCATGGGGAAGCGTGTTGCTACCCGCACGTAGGCCATCATGATCAGCACAGCTACTTCGAGGGGATCGTCTACGCCGCGCGTCATACCCAGCGCTTCGCCGCGCACCTCGACCACGATCTCATCGAGCAACGCGAGTAACACGTCTTCCTTGGACGTGAAGAACTCGTAGAAGGAGCGGCGCGACATACCGGCCAGTTTTAGGATGTCAGCCACGGTCGCGGATGCGTATCCAAGCTCGACGAACGTTTCGCCAGCGGCCAGCACCAGGCGCGTGCGTTGACGTTCTTGCTGTGCCTTGCGTCGTTCGGCAACGGGAGTCGACTCAACAGCTCGTTCGGTCATGCATCGATTATGTGCAGTGCGCGCACCACGGTAAAGTGTAGTGAGTTCGCTTCGCGAGATCGCGCACGGTCGCATCCAGCCTCTACCGAACTTTGCACCACTTAAGGGGGTTTTCAGCCCCTCGTAGTAGATCGGTGAGCGACTCTGCACCCGCCACGTTTTCGATCTCGAAGGTAAGACCGAGCATCTTGTGGCGCGTCGAGACCAGCGCAGCGGTCGCAAGCTCCTTCCATCCTTCCCATGAGACGAGTGCTCCCCCGAGCGGAATCTTAGTCCACATGCGCCAGGCGACCGGACGACCCTGAGAATTCAGAAGCCACAGGTAAGAATCTCCCGGCGTGAGCCCATTTGCAGTGAACGTGATGAGTAACGCGTCGCCGTGCTCGGCTGTCTTCACCACTTTGCGAACGACACCTGGGTCAAACAGCTTACCGAGTGGATTGAGCCAAAACGAATCGTTCACCCAAAGCGCGTAGGCTTTGTCGAGCAGTTGTCGTAGCTCTTCGCCTTGCTGCGCCATGCCGTCGGTCATCGCGCAGCCGCGCTGCGTACTAAGATCGAGCACGGCTTCGTGCTTGCCCCAGGTCACACGATGACGATTATTCTGACGGTCCCACAGGTGGTGATTGCGACCCATGAAGCTGAAGCGCACGGCTCCTGTCCGCTGCCAATCATCCAGCCGCACGGCGCGCTCGATCCGGTGTGCCAGCGCGTCGGCCGCGGCCCCACTCTCGCCCTCGGGCACCGGGTCGGACGCAAGACGCAAACCGACGAACAAAGCGGCCGCGCTCACTGCTAGGCCGAGCACGAGGTAACCGATGATGCGCACGAAGCGCGACGTAAAGGAGCGTGTGCTCGGCGATTGGGACATGGCCACGCCAGTACAGGGCGTGCAGGCCCGTGGCAAGACGCCGATCCGTAGAACGCGCTACGAACGAAAAAAGCGCTCTCGATTGCTCGAGAACGCTTGAACGAACCAAATTGTCAGCTGCCGATCAGATACCGAGGGGGCTCAGCTCGTCGGTTTTGCCCTCGCGCTTGGCCTCTTCGTCGGCGCCTGGTAGGGCCGGCTTCTGCGCGTTGATGTTGGGCCACGTCTTGACGCTGCCCTCCTGGATCACCTGCAGCACGGACTTGGGCATGCCCGCCTTCTCCACCTGATCGGCCGACTTCGCGCCAGAGAACAAGGCATTGATGTCCTTGTAGGCCTTCCATTTTGCGGGCAGGTCGTCTTCGTCGAAGATCGCGTTGGTGGGGCATTCTGGCTCACAGGCGCCGCAGTGAATGCATTCGTCAGGATTGATCACCAGGGCGTTTTCGCCCTCGTAGAAACAGTCCACGGGACACACGGCCACACAATCCGTGTACTTGCATTTGATGCACGCTTCTCCGACGACGTATGCCATGCAAACTCCCAATGCGGATGGGCAACTAAGGCCCAGACTGCGCGGATTTAGGGCGCAAATGGTCCGATGTCAATTGCACGCCGCACGACCGGGGCGTGGCCTTACACTCCGGCCATGTCCTTTTCCGTTCCAGAACATGTGAAGCTTGAGCGCTAGTTCAGCTCGTCGCGCTCGTCGATGCGGTCCGCGGGACAGGCGGGGAAGCCGCCCTCCACGATCAGCGTGCCATCCATGTTCGTCTGCGCATCGGCCGGCAGCCCGAGCAAACCATCCACGAACAAGTCGGCGGTCGCTGGCACGAGCGCAACGCCGACGAGCTTGAGCGTGCCGTCCGGACGCAAACGTTTGCCCATCAGCGTATGGTCGCGGCCCACCGACGTTTCGGTGGTCAGGTCGGTGACCACGTGCATCTTCGTATTCGGCGCGCCGAAGATCACGGGCGTGAACTGCGCATCGAAGGGCATCGTCATGATGCCGGTACAGAAATCGATTTCACCGCTCATGTCGTTGGGCTCGATCTGCACTTCGCCGAGCCCGCCAGGGATGACTTCGAGCGGTGTCACCTCGTTGCCAACTGCCGGAAAGAACACGGTGGCCGTGCCATCGCCGTGGTCGGTCAGCGTGCCCTGATTTTCGCCGCCTTTGTACGCGAACGCGGGCAGAGTGTTGCCGATGGTCAGTCGGCTCGTGTCGTGGATCATCAGCGTGGCCTCAGAGATGCGCACGACCGCACCCGCATCCCCCATGGTCGACTCGCCGTCATTCGTGCCGTCATTCGTGCCTGGGCTCGCGCCTGGGCTCGCGCCCTGATTCGCTGCGCCTGGGTTCGCGCCGTTGAGCCCGCCACCGCCCCCTCCGGCATCGGCAGTGGTCGAGGGGTCGCGGCCTGTGCGCTCAGCGGAGCCTTCCTCGCTGCTGCAGCCGATGCAGAGCCAGCTCGCTGCGATCAGAGTTGAAACTCGAATTACCATGGTCGCGCCCCCTGTACGCTAGCCCGGCGATCGGACTGTTAACACGCCAATAAACAGTGTTAATCGAAGCGAGCACTCTGTGACAAGGGAAAAGTCAGCAGTGCTTACAAACGGCGCGCTGGCAGAGCCGTTTTGAGGCGTGGCGGGTGCGTTCTCAGCGAACTGCGCGCCCGTAAAGCCGCCCCGCTGGGCCGCTAGCGCTCAAGCTTTGTCAGCTCGCCATTACTTGCGGCAACTCGCGGCACGCTCGGGCCGAGCCAGCCCTTGCGCCGGAAGAAGAACAACAGTCCAAGCGCGATCAGCAACATGCCGCCGAGCACGATCGGATAACCGAAGTACCAACGCAGCTCGGGCATGTTGAACGGAGATACGGCCTCGAAATTCATGCCGTACACACCCACGATGAACGTGAGTGGGATGAAAATGGTCGAG
>JBBSJC010000175.1:0-14384 GCA_038257655.1 Polyangiales bacterium | reverse complement strand
GCAGGCGGGGATGCGTCGGCGTCGAGGCGATCTGATTGTTTTGCGGCGGTCGCTTAGCGACCGCCTCAAAATTAGTCGATCGGGTGGGCCTGTCGGTTGGCTGGCTGAATGGTGTAATTCCATTCGCCGTGAAAGACATTGGGTTCGAGGTGCACGGTGGCGAGCTGTGCGTCGGTGACACGTCGTCCCTTTGCGTAGCTTCGCTCATCGAGCTTGCAATGAACGCAGAGCCCGGTCTTGGTCGTGGTTGCGGCGATTAGGTTGACGATGACCTGATGGGTGACAAGCAGCTTGCCGCGCCAGTTCTTAGTGATGAAGGAGAAGAGGCGGTGTTCGATCTTATTCCACTTACTTGTGCCGGGCGGCAGGTGGCAGACGGAGATCGGTATACCCAGTTCATTGGTGAGAGTTTGAAGCTCGAGCTTCCACAAACGCAGCCGATAGCCATTGCTTCCTCCGCCATCCGCGGTGATCAGCAGTGAGGTGGCGTCGGGATACCTCGGGGCGCCCATCTCGTTCCACCAGGTGCGGACAGTTTGCACAGCGAACTCTGCCGTATCGTGACTAATGCCTACGCTGACCCAGGCTTCGTTTTGCTTCAGGTCATACACGCCGTAGGGCGCGACCTTACCGTTCTGCTCGTCGGCAAAGTCATGCACGTTAACGTCCTCGGGCTCATGCTTCGAGCGCAGCTCGCGACCGCCATTTTTGTACGGGCCGACAAGCTCCTTCTTCTTGGTATCCACGGAAATGGCCGGCTCGTTCGACTCGATTTGTCACCGGACGACCTCCTGAATGTGCTCGAACTGTGCATTGCGATCGGGGTGCTGCGCGCCCTCGAGCCGCTTGCGATTCGCTTGAAGGCTGTACCCGAGCTCCTTGAGCAGCCGAGACACCATTTTCATGCTCGTGTGGTGCCCCCCTGCTTGGAGCACGGCGACGATGTTCCGCTGGCTGCGTGCCGTCCACAGAAGCGTCGACTCTGGATCTCCGCGTGTCGTGGACTCCACCAACGCCTTCAGGTCCGAGACCAGCGTCGGATCTTTTTCTGTGGTCTTCTTGCGCCCGCCGCCAGCCTTTCTACTGCGCGTAACACCCAAACGAGGTGCCGTCCCCGCTTCAATCGCCCGCACCTCCGTGATGCCTCGGCCGATGACGCTCGGCGCCATCCCGGTGGCCCGCGCTGCGGCCACGATGCCTCCGTACCCAAACGCGATAGCCTCGTTCGCCACGAACAGCCGACGAGCCCGCTCCGTCAGACTGCCTCGCAACTTCTCGAAGCGATCCCGAATCTGACTCTCCGCTAGCTTGCGATTGCTTACCGTCATGATGGCCAGCATCAAGATCTTCGCGAAGCCATTAGTCAATCTTGGCGCCCGCCGCAAAACAATCAGGTCGCCTCGACCTCGACGCATCCCCGTCGTCGACGCCGATCCGACCTGATTGTTTCATCACAGTCCCTTAGCGCACCTTAAGTGTCCAGCTACGCGAAGGCTACGTTTGGACGTCGCTCATGTTTGCAAGCAGCGGTGCGCTGACCTTCGATCGACGAACCCGAGGCATTGCGTACCTCGACTCAACCCCGGCGCTTCGGCGCAAAGACTCGCTCTTCCTGGCCCGCGACGACAGAGTAAGAAGATGAGGAGCCCTCGTCGGGGAATGCACCAGTCTTTTCGCTTGCGGACTGCTTCGAGCTGCCCTGGTTGTTGGCGGGCGCCTGCGCGCGCGCCGCCGGCGCCTTTACTGCTGGCTGCGTGTTGAGCCGGGCCGATACTTGGCTCAGCAGCTGGCGGAGCCGAGCGATCTCTGCGAGGTGCGCCGCGTGCTCTTCTCGCACTGGCTTGAGCTGCTCACGAACCTGCGCAACCGCGTTGCGGTGAACGAGTAGCTCCGCTTGAGTCGCGGCCAGCTGCGCTTGCAGCATCTGCGCGTCAGGTGCCCCGGCGGTGCGCAGTCGGGCGAGGTGGGCCAGCGCTTGTTGAGCTGTGCCTTGCGCCTGAACGAGTTGCTCACGCAAGGCTTGAACCTCCGCTTCGCTGACGCTTGCGGGCGCTTGCCCGGAGAGCCCCGGTGCTTGTGCGGCGGCCTCGACACTCGTTGCCGGTCTTGCACGGCGCGACAGGAAGAACGCCAGAGCGCTCAAGCTCAACGCCCACAGCAGCGCGAGCTCGGCTGCCTCGTGCTTCTCTAGCGTGATGCCCCAGGGGCGGGGCGAGACCTTACGCTTGATCGTTTGTCGCACTACGGGTACGCGCGGTGGCTTTGCTGGTTTGGAGAAAGCCAGTCGAGGGGCCTTAGGAGGTGCAGGTGGCGTCAGGCAAGCACCCGCCTGCTCCCAATCTGGCCCGATCATGCAGGCACGCAGCGAGGGGTCAAATTCGCTTGGGTCGACGCACATGCGCTCGCCCACTTCGTCTTCCCCACTGGCTAAGCCTGCACCAAGCTGCGTGCCGTCCGTTTGCAGCGTGAGCTCGCCCTTGGCCAAGCGCTTTCGTAGCTCTGTTAGTAACCCCGCGTAGGGATTGGAAGTCGGGCGACCGATCGAACGTCGCGCGATCTCGGCCTCGCGCTCCGCGCTCACAAAAAAGAGCGACGCTATCGTGCAGCCGACGGACAGTAAGATAAAGGGCGCCGCACGAAGTTGGCTCACGCGCCCGCTGCGCCATCCCTCGACTGCACGCGCGAGCATGTACGCGCACACCACACCGACGCCGCAGGCGACCAACAGCTCGGGCAGCCATGTGGCCGATCCGAGCGACCCGGCACCCACCTTGAGCGAGACCCGCCAGACGAACAGCACCTCGACGAGCAGCATCTGCATGGCGACGATGATCGCCCCGCGTGTAACATCCGACATCGGGGTCGACTGCTTATATTTGTCGCCAATCTTGACGTAGGAGCGATCTTCCTTCTGCGCTTTGCGGTAGCGCGTGGCCCCTAACCGTTCGGAAATCCAAGTGATGATTCTGAACAGAAAAAAGCCGTGATCAACCACGTCCGAATGCCCGCCGATTTCGGCGATGCGATCCTGAATCTCATTGAGAACGCGCTTGTCCTCGCTCCACGCCACGGCCACTGACGGCAGGCGAGCGTCTTGCATCGCTTTGATGATGACGCCCGTGCTGACGCCCTTGGGCAGGTCAGCCAACTTCTGCTTGGCGTCCTCCACGCTGACATCTGGAAGCCCACTCAGAACTAGTTCGAAGCGCATCGACGTTGGCCGCTTTCAAGGCCGTGTGCCTGCTCGCCCTGTCCGTCGGACGCAGACCACCCCTTTGAAAGAATGTACCTCAAACGCAAACCTTACTCATAGCGCTCGAAGCGATGGCAATATGTTGCAATGACCTGGGGCCAACTTCACAAGGTAAGTCGTCTGGTGGCAGCATCGGCCACGATGTGGTCGCTCTCGTACAGCGACGTTTCAGCTGACGCTGCGAGCACTGGCACGACAGGTGAGGCTCCGATGGGTATCGGCACCGCTTACCTTTTCGGTTTCGTGGCTGGCCTTATCGTCTTCGTTTCGTCCATCGCGATCAAGCTGCGCAAGGAACATCTGGCGAGGAACGGCAAGTGAGTCTCTCGAACAAGACCGCATGGTTAGGTTACCTGCTACTCGGCGCGACTTCGGCGCTCGCACAGGACATCGAGGTCGTCGACAATCCCTACGCGCTCAAGAAGAAGCAACCCAAAGAGCAAGAGGCACCTTCTGCGCCGGTGGACGAAGCGTTGGTTACTGCGCTCGGTAAGCGCATCGAAGAGTGCTACCGCGTGGAGCAAGGCACTGCCATGACACCAGCAGACCGCGAGCTTCTGAAAGCGGCTGGCGCAGAGGTGGTGCGCGACTTGGCGGGCGTCTTACGCTACTCGACCTGTGAGATCGACAAACCTGCTTCTGCGCGCTGCCTACAGGACCTAGCAGCGATGGACTGCGCGACGCTCGCTGAACCGATTGTTGCGGCCGGATGGGACCGCAACCTTACTCCCGCCGCAAAAGAGAAAGTCACAGCCTACGCCAAAGCCATCGCGTTACGCGAAGCGGCGTGTGCCGGAATGGCCGGCGAAGAAGCTGCCATCGTCAGCGAGATTCGCAGCGACAAGCTGTCGATCTTGATCGAAGCTCAGATCGTGATTGGACAGTGCATGCTGCGACCGGACAAACACACCGCATGTTACGAGCAGCTCACGGACACCTCCTGCGAAGAGGTGGCGAACCTGACGAATCTTGGCGAGGCGCACAAGCTTTGCTCGGACCTGCTCGTCTGCAGTGATACGCCAAGCGCAGGACCTGACCCGTAGTCGTCGTAGCGGGCTTTCGCTACAGCTCCGTGGCCTCGATGCGGCGGTTCTTCTGCCGCCCGTCTTCGCTATCATTCGGGGCGATCGCGCGCTCATCTCCGTAGCCGACGGCTTCGATGCGGCTGCCGTCGATGCCCTTTGAAATCAGATAATCGCGACAAGCCTGCGCCCGCTTCTCTGAAAGCTTCTTGTTGGTTTTGGCGTTGCCTACGTTGTCCGTGTGCCCCGAGATCTCGACGCGCGCGCTCTTCTTGTGGGTCATGTACTCGACGATGCTGTCGAACTGGGGGAACGACTCGCTGCGTAGGACTGCCTTGCCTGTGTCAAAGTTCACGCCATTCAACACGATCCCCGGCCCTGCCGGAGCGCCCGGTGCGGCCTTTACGGGAGGCGAGTATCCCTTGTAGCGCATGGTTAGCTTGAGGTTCTGATTCGGCTCATCACTCACCGGCAGCGTCGCCGAAATGTCACGGCGGCCGAGGCTCAAGTACACCAAGTCGTACTTCTGACCTACCGGCACGAGTACCTCGGCGTAGCCGGTCGCGTCGGTCTCTTCGGTGTAGTACTTTTTACCGTCGGGGGCGGTCAGTGAGATCACGATACCTTCGATAGGTCCCTTGTCCTTGTCCACGACGATAAGTTTCAGCGCGGCCTCGGTCTTGGTCGGCTTAATCTTGGACGGTGTCACACCATGTGCGCTTTTTGCGGTGGACGACTCCTGGACCACGAACTCGTTGGACTTGGCTGGCTCGCCCTTGGCCGCGGTTTCTGGATCGGCACCGTTTGCGGTTTCGGAATCGGCGCCGCCCGCCGTCTCGGCAGCAGGCGAAGCGGAAGAACTGGGCGATTCGGCCGGCTGACGCCCTGCGCAGGCGGTGAGAGCCAGCGTTGCGATCGTGATGGGCACTAGGTGACGCATGGGATTCCTCGGTTGTCAGAAAACGGTCCGCGCGACGCTATCACAGGCGCAGCGATCCCCAGCCCCAAGACGCAGAACCCACAACCGCGACGTACACCCCACAGGCCGCACAGCGCGCCCCGGGCTGCGCAGGCCGCCCGGAGCTTGCCCGGGCTCCACTGGGGGCATCGCTGTAAGGTTAGTAAGGGCGGGGGTTAGCGCCGCACATTTGTCTGGCGCTCATGCGTCCCAAACGCTCCAGCGGTGCACAGGCTCGCCCGCGTCCGAGTAGCGCATGTACTCCTGTAGCATGGCGGCGAGCGCTTCTTCCCGCGGCAGATGCTCGTGATGTGCCTCGAACATGCGGCGCTGGGCAGCGGCCCCCGTTCGCCCTGTCTCGACCCGCTCGCGGATGATCTGCAAGAGCTCCGTAGCCTGCTGCGCGGCCACGCCTGCGCGCACGAGCCCGCGCTCGGCAAGCGGCAAGAGCTCAAGCACGAGATCTTGCGCACGCATTGGCGTCGGGGAAGGCGCGCACTGCGGGGGCCAGAGCAGCTCCGCCGCCAAACCATGTCTTGCCGCACGGTAAAGGTTGCGCTCGGCGTAGGCGAACGGGAATGCCGCGAGCCGTCGCTCGATACCCTCGGCCAACCCAAGCGTAAGCCCCAGCGCGAAGGCGGCATTGGCCATCATATCGCGCACCGTGGGCCCTGACGGCAGCACGCGATGCTCGATGCGCATGTGACCTCCCCCGGTCGGATCGAACACCGCGCGGTTCCAGTTCCAGACCGTGCCGTGATGGAGCCTAAGCTCCTCTAGGCTGGGTACCCCACCACTGCGCACCACGGCCAGCGGGTCCTCGCTCGAGCAGACCGGCAGCAAGGGAACGTACAGGCCGACGTTCTCCGCGAACGGCTGCCAAGCATCGCGAATGTAACCGTAGCCAAACGTGACGCGCGCTGGCAGACGATAGTCCTCGTCGAGCTCCACGCGCGTGTCGACGGCTTGCTTGAACAGCGCGATGCGCGTCTCTTCCCACAGACTCCTTGCGTCGAAAAAGGGCGAATTGCCGCATGCGGCAAGCAAGGGCCCCGCCGCCAATTGCGCGGCGTTGTAGTGGTTTGCGTAGCTCGCAACGGGCACGGACAGGTGCACCTGCAGCGATGCGTTGGCCCCCTCGAGCGTGACGTCATCGCAGTGCGTGCGCAGCGACTCGCGACCGTCGATCCGGACCTCGAAGGGCGCTCCTCGCAAATCTTTGAGCGCGCGCCCTAGCGCACGATAACGCGGCTGGTCCGTCATCGCGCTCGCGCCGAGCTGAGCTGCACGCAAGGTGGGCAAGGTACCCACGAGCGCCACGCGCGCGCCCTGCGCCGCTGCCGCGTTTCGAAGGCGCGCAAGACAACCCTCAAGCTCGCGCTCGAGCGTCGCGAAGGGAGCGTCGGCGAGCAGGCAAGGAGACGAGTTGATCTCGAGATTGAAGCGATTGATCTCGAGGGTTACGCGGGGGTCGTCTGCACCGCGCTGCACTGCCTCGTTCACGGGCATCGGCTGCGCCGCCGCATCCACCAGGTGCATCTCGAGCTCGGCGCCGATACTGGGCTCCCCTTCGCCGAATCGAGGACGTGCAAGCAGCTCGCGCAGCGCCTCAAGGCTGCTTTCCAGTTTATCAGCGAAGCGCGCGTGGTCCTCGGCGCAGAACTCCTCGCAATCGATGGCTGCACCCATTTTAGAACTCCTCGGGCTCCGAATGTAGACATGGCCGCCCATCGCAGGTAGATGGACGTGATGGCAGTCTTACACGGAGAGCCGCTGCCGTCGGTGACGGGCGCCATGCGCTATGCACTCGACCCGAGCTTTCCGCGCCCTCACATCGCCATCTTTGCCGCCGTGCACGGCAACGAACCGAGCGGTCTTGTTGCGCAAAAACGGCTGGCCGCGGAGCTGCGCGACGGCGCGCTGCCGTTCCATGCCGGCACGCTCATCCTGGTCCATGGCAACCCGCGCGCGACCAAGCAAATGACGCGCTCCTCCCACCCCAGCGTCGACCTGAATCGATTGTTCGACTTCAGCTTCGTTCACGAGCTGCCGCGCCACCTGTGGATCTATGAGCACGAACGCGCGCTCGAGCTCCGTCCGCTGCTCGAGTCGATCGACGCCGCGATCGATCTGCACTCGACCACGCTGCCGACGCCGCCGTTCGCGATCGCGACCCGCGCGCCCGGATCCGAGCCGCTCGCCGCCGCCCTGGGACTCGGATACGTGACGCTCGGCTGGGACGGCCCAGGGTTACTCGGCGACAAGGTAGTCTTTGCGCCTCTCACCCAGCGCGCGGTTCCTGCCGTCGCCGTCGAATGCGGGCAACACGCTGACGTGCATGCAGCCGAGGTCGGCTATCAATGCCTACGTCGCGGGCTCGCGCACCTGGGCATGCTCGACGAAACCTACCCGTCGAACGGCGCCAAGCGCCTCGTGATCCGCGACGCGATCAAGCGTCCCAGTCAGACGTTTCGACTCGCCTCCCCGCTCACGGGCATGCACGCGCTGGCAGCAGGAGAGACGATCGGCGAGGACGAGAATCTCGTCGTGTGCGCGCGAAGGGCCTGCTACGCGATCATGCCCAACGATCGCGTGCCCGTCGGCAGCGACATGCTGTACCTGGCGATCGAAGAGCCCTGATGTTGTCCTACCGTTGCTCCTCCCAACAATAGGTCATGCTGCTTCCCACCCCGACGCCACCTTTGAGGGCTAGAGGCAGCGCCCCCGCAGTGATACACGTCAGCGATGCACTACGGACTCACCATCTTCCCGACCGAGTACTCGATTCAGCCAGACGAGCTTGCCCGCGAGGCTGAGGCGCGCGGCTTCGAGTCGCTTTGGTTTCCCGAGCACACTCACATTCCGGCCTCGCGCAAGTCCGAGTGGCCGGGCGGCGGCCCGCTGCCCCAAGAGTATTACGACACGTACGATCCGTTTGTGGCCTTGTCGTTTGCGGCGGCTGCCACCAAGCGCATCAAGCTCGGCACCGGCATCTGCCTGATGGTCGAACGCGATCCGATCACCACTGCCAAAGAAGTTGCAAGCCTTGATAGGCTGAGCGGGGGTCGTTTCCTGTTCGGCATCGGCGGCGGCTGGAACGCGGAGGAGATGGCGAACCACGGCACGCGCTTTGAGCAACGTTTCGAGATCCTGCGCGAGCGGGTCGAGGCGATGAAAGCGATTTGGACCCAGGAGCAGGCGAGCTACGCGGGGGAGCACGTAAAGTTCGATGCGATTATCGCCAACCCCAAGCCCCTCACCAAACCTTACCCCCCCATTCACCTCGGCGGCGAGGCGCCCTGGGCGATCAAGCGTGCGGTGCGCTACGCCGATGGCTGGATGCCGATCGGTCTGCGCGGCCCCGCAGATACCTACGTGAAAGACCTGCGCGCGGCGGCCATGGAGGCGGGGCGAGATCCCAACAGTCTCGAGATGTCCCTGTTTGGCGCGCCCACTTCCCGCGAACGCCTATTGCCTATCCACGATGCCGGGTTTCAGCGTGTGATCTTCTTTTTGCCTGCCGCAGCACGCGAAGAAATCCTACCCAAGCTCGATCGCTATGCAGCCCTTATCCATGGGGTGGGTTGAGGCGTCCGGAACGGGGCTGCTTGACGCCAATCAGAAAGCGAGCTGCGCACCCGCGGTGATGTCCACCTTGATCAGGAACGTAGGGAACATGACGAACGCGTGCGGCGACAGCACCAGCGCCACGCTTTCCGTAAGTCCATACAGACCGCGACCGCCCAGCTCGAGCGCGCCCATGCCCGACACAGCGTAAGGTCCGTTGTCGACGACCTGAGGTTGAATTTGCCCTACGCCCAGCCCCGCGAACACGTCTGCAGCAAAGCCGTGTACGCCTTGATCGAGGATCACGTAACCACCGCGCACCCCGAGCAGCACCCCGGCGAGGGTACCTGCACCGCGTGCCACTTGGATTCTGCCCATGACCGCCGCATAGAGCTTCTCGTCAAAGCGGTAACCAGCCGATAAATGGATTGCGAGC
Organism: Polyangiales bacterium; assembly: GCA_038257655.1. GTDB lineage: Bacteria > Myxococcota_A > Polyangia > Polyangiales > DASUME01 > DASUME01. The sequence goes on along the minus strand of JBBSJC010000175.1, from coordinate 5,148 downwards.
GTCGGCACAAGCCCGCCGTTGACCACGTGTACATTGCAGTCATAGAGCTCGGTGCTCGTCTCCTGCATACCGTCTCCGTTGCTGTCACGCTGCACAGCCCGGCTTTTGCAGTCCCAACCCTGGCTCTTGACGTAAGCAAGCCGGCGGTCATCGGGAAGGCTTGCCGCCTGCGTGGCAACCCGCGCAGGCGGTGAGACGTCGGCCGTTTGTCCAGTGCCCACGGGGGCGAGGCCAAGGCTGAAACCGGCCTCAACAAAGAAGCGCTTGTCACCGCTTGCTGCTGAGTTGCCTGCGGCCGCGCCTTCGCCGTTCTGAAGCGAGCAGAAATCATCGCGACAGCTGAGCCCTTCGGCACAGTCTCCGTTCGTGCGGCACGTGTCGCCCAAGCCCGCGCTGCCATCTCCGACGTCTTCACAGCCCGGCATGCCAGGCGGACATTCACCGCTCCCGCACTGCGCGGGGGCAGGCTGACCGGGTAAGGAGGGAGCAGGCCGTGAGCGTTGCGCCACGATCGGCACCACGATCGGGCCCTCGGCCGTCCCGGCGTAGCCGACGCGCTTGCCGCCCTCGTCGAGCGCGTCGACCCAGTACTCGATGCGCGGCTCAAACACGCGCGAGCACGGAATCAAGAAGGCAAAGCCGTCTTGAGTGCGCTGCATGTCTGCGCTCTTCGCACTCGGCATGCCGAGACCACGGTAAGAAATCCGCATCTTGGTGGCGCCGCTCTCGGCGTTGGCCACGTATACGGGCAGAGCCGTCTGCGTCAGCTGCTCGGGCACCGGCGCGTGAAGTAAGGTGCTTTCAAAGCGCGTTGCGCTAGCGGTCGCTTGAGCTGGCGAAGCGGCCGTGCTCGCGCTCGTCTTGACGCTCGCGCCTTTTGCGAGGGCGAACACTTGCTCAATGTTCGGCGCATTGAAGAGCGGGTCGACGACTACATTCGGGTCTTGCTCGAGCGCTTGCTTGAAGGCGACGAGTCCCGCCGCGTTGTCGTTCAAGCCGCCCACCAAAACGACACCGAGATTGGCGAACGTGCGTGCGAGCGCAGGCCCGCGAACGCCGGCGGCACGTGCGTTTTGCGCCGCGGTCTCGAGCTGCGCGCGCGCTTCTGCGACCTCCAGCCGGCTAAACGTCTCCATTGCGGTCCGATTCGCACGCCCGAGCTCTTCCTCGTTCGTCTGCGCAAGCGCCGACTGCACGAATAAGCACCACCCCACGACACATAAAAGTCCAGTCCGCAGCCACATAAGCTCAACCCCTTATTCTTTGCGGCCGCATTGTTGCTTTACAGGCTCAAGGACGCGCTGCGATTCCACACGACGCGCCGCGGCGTAGCGGCGTGGAACATGTTTCATGTCACTCGAGAGGTACAGGGTCGTGCATCGCGCAGTCGGAGCTGTGGGGATGGCGCCGGGGTCCGTGGGTCCTCGGACATAGCAGTGCTACAGCAGCCCGATGCTAGTTGCGACTCACTCCGGCCCCTTTCATTGCGATGATGTTTTCGCCTGCGCTCTCTTGCGCACTTTCCTCGAACCAGAGCTGCGGTGCATTCGAACCCGCGACCTGCAAAAGATCGCCGCAGCAGACATCGCCATCGACGTCGGTGGTCAGTACGACCCGGCCCGCGGTCGCTTCGATCATCATCAACGGGAGTACGACGGACCGCTTTCGTCGGCCGGCATGGTCTTACAGTGGCTGAGCGACGAAGGTAAGGTTAGCGCAGCGCTCGCCGATACGTTGCGTGTGCAGTGGGTGACTTATATCGATGCCGTTGACAACGGGGCCCGTCAGCCAGATGAAGATGTGCCCTGCCTACCCACGGTAATCGGCGCCATCTGCGAGCAAGCACGCAGCCCCGAGGAATTCGATGCGCGCTACGCCGAAGCGGTGCAGATGTGCGTGGCCATGCTCACGGGTTTGCGTCAGGCAGAAGAGAGAACAGAAGCCGCGCGCGCAGCGGTGGCGAGCGCGATGGCCAAAGCCGTCGCCGACGGAACGCGCGTGATGATTTTCGATCAACACTACAAATGGAAACGCGCCTACTTCGAACAGGGAGGCGCCGATCATCCGACCGACTATACCCTTTTCCCGGACGGCGATAGCTGGCGGATTCTCGCGATCCCACCCGAGCAGGAGAGCTTCGACAACAAGCGACCCCTGCCCGCGCAATGGGCAGGCCTAGTAGACGAAGAGCTCTCGCGCGTAATCGGAGTCGAAGGCGCCAGGTTCTGCCACAAGAATCGCTTCATCGCGGTGTTTGCTACCCGCGCCGCAGCCGAAGCTGCTATCGATAAGTGGGGCCTCGCGACACGCGTGTGAGCACTGCGAATCGCCAAAGACTCGGGCGCTAGCGGCAACGCACCCGTCTTACCTTACTATTTCCCGTTCAGTAATCCGTCTAGTAGCGCGACCGGAGCGGACGTGAGACTCGGGAGGGCATCTGGCGGCGGTGCATGTTCGTGTAGGTCAGACGAGTGCGCGAAACCTTACTATGGCGGAGGCTACGTTTATTGACCTTTCCAAGGTATTCCCCATTGACCGACTTCGTAAATTCTTGCGATCCTCTGATCGCAGAAAATACCCGGGGGGGACCATGGATGGATTGGGCGCAGAGGCAAGACTCTGGCGTGGGAAGACAAGTGCGTCGCGCGTATCGGCTAGCGAGGTGGGGCAATCGTTCGCGCAGAGCGGCTCGCAAACATCTAGTGCTGTGCGATCGACGCGCGGATTGCTTATGTTGCTGCTCTCCTTAGTCATGTCGTACGGCTGCAAAGCTGATGAGGCAGAGCCCTCGGGGTACTACATCGCCGGTCGCGTGGTCAATGGCGCGACGCACGAGCCGATCGATGGTGTTTCGCTAACGCTCGTCGCTGGCAAAAAGAAGAGCAAAGCCACCACCGATGACCAAGGCAGCTACCGCATCGGCCCCATCCCGGCACGAACCGCATACCGACTCGCGACCTCCCACGAGGGACTCGAATCCTTTGAGTTTAAGGGTCTCGCGCTGCCGCCGCTCGAAGAGGGGGAGGACACGCGCTCTCTTCCAGGTGACGTGCTCCTGTACGAAGAGGGTGCGAAAAGCCCTGCTTTCAAGATCGTGGTCGAGTCGAGCGATGCCGCGCTGTCACTCAGCTCTGCCGACAGCGAGGTGCGCTTCACGCCCATCACGGTGGGCTATGACCCTAGTCTCACGGGCACGCTCGGCCCAGATCTAACGTCCGCAGGCGTGATCGGTGCCTACCGGGAGCCGGGCGGGACGACGCTCGTCAATCACGGCCGCGTTGCGACCCAAGGTTATCGCGCACAGATCGTCGATGGTATGGCAGAGCTGCCGGAGGCCGCGCTTCGCTGGGGTGCGACCTACGAGGTGGATATCGATGGCGGCACCGTGTTTGCGCCCGTTCGCTTTCTCCTAACGGCTGTGCGTGGCGATGAGATTCGGATTTCTCTGCGCAAGCTCGTCGGAGCTGAGGCGGGCACGGGGGCGCCAGGAAGTGGCGCGACGCAGTACTTCGCCGGTCGTGTGTACGACGGCGTGTCGCTCACGCGCTTGACTGATTACGCCATACGACTCGAGTACTTTGACCGAATCATTCAGGGCACGGTAGACGCCACCGGACGTTATGTCGTCGGCCCGCTCCTTCCCAACTCGGATTACTCGATCGTGATCGAGGCGGATGGATTTCGCAGCTTTCTCTCCCACAACAAGCGGGTGACTTCGACCGGGACTACGGCGCCCACCACGTCCTTGTACTACGACGCGTTCCTCTATCCCACAGCGGTTCAGGCTCCGGCGGTGAGCTGTCGCTTCAGACTGTCAGGAAAGTCCGAGCTGCCCACCGGCTTTGTGAGACTCGCGCCGCGCAGCTCCTCCAGTCTATTTGACGAGGAGGCCGAGCTGCCCGCGGGCGTAGACCGTCAGGTTTGGTCCAATGACGATGATCTTCAGCAGCGTGCAGTCGTGCGGGAGCTGGTCGATGGCAACGCACTATTTGAGCCCGGCGAGCTTGGCCTGGGCGTGCTCTACGCTGTGACGCTGTACGGCGTGAATGACTACGGGATCCCTGCCACGGCATCGTTCCGCGCGGGTGTCGACAAGGACCCGGTTTGGGTGCTCGACCCGCTCGTCACGACCGCGCTCAAGGTCGTAGGCGTTTCGAGTCGATCGCTACCGCTGTCGCCCGATGCGTCGGTCGTGATCCGCTTCAATCAGCCGATCGCGCTGTCCCCGCGCGTGGCTGAGGGCACGATGCTGCGCGCCCTCAACAACGGCTTCACGATTTCGTCGCCCGACAGCGACCTCGACACCGTGACCAACGCGCTCGTCGCCACGGGCGACACCGCAACCTACCGAGGTGTCACATTCACGGTCTCAGGCGACGCGCTGCGCCTCGCATGGAATCGTGTGGGTGCGCTGGCGACAGAGGATGGGGATGATCCCATCAACTCAGTCACGTATGGCGGGTTAGATCAGGTCTGGGTCTACCCAAGCACCGCGGCGCAACCGACCGCATCGTCGCTCAGTGATCTCGTCGGAGCAGCTACTGGTGTGAGTACTGGAACAGGAAATATAAAAACGGCCGAGATTGCCACGAACCAGGGAAGCCTTGTGGGTGCTGCCACTGGTGTCCTCGGAAGCTCTAAAGGTGCCGAAGGACTTTCTTCTAAGAAGGCAATTTACACCGCCGGAATTCCTTCTGAAACTGTAGTCCTGGGATCAATGGATCCGGATGTCATCCGTAGAATTCTTCTCGATCACCTTCCACAGTTCAGATACTGCTATCAGAAGGAACTTGAAAGAACGGGAGCAGATACTTCGGGGACAGTGAAACTTGATTTTACCATCGGAGCTTCAGGCCACGTCGCCCAGGCAGGAATTGAAGGTTCTTCGGCGCTCCCGACGGATGTTAAGAAATGTGTGGTGCAAGTTCTGAAAGGAATCAACTTCCCCGAGCCAATGGGCGGCGGGACTGTTGGTGTGAAACAGCCAATGAACTTCTATCCGAAAAAGTTATAAGCGATGAAACAAAAAAGGGCCGCATTAGCGGCCCTTTTTTTATGTCTATTAATCGTTTATTTAATTACCCTGAGTCAGAACTACGAATTTAAATTCTTTAAATCCGGCAGAAGCAGCTGTGTACATCACACGCT
>JBBSJC010000174.1:0-14394 GCA_038257655.1 Polyangiales bacterium | reverse complement strand
GGCGCATCGCTGAGGGTCAAGCGCATTTCACGGCGTGCCTGGGTCGGCGATCCTGCGCGGATCGGCGAAGGTGTTTGCCAGCTGCACTGAAGCTCGCTTTGCGCGACCACCCCGGTCGGATGCGTGCACACGAGCCGCCGCTTGCGATCCACGCGGGCCTTGCCGTCGGTCAGGCTATCGCCCGCTTTTTCGGCGCTCAGCGCGCACTCCCAACGACCGAGCGTGAAGTTGTGCAAGGTGTTCGGCACGCTGGCGAAGGCCCCGGATTCGCCGCTAAGGATCAGCCAGCGCACGTCATAGAGGGCAAGGGGCTCGGCGGCTTCTGAAATGCTGGTTGGGTCGAGCCAGGCAAGGCTCGATGGGTCTTGAGACACTGCTTGAGCGCCGGCTGCGTTCGGAGGCGCAGGGCAAGGGAGAGGCGTGTTGTGGGCACAACCAGCGCAGGTCAACACGACGAGCAGCGCAAACAGCACAAACACAGGCCGGGTGGTTGACGCGTGCAGCATGCACGCTCGTTAGGCCGGTCGTGCTCAGTTCGCAAGGCAAATAGGAAGGTACGCAGCGTTAGGATTGCCGTCTGCAGTGCGCAGCGTGAGCATGTGGTCCTGCAACTGAACGCGCACCGCGCTTGGCACTTGCACTACCTTACCGGTGCTCGCGAGCTCCTTCAGGTTGGCGACTTCAGCTTGCTCGAGCAGCATGCATTCGACTGCCCCCGTGGGCTTTGTGCCTTCCTCCCATTTGATACCCACCTTGTGCACGCCGCGAATGCGGGAGCGCAGGATGGACGCTATCGACCCTTCCATCGCTTGAGGCGCGAGACGTACCAATGGATGGGTAGCGGGCGCAATCGACGCTGACGTGGCATCGCCCGCCGCGTCGTAGTCGGGTTGCGCCTGTCCTTCGAAGTCCCGTGACGCGCCCGCTTCTGTGCTGGCTTCCTTGGCTTGGTCAGAGCGTCGCACCATGTACACCGCGGCGCCGGAAGCTGCCGCCACACCCGTCAACGCGAGTGCGGTCGGAAGAGCGGTCTGCATCAGCACGAGCGGCAAGAGCAGCGTGGCGAAAAAGCCGCGCCGCTTGCGAACGTCTTCAGTCTTCTCCTTGCGCCATGCAACCACTTCGACGCGGTTGGTCTGTCGGCCCAACGCGCGCTCGTCGAGCTCCAGTAAGGAACCGTCACCCGCGTCCTGATCGCCAAAGTTGTCCCCAAACATGCGTAAGCCGCCGCTTGCCAGACCGGGATCGACGGCGGGCGCTGGCTGACTCTTGCCGGCGGGCGCTGGCTGACTCTTGCTGGCGGGCGCTGGCTGACTCTTGGCGCGTGGGGCAGGTTGGCTGGGCGCCGTCTCGACCGACGGTAAGGCGTCGGCTCTGAGCATTGCGGGTGCGGGTTGGCTCTGGCTCACCACGACCTCGAGCTCACCCAACTTGTAGTGCGATACCCGTGCCGCATCGTCAGAAACGTTGCGGAAGAGCGCAGCCGGTTCAGAGCGCTCGCTAGCCTCGCGCAAGTGGACATAGGCGCCGGCATCCCGCAGCGCGAGCATCAGTCGCTCCGCCTCTGCCCGCGGCTCGTCCGACCGCACCACGCTGGGAAAACGCTTGGCCAGCGTGCGCGCCAGGGCTTCGTCCAGGCCGAGCAGGCGCTGTAAGACCTTGGAGGGCTGTTCCGTGGCGTTCAAGCGAAAGCCCGTAATCACGACGTCGTGGCGATCCAAGATAATACCGGCCTCCCTCAGGGATTATCCACTCGATGAGGCCGTTTTGGGTAGGTGGGTCCTTCAGCGACCTTTCCACACGGGCTTACGCTTCTCGATGAAGGCGCGGGGCCCTTCTTGGGCATCCTCGGTTTTGAACACGGGATAGCCCACCTCGTTCGACATCTTCCAGCGTGCATCGGTGGCGAGGTCGCGACCTTCGGCGATGATGCGCTTGGAAGCGCGTACCGCGAGCGGACCGTTGTCACAGATGGCGGTCGCGAGCTTGAGCGCTTCGTCGAGAACCTGCTCGGCGGGGACGAGGCGGTTGATAAAGCCCAGCTGGTATAGACGCTCCGCCGGAACCGGCTCGCCCGTGAGCGCGATTTCGTAAGCGAGCTTTTCGCCGATCAGCCCGGGTAGCTCCACAAGTCCGCCTGCGAGCGCAACCAGAGAACGCTTGACCTCGGGCAAGCCAAACTGGATGCCTTGGGCAGCGACCACGATGTCACAGGCGATCACGAGCTCAAAGCCACCGGCAAACGCACTCGAATGCACGGCTGCCACGAGGGGCTTTGTACGCTTGCGTCGCACAAGCCCGCCAAAACCTCCGCGCTCCGTCGCAAGCTCCGCATCGCGCCCAGCAGCAATCATCTTCAGATCTGCGCCGGCGCAGAACACCGGACCGTTTGCCGCCAACACTGCGGCCGTCAGCGCGTCGTTGTTCTCGAGCTCGTCGATCGCAGCTTCAACGCCCTTGGCAAGCTCGCCATTGACGGCGTTGCGCGCCTGCGGACGGTTGAGGCGGATGATGAGTAGGTTGCCCCGGTGTTCGGTGACTACCGCGGCTTCTGCGGTGCCCTCTGAGCTTTGTGACATGTTCCCTCCAACGTCAGATCGGCTGGTTCATGGCCAATCGTGCTCGTGAGGTCAACTGCGCGCGCCTTTGCTTTCTGAAGCGCCGCTCGCTACGCCAACCTGATGACCACCACAGAGCTCGAGGACGTAAACTACGAGGTCGACCGCGGCCTCGCTTGGATCACCATCAACCGTCCCCATCGCTACAACGCCTTTCGCAATAAGACGATCGAGGAGTTGATCAAGTGCTTCAAACACGCCTGGGCAGACAAGGAGGTCGGCGTGCTCGCGCTCACCGGTGCGGGCGACAAAGCGTTTTGTGCGGGCGGCGATCAAAAACAGAAAGCCGAGACCGGCGACTACGGACCGTGTGAAAGCGGGCTGTTCGAGGTCGAGCAACTACAGCGGATTATCCGCGACGTACCCAAGCCGGTGATCGCTGCTGTCAACGGCGTCGCCATCGGCGGTGGACACGTCTTGCACGTGCTGTGCGACCTTACTATTGCCGCGGACCATGCGCGCTTCGGTCAGGCGGGGCCTAAGGTGGGGTCCTTTGACGCGGGCTTTGGTACTGCATACTTAGCTCGCATTGTGGGTGAGAAGCGGGCGCGCGAGATCTGGTACATGTGCCGGCAGTACGACGCCAAGACGATGCAGGACTGGGGCCTCGTCAATAAGGTTGTGCCACTTGCCGACTTGAAGAGCGAAGTGCGCATTTGGGCCGATGAGCTACTCGAGAAAAGCCCGATGGCGCTGCGGGTGGTGAAGCACTCGTTCAACGCAGACAGTGAGGCGGTCGCAGGCATCGGCTCGTTGGCGTTTGCTGCACTCGACAACTTCATCGAGAGCGAAGAAGCGAAAGAGGGCGTCAACGCATTCAACGAAAAGCGTAAGCCTGACTTTGCCCAGTTTCGTAAGTAGGGATCGCTTGTGTCCCGCATGGTTTCGCGCAACCTTCCGGTCGCCACCGGAGCCGGTTATCAAAGCAAGTTCCGCGGTTGAGGTAGGTAGGTCAGCACGTGCTCGAAGGAACGCGCTTAGGCGCCTCACCGCTCATTGTTGCCCTGGCGCGAGGGGAAATCGATATCTGCGAGGGCTTACGGTGCATCAGGACGCGGACAGATGGTCTCATTCGGCAACGACCCATCGAGTGCGGTGTTGAAACTCTGGGTGCCCGCGGTGCTGGGGTCGAAATCGGTAGTTCCCGGATCCCTGAACAGCGCGGTGTATCCAGGTGCCAATAGATTGGTACAGGTATAGCCGTCAGCGACCGGGATAAATTGCACGGTGTTGTACTGCTCTGGGCAGGGATTGCTGGCGCGCGCTCTAACAAAGCCGCAGGCGAAGTTGGAGTTGGTGCAGCCAACGATCATCTGTTTGGTTCCATCGTCTCCGACCGTGGCCGTGTGAAAGCCATCTTCCTTCGGGGTGATCGTCCAGTGACTGGAGGCAAGGGTCGCAACGTGCACCAGCGCCGTGCCGTTCGTCGCGTTGTAGCTGCCTGGTGCGGATGTCCTGCCCCATGCGCCGATACCGCCGAAGGAATCAGCGTCGTGGTCTACGAGCGCGCAATGGTTTGGCGCACCATTGCGGAACGTCGGTAAGCCATTCGGACAGGAGCAGCTGCCGGTACACAGCGCCGGGTTAAAGCCAATCGCGGTCTGCTTCGGCTTACGAAGGAAAGTACCGTCGCTCTGCGCTTCTAAATCGCGCACTACCGGGACCTGTGTGTTGATTGCCTGAGCAGCAACTGCTGTTTGCCAGGTGAACCAGCCATTGCTGTTGAGCGGGACGGTATAGGCCCAGCAACTTGTGTCCCTCAACTCAAGCTTGCCGTTGTTGGTGATTGTCACGACTGAGTAGCCAATGGCCTTGGAGTCATCGCTTCCGTCCTGACGTCCATACTGCACGCTGCGCACCGCGTAGGTACCCACTAGCGGATTCGCGTTTGAGCACGACCCCTCCGCAACGGCGCAGCCGCACTCGCCCGGCGCCGTCTTGGGCGCGTTCAGCGGACAGCCATCGCTCGCGTCCGGTGTTCCGTCGTTGTCGTCGTCCGCGTCGCAGGCGTTGCCCTGGGCGTCGCCGTCCGTGTTCAGCTGGTCGTTGTTTGGAACGCTGGGGCAGTTGTCCACGCAATCTGCAACCGAATCCGAATCCGTGTCTGCGTCCGAGACGCCGCAACCACAGATTCCCGCCGCCGCTTTGCTCGGATCCTCGGGGCACGCATCCGCAGCGCCGCACACGCTGTCTTCGTCAGGGTCGGCCACAGCGTCGACTACGCCGCATCCGCAGCGTCCGGCGGCGCGCTTGTTGGGATCGTTGGGGCAGGCGTCTGCCGTGCCGCAGACGCTATCTGCGTCAGGGTCTGCCACAGCGTCTACCACGCCACATCCGCAGCGCCCGGCGGCGCTCTTGTTGGGATCGTTGGGGCACGCGTCGGCGGCGCCGCACACGCCATCGTTGTCGGCATCGGCCACCGCGTCGACCACGCCACATCCGCAGCGACCAGGCGCGACCTTGTTGGGATCGTTCGGGCAGGCGTCGTTGCAGTCGACGATGGTCACGGTACCGCTGTTGTCGCGATCGATATCAGCAATGCCACAGCCGCAGATCCCAAGCGCGCGCTTGTTGGGATCGTTGGGGCAGGCGTCAGCCGCACCGCAGACGCCGTCCGCATCGGGATCGGCATTGGCGTCGACGACACCGCATCCGCAGCGTCCGGCGGCGCTCTTGTTAGGATCACTGGGGCAGGCGTCGGCGGCGCCGCATACGCCGTCATTGTCGGCATCGGCGGCTGTATCGACGACACCGCATCCACAGCGTCCTGCAGCGCTCTTGTTGGGATCACTGGGGCAGGCGTCGGCGGCGCCGCATACGCCGTCATTGTCGGGATCGGCCGCTGCATCGACGACACCGCATCCACAGCGTCCAGGAGCCACCTTGTTGGCATCGTCGTCACATAGGTCGGTGCAATCGGGAAGCGCATCGCCATCCGTGTTCGTGTCGGCGACCGCGCAACCGCATACGCCTGGCGCGCTCTTTATTGCGTCGTTTGGGCACTGGTCGACGCAGTCGGCGCTGCCATCACTGTCCGTATCCACATCGGCAACGGCACAGCCGCAGGTACCTGGCGCTCGCTTTGCGCGATCGGCGGGGCATTGGTCCGTTCCTGTGGCGACGTAACCGACAGGTTTGCTGCAAGCTTTCACGCTTACTGCTGGATCGCCAAAGCCGTCGTCATCGGCATCGCCATACCAAGTCGGCTCTGGGGTGCCCTCGCAGTCGCAGGTGCCCTCGGCGAAGCCAGGGCCGTCGCACACGCCGCAGGCATCCTTCTCGACGCCTTCAGCACAGGCATCCGGGTCAGGGCACACGCTGGTGTCGACCGGAATGGGGGTACCCTCGGCATCGACCTTCTGGCCGAGGTCGCTGTCCAGGGTGGTGTCAAACACGCCGTAGCTGTCGAGGTCGGCTTCGGAGCGTGCTGCGAGCAGGCCGTCGCAGCTGAAGTCGCCGCGCACGAGCTCCACGTGTCCGTAGCTGCCCGGGCAGATGCTGTTGCGAATGCGGCTAAACAGATTGAGCAGAGAATCGTCGTCCTGCTCGGGTTTGCTGCCGCGCCGACGACCGACCTCGGACTGGTCGAGACCGCCGGTGATCGCACCCTTGATGCTCGGCCCGGTTTGGCCTGCTGCGATGCGCCATTCGATCGCCTTCTTGCCGACGATGCTGAGCCGCACGAGGTTCTCGCCATCGCTGGGATCGGTCGGCCGCGCCGCGCCGACAAACAAGGTGCCGCCAGGCTCACCGTCTCCATCCAGGTCGAGCACTCGACAATCCTTGGCATCGACCGGCAGCCCGTCGGGATCGCCGCACAAACAACCTGTGCTGTGCATTTCGCCTTCGACGCAGTCTGCAGGCTGTCCCATCGGAGACCAGCTGACATAGGTAAGGTCGGCTGCCTGGTCGCGCACGTACTCATCTCCGACGCGGGAGAGTTGCGCGACGCTGTTAGGGATGTTCTCCGTGGCCGCAGGCAGCGTCCAGCTTGAAATGCCGCCGCTGTTCGCGGTCTCGATGAAGCAATAATGCTCGGTCGCAAGGCCGGTATCGTTGATGTCGACCACCGACAGTAAGGTGCCCTCGCTTATCAGGTCGAGCTCAGTGCCCGCAGCCTCCGCCTTCTGCCGCGCGTAGATCACGGTGCGCACGGCGTACTTACCCGCAAGCGGGTGCGGCGGTACGGTCGCATCCACCTCTGGCTTCACGCCCGAATCAAAGCCTGCATCGATCGGGTCCGGCCCTGCATCCATCGCATCGGGCGTATTGTTCCCGTTGTTGTTGCCGCCGTTGCCATTGCCGTTCCCCCCGTTATCCCCGCCGTCGACCACTGTCGACGGATCCCTGCCGCTATCGACCGGCTCGTCGTCAAAGACGACATTGCCACCAGAACAAGCTGCGGAAGTGACGAGCAGAGCGCCGCAAAGCGCACGGTGAAGGAAGGGACGAGGAAATCCAAGCATGGCGCGTAGAAGACTCCTGAGTGGGATCCGAAATCAAGCGCTTACGCTTAAGCGGCTTTGACGAAGTGCACACCGCGTGAGCAGGCGCACCAGCATGGGTCGCCCAGCAGCCGACCGGTTTTGAGCGGAACGAACAGTCATCTGCTCGCGCTTTCCCGGCTGAATATAAGATTGTGCGGTTGCTGGATATCGACGGCCGGATTGTCGGCATCTCGACCAGGGCTGCCGCTAAACTTGCGGCGATGCATCCCTTCGATGAAGCCACGCGTGTCGTACGTTGCGATGACGATCGTTTTACGGTCGATCTCAGCGGCAAGTACTGGGGCTACACGGCCGCGCATGGTGGGTATCTAGCGGCGGTGCTCCTGCGCGCGATGCTCGAACGGGTAGGGGATAGCGCCCGTTATCCGCGCTCCCTGACGGTTCACTTCCTCAAGGGACCTGCGCCTGGCGAAGCCGAGGTGCACACCGAGGTGCTGCGCTCAGGCGGCAAGCTCACGACCATGACTGCACGTCTGATGCAGGAGGGGGCCCCGACCACGTTCGCTGTGGCCGCATTCGGTAGCTCCTTCGATGGGGAGGGGTTTCAGCAACGCGCAATGCCCGAGGTGCCTGGACCTGATGCCTGCGCGCGGACGCAGCCCTCCAAAGTCGAAATCGACCATCGATTCGAACACCGTCAGTGTTTTGGGGGGCTTCCGTTCAGTGGCGCGAAACAGGCACTGATCGGTGGCTTCAGCCGGCTCGAGGCGCCACGAACGCTCGATGCTCTCGCCCTGACCTTACTCTGTGACGCCTGGTGGCCGGCGCTGTTTCCGGCGCTCTCGGACAAAAAGCAAGCGGGTGCGTGCCCCACCTTGGACCTTACTATTCACTTCCGTGCGCAGCTGCCTGTGCCGGGTTCGGCGCCCGAAGACTACGTCTTGGTCGAGCTCAAGAGCGAAGCGCTCGCCCATGGCTACCTCGACGAGTCCTGTCACATCTGGTCCAAGGATGGCGTACTGCTCGCGCAAACGGTCCAGCACGCCGTGCGCCTCTTGCCCCGAAAGTGAGGCTGAAACGCGTGGTCCTGCTGGACGGGCGCCCTTATTTGCTCTAGAGATAAACGCTGTTTAGTGTGCGCTGAAAAACGGCCAAGCCGGAGGATGCGCAGCGCGCCTAAGCGTGCGCAGCCGCGACTGAAGTAGGAGAACGCAGCATGGGAAACGCTTACATCATCGATGCAGTCAGGACGCCGCGCGGTCGCGGCAAGATGGACAAGGGCGCGCTCTCTTCCGTGCATCCGCAGGAGCTGTTCGCGCAGACGATCAATAAGCTCGCGGAGCGCACCCAAATCGACAAGAACGACATCGATGACGTCGTGGTCGGCACCGTCTCCCAAGCCGGCGAGCAAGGTGGCTGCATCGCGCGTATGGCCGTGCTTGCGGCAGGCTTTCCCCACGGCATCACGGGCGTGTCGCTCAATCGCTTTTGTGGCTCGGGCCAACAATCGGTGATGTTTGCGGCCATGGGCGTGGCAAGCGGCGCGCAGGACCTTGTGATCGGCGGCGGCGTCGAGAGCATGTCGCGCAATCCCATGGGCTCCGACAAGGCTGGACTCGACGGCCACAACCGTCATCTGCGCGAGATGTATCCACTAGTACCCCAGGGCGTGAGCGCGGACTTGGTCGCCACGCGTGAAGGATTCACCCGCGATCTGGTCGATGCCTTTGCCCTGCGCTCACAACAGAACGCCGCGCGTGCCATGAAAGAGGGCCGCTTCGCCAAGAGTCTGTTTCCAGTCACGGATCTGGAAGGTAAGGTTTTGCTGGAGGTCGACGAGTTTCCCCGTCCCAGCACCACCAAGGAGAGCTTGGGTCAGCTCGAAGCGTCGTTCGTTCAGATCGGCCAGTACGTGCAGAAGGGCGACACGGAGAGCTTCGTGCAGAAGGCGCTCAAGGTATATCCGGACGTCAAGGAAATCACCCACGTGCATACAGCGGGAAATAGCTCCGGCATCGTCGATGGTGCGGCGGCTGTGCTCGTCGCGTCCGAGGCGTACGTGAAGGCTCATGGACTGAAGCCGCGCGCGCGCATCGTCTCGATGGCGACGGCGGGCGACGAGCCTGTGATCATGTTGACCGCGCCCACGCCCGCCTCGCGCAAGGCCCTGGAGAAGGCCAAGATGACGGTCAAGGATATTGACCTGTGGGAGATCAACGAAGCGTTCGCCGCCGTGCCGCTCAAGGTGATCAAAGATTTCGGCATCGACCCTGAGATCGTGAACGTGAATGGCGGTGCTATCGCGCTCGGCCATCCGCTCGGTGCCACGGGCGCGATGTTGATCGGCAGCGTGCTCGACGAGTTCGAGCGTCAGAACAAGCAGACGGCGCTGATCACGATGTGCATCGGCGGCGGCATGGCGACGGCGACGATCATTGAGCGGGTGTGAAGCCGTCGCTAGTTTTACGGCACGTACCCAGCACGCATCCAGCAGGCGCGAGGAAACATGGACTTCGGTTTTTCGGAAGAACAGGACTTGCTGCGCGGTGAAGTGCGCAAGCTGGTGCAGACGCGTTGTCCGCTGAGTAAGGTTCGCACGTTGTTCGACGTGCCCGATCACAGCCCCGAGCTGTGGCGCGCTTTGGTCGAGATGGGACTCTCGGGCCTGACCATCCCAGAAGCGTATGGTGGCGCGGGCCTCTCGCTGCTCGACCTGGTGGTGGTCCTCGAGGAAGCGGGGCGCGGCTTGTTGCCTTCGCCCTTACTGTCGACGAGCTTGGCCGCGGCGGCGATCCTGAAGGCCGGCAGTACAGAACAACACACGTGCTTTCTTTCGCGCCTCGCGCAGGGGGCGGTCGGTACGTTGGCGAGCCTCGAGAAGAGCGGCCGTCTCGATGCTGCGGGCATCACCTTACGTGGCAAGCCCGAGCGTGACGGATTTTTGCTCGATGGTCACAAGGCATTCGTAGGCGACGCCGGAAGCGCCGAGCTGTTCGTGGTTTCGTTTCGCACCGGAGACGGTCCCGAAGACATCACGCTGGCCGTGGTCGAAAAGGGACAGGGCGTGCAGACGGCCAGTCAGAAGACGATGGATCGCACCAAACGCCTCGGCTCAGTCGTGCTCGAGCAGGTATTCGTCGCGAAAGAGCAGATTCTCGGCGCAGTCGGTCAAGCTTGGCCACTCGTCAAGCACCTTTACGATCGCGGCGCAGTCATGGTCTCAGCCGAAGCCATCGGCGCAGCCGAGGCCGCCCATCAGCTCACGGTCGAGTTCGCCAAGACACGCGTCCAGTTCGACAGCGTAATCGGCCGCTATCAAGGGGTGAAGCATCCGTTGGCTGAAATGTACGTCGATCTCGAATCGGTCAAGTCGCTTACCTATTATGCCGCGTGGGCAGCAGACCATCGCGAACAGGAGCTTCCGCTCAGCGCGTCGCGCGCCAAAGCGTATGTGTCCGATGCGTTCGTGCGCATTGGCCTCGACGGCATCCAGCTTCACGGCGCCATCGGCTACACAGCCGAGTACGACGCGCAGTTGTTCATGAAGCGCGCGAAGTGGGCCCGCCCGGCGTTTGGCGATGCCGACTATCACTACGAGCGCGTCGCACAGCTTGGAGGTTTGTGATGGATTTCGACTTCGGCGCTGAAGAACAGGCCTTTCGCGTCGAGATTCGCGCATTCCTGAAAGAGCACCTGCCCAAGACTGCGAACAAGCGCGACCCGGAGTTTCTCAAGGTTTGGTTGCAGAAGGTGCGGGCCAAGGGCTGGGTCGGCTTTTCCTGGCCCAAAGAGTATGGCGGTGGCGGCGGCTCGATCATGCAGCAGGTGATCCTCAAGCAAGAGATGACGCAGCACAACGCGCCGCCCTTGGGGACGTGCATGATGGGCCTGCAGTGGGTGGGCCCCGGCATCATCAAGTACGGCACCGAACAGCAGAAAAAGCGCTTCTTGCCCGAGATCCTGGACAGCAAGTACCAGTGGTGCACCGGTTACTCTGAGCCGGGCTGCGGGAGCGATTTAGCTGCCCTGCAGTGCAAGGCCACGCGTGAAGGCGACACCTACGTGGTGAATGGTCAGAAGATTTGGACGACCATGGGCGCTGTCGCCGACTGGATGATCTTGCTCGTGCGCACCGCCTGGGATCCCGCGCACAAACACGACGGCATCACCTGCTTGCTCGTCAACATGAAGTCAGCCGGCGTGGAAGTACGACCGATCAAGACCATGGCGGGGCCGGCCATGTTTGCTGAAGTGTTCTTCAACGATGTACGCGTGCCAGAAAACCAACGCCTCGGCGCTGACGGTAAGGGCTGGGAAGTCACGCTGAGTGCGCTCGCCAACGAGCGCAGCGGGATAAGCGAAATCAACGCCCTCGTGCAGCGTCTGGCGAAAGTCAAGGAGCTTGCCCAACAGACCGAGCGCCAGGGCCGGGCAGCCTCCCAGGATCCGTACATCCGGCGGCGGATCGCGCGCTGCGACACGTTGATCGAAGCGATGCGCCTGAACGGCCTACGCTATCTGACGAAGCAATTGCGCGCTGAGCCGCTGTCGAGCGAGACCTCGGTCAATAAGCTGCATCGGGCGACGCTTGAGATCGAGTTTGGCGAGCTTGCGCTCGAGATCCAAGGGCCTGCCAGTCAGTACGTCAAGGGCGCACCAGAAGCGGTGCAAGACGGTTACTGGCAGTTCGTCTCGTTGGTGTGGCCCGAGACAGTGATCGGTGGCGGCACCCCGAACATCCAGAAGAACATCATCGCCGAGCGCATTCTCGGTCTCCCAAAGGATTGAAGCGGCGGCGCTGCGGCCTACGTAAGCCTGAGCCTCAGCGACGAAGCGCGGCCTTGTCGTCGATGATGTTCACGATCATCGCACCTTCCGTTCCGTCGGCGGTGCGCGCGTAGATCTGGGTGATACCGACTTGCTTGGTGTCGAGAAATACGGCATTCGGCGCCGCCCAATCGCGCACGAAGGTCTCATCTTCGCTCTGCGCCTCGACGCGCACGGATGCCAACGTCTCGTCCGCTACGGCCCAGCTGAGCGCAGGCAGGCCACGTAGACGAGCGCCGTCTGCCGTCCGTAAGGAGGGCACGATTAGGACGGGCTCACCGGCTGCCACGGTCACTTCCCCTTCCAAGCTCAAGTCGAATGCGCCCAGGGGCGAGGCGCGCAAACTGATGGACGCTGGGTCGAGCACTTGTACGATCAACTCGTCGGTGACGCCTTCAGCGGTGACGCGTAGCGATGCTTCGCCAGCGACGCCCGCTTCCAGGGACACGGAAGCCCGGGTCAGGCCTAGGCACGGGTCGAGTGCTGCCTGCACATTCATCGTACGGATGACGGACGGGTTGCTGCTCGAAATCTCGAGGGAGCTCGCGAGCGTGGACGGCACGTCGATCGTGACGAGCTGCATGGTACCGGCGGCAAAAGCTTCGTCGGCGGCACACACATCTGCTGCGCAGCCGTAGCTCAAGCGGGCCTGGCGCTGGCTGCCGACGCGCGAGGCGCGGGCCTCAAAACTGGTATCACAGCTTCCTTCGTCGAACGCGTCCGCGCTTTTGGACGATTTTTGTTCGGTCGCACACCCATATGCGAGGGTCCACGCAAGGCTTGCGATAACCAGGCTGCGGTGGCGGAGCAAGGATGGGGGCATCGGTGTTGCCTGTTGCACTGCGCATGCCACGGCCCGCGAACCGCTGGCTTTGCGACGGATCTTAATGCTGAGCGTGGGCGGTCGGGCCGGAAAGCGCCGATTTTGACCCTGCGCACGGTCGGGACCACGACATCCGTGTCGGGGCTGTGACCGCGCCGACCCTAGATGTCGATGCGCACGCCGATTTCGACGACCTGTTCAGGGTGCAGGCCGTAGTACAGCGCCGCCGGTTGAGCGTTTCGATTCATGAACGCGAACAGACGCTTGCGCCATGGCGCCATCGTGGATTTGCTGCCGCTCGGCTGCACGCTGCTGTGGCCTACGAATACGGTTGCCACATCGGCATCGATCGGAAGACCCAGCGCCTCGCTGGCGTTCAAGAGACGCGCGATGTTCGGCGATTCCATGAAGCCAAAGCGTGCAAGCACGCGCATGAAACCGTTGCCGAGGTCTTGAACTTCGAGACGTTCTGATTCGGCGATACGCGGGACACGACCAGTCTGAATGGTCACGAGCACGACGCGCTCATGGAGCGAGTGGGCGTGATTGGCGTAGTGCACGAGCGTGGGCGGGGCACCTTTGTCGTCTCGTGCGAGAAACACGGCGGCACCGGGCACGCGCGTGGTGTGCTTCTCACTGAGCTCTTGGAGAAACTCAGAAAGCGGCATGTTGAGCGCGTTGTGATTGCGACGCACAGCTTCCGCACCTGCAAACCAGCTCGTCATGATCGCCAAGAGCACCCCGCCCAGCGCCATGGGAAACCAGCCGCCCGAGGTGAACTTGGTAAGGTTTGCGCCCAGGAATGCCAAGTCGATGGAGAGAAACAGCGCACCCAGCAGGCCGGCCCACAAGTTACCCCACTGCCTGCGCATGGTGGCGACAAACAGAATGCTGGTCACCGACATGGCTCCTGTGACCGCGATGCCGTAGGCCGCTGCAAGTGAAGAGGAGCCCTGAAAGCCGAGCACGAGGCCGATGCAGATCAACATCAGCGCGCTGTTGACGAACGGCACGTAGATGCGGCCTTCGATCTCACCGGAGGTGTGCACCACGGTCATGCGCGGCAGGTAACCGAGCTGAATGGCCTGCTGCGTCAGCGAGTAAACGCCTGAAATCAAGGCCTGGGATGCGACCACTGCGGCGACCGTGGCGATCGCGACCATGGGGTAAAGCATGCTCTCGGGCACGATCTGGAAGAACGTGTTGCCGATCGATTGACCTGGATGCGACAGCACGTACGCGCCTTGACCCAAGTAGCTGACCAGCAGCGCGGGAAACACCACGGCGTACCAAGCCATGCGAATCGGGCGGATGCCGAAGTGACCGAGATCGGCGTAGAGCGCTTCGCCGCCAGTGATGCAGAGCACGACGCTACCCAGCACAAGAAAGCCATGCCAGCTCTCGAACAGGAGGCGGGCACCGTGTCGCGGATCAAAGGCGAAGAGCACGCTCGGTACGCGAATGATCCAGGGCGCCGCGACCGCCGCGATGCTGATGAACCAAAGCAGCACAGCGGGTCCGAACGCCGCTCCGATTTTCCCGGTGCCGCGCTTCTGGACCATGAACAATGCGACGATGATGCCGATCGCCAGCGGTATCACGAGAGGTTTGATCGCAGGGGTTGCGACCTCGAGGCCTTCGACCGCCGACAACACGGAGATGGCTGGAGTAATCGTGC
>JBBSJC010000173.1:0-14419 GCA_038257655.1 Polyangiales bacterium | reverse complement strand
GCGCGATTTATCGACGAGCTGAAGCGAACCCACACCTGCGGCGCTCTGCGCGCAAGTGACACCGACCACGAGGTGGTGCTGTTCGGGTGGGTGCAAAACCGGCGCGACCACGGCGGCTGCATCTTCATCGACCTACGTGATCGCGAGGGCATCACGCAGCTCGTGTTCGATCCGCAGATGTATCAGGACGCATTTGCGGTCGCCGACCAAGCCCGGCCCGAGTGGGTGCTCGGTGTGCGCGGCAAGGTGCGCTCGCGCGGCACGAACACCAATCCCAACATCGCTACCGGCGCCATCGAAGTGGTCGGCATCGAAGCGACGGTGTTCAACAAGTCGCAGACGCCGCCCTTTGAAATCGCCGACAACATCACGACCAACGAGGAAAAGCGCCTGGAGTATCGCTACCTCGATCTGCGTCGACCGAAGCTGCAAAAGAACATGCTGATGCGCAGCAAGATCAACCAGACGACGCGCGGCTACTTCACCGACAAGGAGTTTGTCGAGGTCGAGACCCCGTTCATGGTGAAGTACACGCCCGGTGGCGCGCGCAACTTTCTTGTGCCCTCGCGGCTTCATCACGGGCACTTTTACGCGCTGGCCGAGAGCCCGCAGCTGTTCAAGCAGCTACTGATGGTCGGCGGCTACGATCGCTACTTTCAGATCGTGCGCTGCTTTCGCGACGAGGACCTCAGGCTCGATCGCCAGCCTGAGTTCACCCAGCTCGACGTCGAAATGAGCTTCATCAACCAGGATGATCTCTTCACCGTGATGGAAGGCTATGTGTTCAAGATCTGGAAGGAGATCTTGGGCATCGAGCTGAGCCAGCGTTACAAAGACAGTAAGTTTCCGCGTCTCACCTACGAAGAGAGCATGCGGCGCTACGGCAACGACAAGCCCGACTTGCGTTTCGGTCTGGAGCACACCGACCTGACGGAGCTCACGGTTGAATGCGACGGCGGCGGCATCGGCATGCTCGAGCCCATCGCGAAGAAGTTCAAGAGCGGCGAGTACCGTAAGGATCTGCCCGAAGAGATCGTCAAGGCGCTTGTCGTCCCGGCGGATGCCAATCTATCGCGCAAGGACTTGGACGAGCTCGAGAAGTACGTGCGCTCGATGGGCGCCGCCGGTCTTGCCCGCGCCAAGGTCGCAGAGGGCGGCGCGTGGGCTCAGAGCCCGCTTGCCAAGACGGCAACTGACAGCTTTCGGCAGGCCGTGAACGAGGCGACTGGCGCCAAGGAAGGCGAGCTCTTGCTCTTTCAGTTTGGCCCGTCCGATCTCGTGCACACCGTAATGGCCAACCTGCGCGTGACCTTAGCCAAAAAGCTGGGGCTGATTCCCGAAAGCGGCACGAAGAACAACGATTGGAACTTCTTGTGGATCATCGATCCGCCGCTGTTTGAGCGCGACGAGACCACCAAGCGCTGGGCCGCAGCACACCATCCCTTCACGCGTCCGCTCGATGAATGCGTGGAGCTTATCGAAAAGGATCCGGGCAAGGTCTTGTGTTACCGCTACGACCTTGTGCTCAATGGCTTCGAGATCGGCGGCGGCTCGATTCGCCTGCACGACCCTGAGGTTCAAGCGCGCGTGTTCAAGGCGCTTGGCATCGAAGATGAAGAGGCCCGTGAGAAGTTCGGCTTCTTACTCGACGCCTTACGCTTTGGTGCACCACCCCACGGCGGCATCGCGCTTGGCCTCGATCGCCTTACTATGCTCCTGACCAACGCCGAGAGCCTGCGCGACGTGGTCGCCTTTCCGAAGACCCAGCGCGCCAATGATCTGATGACCGGCGCCCCGACGCCTGTCAGCGCCCTGCAGCTGCTCGACGTCAACCTGCAGGTCACTGCCGAGAAGAAGTAGTTGGCTCGCTACAAGAAGCGAAGGCGGGTGAATGGCGGCTACCTCAGGAGACCGCCAACGGCTTGGCGCGTGTACGTGGAGGCAATGACAGACCGCGTACTGCGCAAAAGCTGAGCTTCCCAAGTGAAATCTGCGCGCATTCGTGAGTTAATGCGCCCCGACCGTGTCCAATCCATTCTTCGAACGACCCATCCTGAACTCCCCGTACGCATGCCCGACGCGCCATTGGGAGCTGGACGAGCAAGGGCAGCCGACGCAGCGCACCCTCGAAAGTCGCCGTCGTGCCGAGTTCATCACGCCGATCCCGAAGCCCCGTAAGCAGAAGGCTGTCAAGCAGCAGCAGCTGATCTACGACGAGGGTAAGGGGCTTTCGACGAAGGAGCAGCAGTACGATCCGACCCCGGTCATCAATCGGCTGCGCCAGCACGTTGAACAGTGGCGCCGTGTGCCGAACCCCAGCAGTTGGCAAGTAACGCCCGAGACCGCGCGCTTGCTGCAGCACTGGCGATCTCATCCCTTCAGCAGTGTGCGCCCGTTCTTCTGCCAGCTCGAAGCCGTGGAGACAGCGATCTGGTTGACGGAGGTAGCGCCCCAGGCAGGCAAAGCGGCCAAGGTTTTCTCGACCACATCGCGGATGCGAATCACGACGCAAATCCCCAACTGAGGCGGCTCGCACTCAAGCTCGCCACGGGCGCAGGCAAGACGACCGTCATGGCCATGTTGATCCGGCAATCCGCTCCCGCGGCCGAACACCTTACTCATCGACAGTCAGCAACTCGAGTCCGGTGAAGCGTTGGATGACAGCTTTCGCGCGATGGCATCTGACGAGATCGAGCGCTTTCGGCGGGAAATGATCGAGCGAACTGGTGACGCCCGCTTGGCCGAGAGCATTACGGACCAGGAGCTCTTGCGCGAGGTGATGAACACCGTAGGCAGGCACGGTCGACTGGGCGGCTCGATTCGCTGCGTGGTGTCCGTCTCGATGCTTACGGAAGGCTGGGATGCAAACACCGTGACCCATGTGCTCGGCGTGCGCGCGTTCGGTACGCAGCTTTTGTGCGAGCAGGTGATCGGCCGCGCGCTGCGAAGGCAATCCTACAAGCTGAACGAGGAAGGCCTGTTCAATGTCGAGTACGCCGACGTGCTTGGGATACCGTTCGACTTCACAGCCAAACCCGTCGTTAGCCCACCGCAACCCCCGCGCGAGACCATCTCGTGCACACCCGTGACGTTCGCCCTTCACAGGTGCTGTACGAGCTCACCTCCCACCTTGTCCTGACCAAGTGGCGCGGCGCGGATGGCGAGCCGCAGCTACAGCTCTTTGGCCGACTAAAGCGCGTAGCGAAGCAGTGGCTGGATAGCTATCTCGTGTGCAAGGGAGGAACCTCTCCAGCTCAGCTTCGCTATAAGACGCTCGCGGATATGGCGTGCGAGAAGATCATGAGCGGCATCACGCGCGCGTTCGAGGGATCGAAGCCGATCACTGCGGAGCTTGACGCCTACAATCCCATAGGCTCCACGGCCAACGTCAGTTTCAACACGTCGAAGACCGATCGCTGGGAGACAGACGCACGCAAGTCGCACCTCAATTGGGTAATCCTCGATAGCGATTGGGAAGCCGAGTTTTGTCGCGTGGCCGAAGCGCATCCGCGTGTGCGTGCCTACGTGAAGAACCATAGCCTCGGCTTCGAGGTGCCCTATCGCTTTGGCTCGGAGATGCGCATGTACCGACCCGACTTCATCGTGAAAGTCGACGATGGGCGGGGTGAAACGGACCTCCTCAACCTAGTGGTTGAGATAAAAGGTTATCGCGGCGAGGACGCCAAAGAGAAGAAGGCCACCATGGAAACCTATTGGGTGCCCGGCGTGAACTACCACAAGAGCTACGGGCGCTGGACCTTTGCCGAGTTTTGCGACGTCTACCAGATCGAGTCCGGCTTTAAGGCGAAGGTGCAGGTCGAGTTCGACAAGATGGTTGACTATACGCTAAAGGTGCCACAGTGAAAACCGAACAGATTCATTCGCTCACGACCGACTTCGAGGGCCATGCGCAGCAGACCGAAGCTGGCACGGAGTATTGGCTTGCCCGCGACGTGCAGCACCTGCTCGGCTACACGGAGTGGCGCAATTTCTTGGCGATCGTGAGCAAGGCCAAGACCGCGTGCGAGAGCTCAGGGCACGCCGTCGACCATCATTTTGTTGACGTCAACAAAATGATCCAGCTGCCCAAGGGCGCGGAACGCGAAGTGCCGGACACGATGCTTACCCGCTTCGCTTGTTACCTGGTCGCGCAGAACGGAGACCCGAGTAAGCAGCAGGTCGCTTTCGCCCAGACCTACTTTGCGATTCAGACGCGTCGCGCAGAGCTTATCGAACAGAGGCTGCTGGAGACCGAGCGACTTTCCGCGCGCAGGAAGCTCTCCACCACTGAGAAAGAGCTGTCCGACGTCATCTACGAGCAAACGGGCGGCAACCAAGACTTTGCGCTGATTCGCAGCAAGGGTGACCACGCACTGTTTGGCAAGTCCACGCAGGCCATGAAAGCGCACTGGAAGGTGCCCGACAGTCGCCCGCTCGCGGACTTCGCGCCCACCATCATCTTGAAAGCAAAAGACTTCGCCGCGGAGATCACAATCTACAACGCGCGCGAGAACAAGATGGCGACAGAGCGCGCGATCTCCAGCGAGCACATCACGAACAACGAGGCGGTGCGCAGGACGCTGATCGAACGTGGCATTCGGCCCGAAACGCTGCCCGCTGCCGAAGACCTGAAAAAGGTGGAGCGACGCTTACTGTCTGAAGATAAGAAGTCGCTCAAGAACCCAGACGGAATCAAGTCCTGACCATGGCCAAGAAGCCCCCAGCCAACGTCTCCAAGACCGTCGAAGCGATTACCCACGCGGACGCGACACGCAGGAACATCCCCACAGCCGAATACCAGTCCGTGCTGCAGAAGCGGGAGCAGGACCCGGTGCGCGTAGCCTACGAGCGCCGCAATCGCGATCTCGATCCGCAGCTCGTGTGGCGCGGCAAAGACGAGCAGGATTGGAGCGACCTGGTGGTGCATGCGCCGCCGCTCTACATCCAAGAGAAGGTGCACCCCAAGGTGCTGATCGACGATCTCTTGCGCAAGACGCGCGAGATCCGCGCGAGCGAAGCCCCGCAGGCGGACTTGTTTGCGGATTTCAATGGCATTCCCAAAGACGCGGATAAGACAGACTTCTACCAGCACGATCAGAACTGGTCTAATCGCATGATCTTAGGGGACTCGCTGCAGGTGATGGCGAGCTTGGCGGAGCGCGAGGGGCTGCGGGGTAAGGTGCAGTGCATCTACTTGGACCCGCCTTATGGGATCAAGTTCAACAGCAACTTTCAGTGGTCGACGACCAGTCGCGATGTGAAGGATGGGAATACCGGGCATATCACTCGCGAGCCGGAGCAGGTGAAGGCGTTTCGCGATACTTGGCGTGATGGGATCCACAGCTATCTTACGTATCTTAGAGATCGGATGCCTGTTGCTCGCGACCTGCTGACGGATTCCGGATCCATCTTTGTGCAGATTGGCGATGAGAACGTTCATCGAGTTCGGGCGGTGATGGACGAGGTGTTCGGCGACGAGAGTTGCATCTCCATCATCACTTCGACCAAAACCGCTGGCCAGACAGCGCAGATGATTCCCGGGGTGGCCGACTACATCCTCTGGTACGCAAAGAGCAAACCAAGTTTCGGCGTCTATTGCAGGAGAAATCATTCGGCGGAGATGGGGCTGACAAGTACAGGTCTGCTGAGAATGAAGCGGGCGTTCGCCGCCCTGTTTCTGATTTTGAGGACTTCGATGAGAGCTCCGAGCGCTTTCGCGTCTTCCGCAAGGATACGCTAAGGAGCCAACGGCCGCCCGGTGATTTCCCCGTCTCCTTCAAGGGCAGGGAGATTCGGCCGCAGTCCGGGTATTGGAAGACGCACCCCGAAGGTATGGTGCGGCTCGGACGGGCAAGCAGGCTCGAGGCAGAAGGCAAGGGAATTGCCTATGTACGCTACCTCAAGGATTTTTCCGCGTTTGAGTACACTAATGTTTGGACAGACATCGGGGGAATACAGAGTCGTTCTGATCCGAAGATCTACGTTGTTCAATCCGCGACAGCCCCTATCCAACGCTGCATCCTTATGGCGACGGATCCCGGTGACCTGGTCCTTGATCCAACATGCGGCTCTGGCACGACTGCCACAGTTTCCGAACAGTGGGTCGACGCTGGATAACCATTGACACCTCTCGCGTGGCCCTTGCGCTCGCCCGTGCGCGCATCATGGGTGCGCGCTACCCTTACTATCTGCTGGGCGATTCGCGGGAAGGTCAACTCAAGGAAGCAGATGTCACCCGTACAGCGCCCTCCTTGCAGCCCACGCGTAGCAATATTCGCCACGGATTCGTCTGCGAACGCGTGCAGCATGTCACGCTCAAATCCATCGCCAACAACCCCGAGATCGATGTCATCTGGGACACGTGGCAAACGAAACTAGAACCGCTGCGCGCGGCGCTCAACAAATCGCTGAAGCAGTCGTGGCAAGAGTGGGAAATCCCGCGCGAAGCCGAACCCAAATGGTCTGAGGCTGCCAAGAAGACCCACGCCGAGTGGTGGCATGCCCGCATCGCACGGCAGAAAGAGATAGACGCCTCGATAGCCGCCAAGGCCGAGTACGAGTATCTCTACGACAAGCCCTACACGGACAAGAAGCGCGTACGCGTCGCGGGCCCGTTCACCGTGGAGAGCCTCTCCCCGCATCGCGTCTTAGGTGTCGACGAGAACGACGAGCTCATCGACGGTGTAGCCGAGAAGCCCGATGTCTACGGAGGTAAGCAGACCTTCCCGCAGATGGTGCTCGAAAACCTCAAAACTGCCGGCGTCCAGCAAGCACATAAGACCGACAAAATCGTCTTCACCACGCTCACTCCCTGGCCCGGTGACCTGGTGTGCGCGGAAGGTCGCTACCTGGAAGGTAACGTTGAAAAACGCGCCGGGATCTTGATCGGTCCCGAGTTCGGCACCGTCACGCGGCCCGATCTTGTTGCGGCTGCCCGCGAAACAGGAGATGCTTCCTTCGATGTGTTGATCGCCTGCGCGTTCAACTATGAGGCCCACGCTACCGAGTTCAGTAAGCTCGGCCGCCTGCCGGTGCTCAAGGCGCGCATGAATGCGGACTTGCACATGTCCGAAGACCTCAAGAACACGGGCAAGGGCAACCTGTTCGTGATTTTCGGCGAGCCGGACATTACCATCACCTCGGTCGCGGGTGGTAAGTTCCAGATCAAGATCAATGGCGTGGACGTGTTCCACCCCAGCACCGGCGAAGTGCGCAGCGACGGTGCGGATGGCATCGCGTGCTGGTTCATCGACACCGACTACAACGAAGAGAGCTTCTTCGTGCGTCATGCCTACTTCTTGGGCGCCCATGACCCTTACGGTGCGCTCAAGATCACGCTCAAGGCCGAGATCAACAAGGAAGCGTGGGATACGCTCAACAGCGACACGTCTCGTCCGTTCTCGAGGCCCAAGTCCGGGCGCGTGGCGGTGAAGGTGATCAACCACCTCGGCGATGAGGTGATGAAAGTGTTCAAGCTGCCATGATGGAATTCCGCATCGCTGACACGTTCACCGACAGTCTCGCGCGCCTGATGAGCGACGAGCAGAAGAACGTGAAGACCACCGTGTTCGATCTGCAGATCAACCCGGCCAATCCTGGCATGAGCTTTCATAAGCTTGATGGCGCGCGGGATAAGAACTTCTGGTCGGTGCGCGTCAACAGCGTCCTGCGCATCATCGTGCATCGCAACGCGCGAGAGCCTCTTGCTCTGCTACGTCGATCATCACGACAAGGCCTACCAGTGGGCCGAACGACGCAAGCTGGAGACGCACCCTAAGACGGGAGCCGCGCAGCTCGTGGAGATCCGCGAGACGGTACAGGAGATCTTAGTACCCATCTACATCGAAGCGAAGGTACCCAAGGCGCCCAAGCCGGCCCTGTTTGCGACGCTGAGTGAGGATGTGCTGCTCGGCTACGGCGTGCCACCGGAGTGGCTGAACGACGTGCGCCAAGCGAACGAGGACACGCTGCTGTCGCTCGCGGATCATCTCCCGGCCGAAGCCGCGGAGGCGCTGCTGGAGCTTGCTACGGGAGGCAAACCTCAGACAGCCAAGCCGGCGCCCATCGGTACCGATCCGTTCGCTCATCCGGATGCTCAGCGCCGCTTTCGCGTCATGAACAACGTGGAGGAGCTCGAACGTGCGCTGGCCTTTCCGTGGGAGAAGTGGACCGTCTTTCTCCACCCCGCCCAGCGTCAATGGGTAGAGCGCGATTATACTGGTGCGGCGAGGGTTTCGGGTTCAGCAGGCACGGGTAAGACGATCGTCGCTCTGCATCGTGCCGTATACCTCGCGCGCAGCCACCCTGAAGCGCGAGTTCTGCACGATGCATGTGGCCAAGGGTCTCGAGTTCCGTGCGGTGGTTGTGATGGCCTGCGACGACGAGGTCATCCCGCTTCAGGAACGCATCGAGTCGCTCGCCGATGGAGGCAGACCTGGA
This sequence comes from Polyangiales bacterium, assembly GCA_038257655.1. Lineage (GTDB taxonomy): Bacteria > Myxococcota_A > Polyangia > Polyangiales > DASUME01 > DASUME01. The sequence continues at coordinate 5,980 of JBBSJC010000173.1, read as the reverse complement.
GGACGTCTACAACACCGAGCGGCACTTGCTGTACGTCGCCTGCACGCGCGCGCGAGACCACTTGCTCGTGACAAGCGTGGCGCCTGCATCGGAGTTTCTCGAGGACTTACGCTGCGCGTCCTGACTATTCAGCCGACGTGCGCGACCAGCGTGATCTCGTCGCGATCGTGGTAGAGCTGCTTGGTCCGCAGGTGCTTCCACTCGCCCTCGGAGATCAGAATCTGGCGAATACGCGCCAAAATCTCGGCCTTTTTCGTCATCGGGAGCTTGATGTTGGCGACCATCATGCGCGCCCAGCGCTTGCGCCCCCATTTGGCGAGCAAGGCTGCGACTTCGAGCGGACGCCAGGCCATGTCGCAGAACAGCCAATCGATCTTCTCATCGGGCGCGTAGGTAAAGGCGCTCTCCTGGATGTGGCGTACGCCCTTGCGCGCGAGAATGTCCGGTCGCAGCTTGGCCGGATCGATCGCGATCACGTTCGCCCGTCGTTCGCTTATCACGTACGTCCAGCCACCAGGCGCGGCGCCGAGATCGACGCAGACTTCGCCAGGCCCGGGTGCGACGCCGATCCAAGCCAACGCTTCTTCGACTTTGCGTGCGGCGCGTGATGGCAATTCGCCGGTGACGCGCACGCGTGTGCGGCCACCACGCGCGAGCGACAACGCAGCGTTCGAGTAGAGCACGCCGGCGGCGGCGCGATCAGTGGAGAGCAGACAGATCTGGGCGTACATGATCGAGCCCATGCGCCGCAGGGTCGCGTCATCGACGCGGATGGCATCGGGCAGCATGCGCGCGAGCAAGGCCGCCACCCGCTCTTCCAGGGCTTCGGCCATTGAGACGAGGGGATTGGCCTCGGTGCTATCGGCCACCCAAGCGTGCAGGGCGTAATGTTGTGCCCGCTCGAGCCGTTGTTTGACCGCCTTGGCCAGACCCATCGCGATTTCGTCGTGGTCATGGGACTGCACGATCGCCGCGACCGGAAAGCCCTGACGCGCAAAGGTAAGCTCGACCGTCGCCTTGTCACGCTTGGGGATCTCGGGCGCGACAACGAGCGACGGCGCAAGCACACGCGGTAGTCGCCGCACGTGGAGCAACGTAAGCTCATCGACCTGATCGCCCTCGGAGCCTTCACGCGTGGTGAGTAACCATTCGCCGATCACGGGCGGGCCCGAGCGCGGGCTGACCGGTACGGCTTTGGGCCGGACCCAGGCGGGCTTGGGATTGGGATTGCGTCCTTCCATGTCGTCGCGCCGGTCGGGGCGACCCTTACCCTTGGAGCGCGGCGTGCGTTCCGGTGAACGCGTGGTTTTCACGCCCGGCTTGTTGCGGCCGCCACTCGCGGGTTTGGCGTTGGGCTTGCCTAGCGCGCGCGCGCCTGCTGGCTTCTTACCTCCGCTCGCTGCGCCCCGGCCTCCTCCGCTCGCGCCGCCGCTCGCTGCACCTCGGCCTCCGCCGCTCGCGCCACCGCGCGCTGCGCCGCTTTTCGACGGTTTACTCTTGCCGGCGCCGCGAGGGGCGCCCGTTTTGCCGGCGCCGCGAGGGGCGCCCGTTTTGCCGGCGCCGCGAGGGGCGCCCTTTTTCTTGGCTGCGCTCACGCTTGCCTCCCTTGTGCGCCCGCGCGCGATGCCATTAGAATTCCTGCGGCCACTGACACATTCAGCGACTCTACGTAGTTTGTGCCGTCGATTCGCACTTCGTGGCTGCAGCGCTTGCGCACGCCGTCACTCATGCCGGAGCGCTCGCTACCCATCACGATGACACAACGTGCAGGCCAGGCGAGCTCGGTCATCGCCTGGCGCGCGCGGCCATCGGCGCCGATGATTGCAATCTCTTGCGCGGCAAAGGCACCGAGCGCGCCGGCCAAGTCGACCGTAAACAACACCGGCACCCGTTCTGCACCACCTTCTGCGATGCGCACCATGGCCGGCGTCAGACCCTTGTCTTCCCGGGCTGGCTCTGCGCGGGCCTCGCGTCTGGACTCGGGTTTGGCTACCAGCAGACCGCGCGCACCAAAGAAGGCCGCCGTGCGCAAGATTGCGCCGACGTTGTGCGGATTGTCGACGCGGTCAAGCGCGAGCACAAATCCGCGATCGTCCAGGCGCTTGACCATGTCCTTGAGCGTGGGGGCAGGCCGTGCGCGTGCGAGCATACACACGCCCTCGTGGTGCACGGTATCGGCCAAGCGATCGAGGTCGTCTGCTGCAAGCTCGCGATATGCGATGCGCTGCTGCGCAGCCAGGCGCAGGATTTCCCGAACCTCTGCCCGTGCCTCGCGACCGTGGGCGATGTTGAGCACGTCCTTGGGGCGCGCCTCGAGCACGGCGCGCACGGCGGAAAGGCCCACCACACGCTCGGTGGGCGGCTCTGCACGAGTACGCGCTGAAACAGGGGCGGGCTTTTTGGGCCGGGTCATCAGCCGGCCCTATAGCAGGCTTGTTTCAGCGAAACAGGCCCAGTGACAGATCGACGGCAAGCTTGGGCCGCATAGTAAGGCCGCGCACCGCAGCCACGGAAATCGCGGCATCGAGCGAAAACGGATTGCTGTAGATACCGCCATGGATCTGCTGAGACAACACGCCGCGCGCGCGTTCGTTCGCACTTGCGTAGGGATGCTGGGCGGCGCCCGGTGCACCGGGATCGATGACGTCGTGGATCGCGAGCAAGCCTGCGAGCACACGCGTGGTTTCGGGCTGGGAGATCTCGACGTCGAACAGGGATGCGCCTAGAAAAGCGGCCTGAAACACGGGATGGGACAGCGAGCGGGTGGCCGTGATCGGCGCCACGTTAGCAGACACCGTCAGCGGTGCGGGGCGTAGCTGATGACCGTTGCCCTCGCTGATGCCGTCGCTGCCGCCGTCGCTGCCGCCGCTGAGCGTGTTGCCATAGACGGAGCTGGCCTCGGCTGCGTAGATCTTACCGACGAGCTGCGCGGCCTGGTAGCTCACGCCCTGTGCCCGCACGATCGCGCGGGCGATCAGCACGTTGCCTGACACTTCCAGCGAGGGCGTGAGCTGGCCTGCACGCTGCAGGGCTCGCTTCCAGCGGTTGGCATCCTGCAAGCGCTCCCGTGAGGTCAGCACGTCTTCTGCGCTCACCTGCGAGGGCGTGGTCGGGGAGACGAGCATCGTGACCGACGCGACCGCGCTCGAGGGCAGCGCGCGGACAAGTGCGTTCATCGTGGTGGTGAGGCGCCATTCCTGGCTTGCGCCGCCGGCGTAGGCGTAGCACCCGATGTGCACCGCACCGTCCTGGGCATACGCCCGCAGCGTGCTGAGAATGCGCGCGGGCTCGGCCAACAGGTTGGCGCCGCCTCTGGCAAACGACAGCTTGCCCGCAAGCTTGCGCTCTAGAAGCCGCTCGGTGGCCGGCTCGCGCAGGTCGATCCACAGCACGTCGGCGCCCGCTTCAAGCAAGAGCTCGACCGGGGAGAGCTCTGCGCCCGCACCGAAGATGACAAACCGCTGCCCGCGCAAGGAGAGCGCGCCGCCCTCGGTCCCGATGCGCGCAAACAAGCGGGCAAAGCCCTGGGCTGCGGCATCGGTCATCAGTTGCTTGGCGCGCAGCGTGTGCACCAGGCTGAGCACGTCGGCCCCGACGTAGCGGCGGCCGCGATAGCGTACTTCCGGCACGAGCCTGCCGGGGCCCGAAAGCGTGACGTGGCTGAGTGGCAGCGGCTCGGCATCGCTTTGCGCAAGCAGGCTTGCAAAGTCTGTATCGCCCTGCTCAGACACGAAACGCAGGCCGCGCTCGGCTTCCAGACAGACAAAACGCGCGATCTCGACCCGCGCCGGATGGGCGATGCGCGCGGCTTCGAAGGCAGGCAAAATCGTTGCGTACTGATGCTTGAACGCTTGCGGGCTTTCTGGAAAACGCGCCCGATCCAGCGCCTCCGGGAACTGCTGTGCTGCGCGCTGCAGCACGTCGTGAAAGTAAGAAGAGCCTGACTGTCCGGCAGGCAGCTCAACGCCAGATGAAGTGTGTGTAGCCACTTGACCAAGCTAGCAGCGCACAGGTCGTGTACCAGGCCGGTTTTGGATTGACCGATCGTCCGATCTGAGCCGGCGGAATGAGTCGCCTATGACTCTTACGTCTACCGTCCCCAGTTGGATTCTTGATGATGCCCGTGCCGGCGCGCACTAAGGTTCGTGCCATGGCAATACCCCTGCTTCGCTTTGGTCTGCTTGGTGCGGCGCGCATCGCTCCCCTGGCCCTGGTCCGGCCCGCGCGCGCGGTCGAGGGCATCGTGCTCGAAGCGGTGGCCGCGCGGGATGGGGCGCGCGCCCGCAAGTTTGCAGCCAAGCACGGTTTTGCGCGCGTGCTCGACAGCTACGCGGCCCTAATCGCAGACCCCGCGATCGACGCTATCTACAATCCCTTGCCCAACAGCCTGCACGCCGAATGGACCATTCGCGCGCTCGAGGCCGGCAAACACGTGCTGTGCGAGAAACCCCTGGCGAGCAACGCGGCTGAAAGCGAGCGCATGGCCGAGGCCGCCAAGCGCAGCGGACGCGTGCTGATGGAGGCGTTTCACTATCGCTTTCATCCGCTGATGGCCCGCGTGCTCGGGATTTTAGCGAGCGGCGAAATCGGTCAAGTGCGGCGAATCGAGACGGCCATGTGCATCCCGTTGCCTTTGCCGAACGACATTCGCTATCGGCTCGAGTTGTCAGGCGGGGCCACTATGGATGTGGGCTGCTACGCGATTCACATGCTGCGCACGGTGGCCGGCGAGGAGCCCGAGGTGGTGTCCGCGCGCGCCAAGCTCAGCTCGCCCGGTGTCGATAGGGCGATGGAAGCGGAGTTTCGTTTTGCAAGCGGCGCCACGGGACGCATCGAGTGCTCGCTGTTCTCCCGGCGTCTGCTCAAGCTTGGCATCGTGGTGCATGGCGAAAAGGGCGAGTTGCGCGTGTTGAATGCGACCATTCCCCAGCTGTTTCACCGACTACGCGTCAAGAGCGAGCGCGGGGAACGCAGCGAGCAAGTGCCGAGCGAAGCCACCTACGTCCATCAGCTGCGCGCGTTCAAGTCCGTGGTGTGCGAGGGCACGCAGCCGTTGATTCCGCTGCACGACTCGGTGGCCAACATGCGGGTGATCGACGCGGTATATCGTGCGGCAGGCCTACCCCTGCGCGGCATGGGCTGAGGCCTGAGGAGTTAATTCGTGATCGTCACGTTGATCGATGGAACTTACGAGCTGTTCCGTTCCTTTTACGGGGCGCCGTCGAGCAAGCTTGCCGACGGGCGCGAGGTCGGTGCGACGCGCGGGCTGATGCGCTCGCTTGCGGGCTTTCTCGAGCAACCGGGCAATACGCACGTGGCAATCGCCTTCGATACGGTGATCGAGTCGTTTCGCAATCGCTTGTTTCCTGGCTACAAGACGGGCGAAGGCATCGACCCCGACTTGTTTGCGCAGTTTCCCCTGGTCGAGCGTGCGACGCGGGCGATGGGACTTGTCACCTGGTCGATGGTCGAGTTCGAAGCAGACGATGCGCTGGCCACCGGCGCCTTACGCTTTGCACAAGACCCACGCGTCGAACAAGTGCGCATCGCTTCGCCAGACAAGGACTTGTGTCAGTGCGTGCGAGACGACCGCGTGGTGGTGTTAGAGCGTAAGTCAGGTAAATTGACTAATGAGGCGGGTGTGCAAGCGCGGCTGGGGGTAACGCCTAGCCAGGTGCCGGCGTATCTGGCGCTGGTGGGGGATACGGCCGATGGTATTCCGGGGGTGCCGCGCTGGGGCGAAAAGAGCGCAGCGGCGGTGTTGCGGCACTACCCGACGATTGCGACGATTCCGCGCGCTGCGGCGCGCTGGGAAGTGAAGGTGCGCGGGGCGGCGGCGCTTGCGGAGAGTCTGCAAGCCGCGGGCAGCGTGGTAGAGCTCTATGAGACGCTGGCTACGTTGCGTACGGATGTTCCGCTGGCTGAGAGTGTGGACGACCTTTCGTGGCGCGGGGTTGACCGGGAGGCGTTTACGGCGCTG
>JBBSJC010000172.1:0-14459 GCA_038257655.1 Polyangiales bacterium | reverse complement strand
CAGGCGCTTGCCAGCACGAAAGGCGAAATGGGCCGCGAGTGTGGGAATGTCATTGGGACGGTCGCGCAGGGGGGGCAAGAAGATGGGGAACACACTCAGGCGGTACCAGAGGTCTTCGCGAAAGGAGCCCGCTTGCACCATGTCTTCCAAGTTGCGGTGGGTCGCAGCCACCACGCGCACATCGACGTGAATGGAGCGCGTGCCGCCGACGCGCTCGAACATGCGCTCCTGCAGTACACGCAACAGGCGCACCTGAGCATCGAGGGGTAGCTCGCCGATTTCGTCGAGGAACAAGGTGCCGCCGTCGGCGCGTTCAAACCAGCCCTTGCGCGTGCCCGAGGCGCCGGTGAAGCTGCCGCGCTCGTGACCGAACAGCTCCGAGTCCACAAGCCCCGGCGGAATGGCGCCGCAGTTGACGCATACGATCGGCCCCTTACTGCGCTGTGAACGCGCATGCAGCGCGCGCGCCACCACTTCCTTGCCCGTCCCCGTTTCTCCCAGCACCAACACCGGCACGTCCGTATCGGCGACCTGGGCAATGCGCTGGGTGACCTCGCGCAGTCCGCTGTCGCCGCCCACGATCGTCTCGGCGATGTCTTCTCGTTCGAGGCGTGAGCGTAAGGCGCGATTGTCGGCTTCGACTGCCTCGCGCAGGCGAGCAAGCTCGTGAAAGCGTCGATCATTTTCGAGTGCGAGTCGAAAGGGCTCGAGCAGCCCCCGCGCCTTACGAACGTCACTTCCATCGAAGCTCGTTTCCGCTACGAGCACCAACACGCCCTGAGGCCCCTCTTCGTCCACCAGCGGTCCCACGATCACTTGACCGCGTAGGCCCTGGGGCAGCAGCGCAGAGAGTAAGGCGCTCTCATGGGGTAAGCCGCGCAATACCTGCCCCTCGCGACACCAAGCGCGTACGGCTTCGGTCTGCACGTCGTTGTACTCGTTGTTCGCGCAAGGCGGCAGCACGTACGGCGCGAACCCCTCCTCGCCGACGGTCTCGAGCCGTCGCCGCGAAAAGTCGAAGCGACGCACCAGGATCGCCGCCAGCGGCAGCTCCGCGCGCAGTGCCGGGGAGAGCTTGGCCACGGCGCTCCCGATCTCCGGGTGCCGGCAAATCTCCCGCCACAGCTGCAACGAAATGTCCACGCGGCCAGCATATATCCAAGAATCCGTGAAATGTCACGGACAAAAGCCATGGGTACCCCGCGTTATATCACGGAAGATATCAAGCGCATCAGTCGAACTGAGTGAGTTAGAGCGGCTCATTCGGCAATTTACACAAATTATGGAGCATTTATGGACAGTTCCAGAACCAGTCTCAGTTGGCCCGCTCTCTGCTTAGCGTGGCGACGGACACGAAATTCAAGATGAACCCCATCAGGTATAGGTGGCTTCCGGCGATCCGGCGACATGTATCTTTTATGATACTTTTGATCATGGCTTGGAGTATGCCGCGGGCAGCCTGGGCCCAGCCAAGTGGTCAAGGGGCGGCGGCGGCTCAGCCCGTTTTGACGCCGCCCCAGCCCGTGCCCCAGCCCGTGCCCCAGCCGGTCGTGGTGACGACGGCGAAAGGGAGTCAGGGCGCCACCGTCAGTGCGGAGCCAGGCAAGGGTTTCACGGTCACTTCGGCGGACGAGCGGCTGCAGACGACGCTGCGCGCGCGCATCCAGCTGCGCAACACGCTTCAGCATGAGAACGACGCGTACACGAACGAGGCGCAGGTTCGTACCGTACGTTTGGTGTTGCATGGCTACGTGCTTCAGCCCGAGCTCAAGTACACGATTCAGCTTGCCTTCGGTGGCAACGACTTCGATACCAATGCCTCGCCGATCTTCGACGCCTTCATCGAATATCTGAAGGTGCGCGATCTGAACGTTCGGGTGGGCCAATACTTCGTGCCTTTTGACCGAGGGCGCACGATTCGCGAGTTTGCGCTGCAGTTTGTCGATCGCCAGATTGTGGTGCGCGAGCTGACGCTGGATCGTGACCTCGGTGTGATGTTGTCTTCCCAGGATTTGTTCGGCGTACGCGGCGTGCTCGCCTACAACCTGTTTGTCGGCGCTGGCGACGGACGCAATCGCTTCGCCGACATCAAGAATCGCAATGGCACGCAGAAGCCGGGAGCCCTGGTGGTGGGTCGGTTCATCGTGCGGCCGATGGGCCCCTTCGATGACGACCAGGAAGCAGACCTTACCCGTGGTGCCACACCGCGTCTCGCCCTGGGCGTCGCAGGGGGATACAACCTGTCCACCAGTCGCAAGCAAAGCACCTATGGCGACGCGCTGACGCAAGGCACCTTCAACTATGCCCACGCCGCGGCCGATCTGGTCTTCAAGTGGCGCGGGTTTGCGTTGTTGAGCGAAGCCGTGCTGCGCGATGCCAACAAGAACCGGCACGTGGGGATCGATGCCACAGGCGCCACCGTCACGGACTGGTCGCGCTCAGGCTACGGCTACTTGGTGCAGGTCGGTCAGATGCTTACGGATAAGGTCGAGGTCGTCGCGCGCTGGGATGAGTTGCGTGCGAGCGAGCGCACCGATCCCGCACTGAGGGACCTGGTCGCTAGCGCAGGCCGGCAGGCCGGCGTGGGTTTCAACATCTACCTCAACGGGCACGCGTTCAAGTTGCAGTCCGACTACTTCTTCATCTTCGGCAAAGATGCCGACAACCCGCGTCACGCCGCCCGCGTGCAGCTCGATGCATCGTTCTAAGCATAAGGATCACTCACATGCTTTCGTCGCTCTTCTCACGTCTTTTCCTGGTTGGCGCGCTTCTCGGTGTGCTGCTGAGCGCGACTGCCTGCGGCGGCGGAGGCAGTGCTGCGGAGGCCGAAGGTTCCTCTGCGGTCGAGCTGCTCAACGTATCCTACGACCCCACGCGCGAGTTCTACGAAGAGTTCAACGTCGCGTTCAAAAAGCACTGGAAGGACACGACGCACCAACAGGTCACCATACGTCAATCCCACGGGGGCTCGGGCAAGCAGGCGCGCTCGGTGATCGACGGGCTTGCGGCAGACGTGGTCACGCTCGCGCTCGCCTACGACATCGATGCGCTTCACGAGCAAGCCAAGCTCATCCCCGAGGACTGGCAGGCGCGGCTCAGCGAAAAGAGTGCACCTTACACTTCGACCATCGTGTTCGTGGTGCGACTGGGCAACCCCAAGGGCGTGCGTGACTGGAGCGACCTCGTGAAGCCCGGCACCGCGGTGATCACGCCGAACCCGAAGACCTCGGGTGGTGCGCGCTGGGCGTATCTTGCGGCCTGGGCCTATGCGCTCAAGCAGCCGCGAGGCAGCGACGCTGTGGCCCAGCAATTCGTCAAGCAGCTTTACTCGAACGTCAAGGTGCTGGACTCCGGCGCGCGTGGCTCGACCACCACCTTCGTTCAGAATGGGATAGGCGATGTGCTGTTGTCCTGGGAAAACGAGGCCCACCTCATCCTCAAGGAGTCAGGCCGAGACAAGTTCGAGATCGTCACGCCGAGCATGAGCATCCTGGCCGAGCCGCCCGTGTCGATCGTGGACCGCAACGTCGACAAACGAGGCAAGCGTAAGGTCGCCGAAGCTTACCTGCAGTATCTGTACAGCGAACAAGGTCAAGAGATCGCGGCCAGACATCACTACCGACCGCGTTTGCAAGCCGTGGCCGACAAGCACGTCAACGATCTGCCCAAGCTCACGCTGTTCACCATCGACGAGCTGTTTGGTGGCTGGAAGCAGGCACAACAGAAGCACTTCGCCGACCAAGGCACCTTTGATCGGATCTACGCACCATGAGTGAAGCGGCCGTCGAGCGCGACCGCGTACGGCTCGAGAAGCGCGCCTCACTTCTGCCGTTGTCGCGCCTGTTGCGAAAGCCAAGGGTGCTGCCCGGGCTCTTGCCTACCCTGGGCTTTACCTGGCTCTACCTGAGCGTGCTGGTGCTGGTGCCGATCTCGGCCCTGGTACTGCGGGCCACCAGCTTGAGCTGGGCGGAGATCGCGGCGATTGTCAGTGCACCGCGCACGTTTGCTGCGCTGACGCTCTCCTTTGGCGCAGCCTTTGCTGCGGCTGTGGTCAATACGCTGGTGGGGACGCTCGTGGCCTGGGTGCTCGCCCGCTATCGTTTTAGCGGCCGCCGGTTGCTCGACGCCATCGTCGATCTGCCCTTTGCCTTGCCCACCTCGGTGGCAGGCATCGCCTTGACCTTTGTGTACTCCGAGCATGGCTGGATAGGCTCGTACTTTGCGGCCATCGGGCTGCCGGTCGCCTTCACGCGCCTCGGCATCGTGGTCGCGCTGACGTTCGTGGGCATGCCGTTCGTGGTGCGCACGGTGCAACCTGTCGTCCAGGAGCTTGACGCGCAGCTCGAAGAGGCGTCCGCCTCGCTCGGCGCCACCAAGCTGCAGACCTTCACGCGTGTGATCTTACCCTTGCTCGGGCCGGCGATCGCCACGGGCTTTGCGCTGTCGTTTGCACGCGGCGTCGGCGAATACGGCTCGGTCTTGTTCATCGCGGGCAACATGCCGATGAAGACCGAAATAGCGCCCTTGTTGATCGTCAGTAAGCTCGAGCAGTTCGACTATGCGGGCGCCGCCGTGATCGGCACGGTCATGTTGAGCGTGTCGCTCGTCTTGCTGCTGACCGTGCAGTTCTTTGAACGCAACCTGGAACGTAAGTTCGGAGGCGACCCGCAATGAGCACCCGATCGTCGTTGGTTCGCTCGGAGCGGCCGCAGGGGGGCGGGCTTGTCTTGCTCGCGCTCGCCGTGCTGTTCCTGCTCGTGCTCGTGGTCCTGCCGCTTGTCGCGGTGCTGAGCATGGCACTCGCCAAGGGCGTGGCGCCGTTCTTGGCCGCCATCCAACATGCCGACACGATCTCGGCCGTCAAGCTCACCTTGATCACAGCGGCGATCGCCGTGCCACTGAACGCCGTGTTCGGCGTGAGCGCTGCGTGGGCCATCACCAAGTTCGAGTTTCGCGGCAAGTCCCTGTTGATCTCGCTGATCGATCTGCCCTTTACGGTCTCGCCTGTGATTGCGGGCTTACTGTTTGTGCTCCTGTTCGGATCACGCGGTTGGTTCGGTCCGTTTCTCATGGAGCACGACCTGCGTGTCGTCTATGCCGTGCCTGGCGTGGTGCTTGCGACCGTGTTCGTCACCTTTCCCTTTGTGGCACGCGAGCTCATCCCGCTGATGCAGGCGCAGGGCAACGAAGAAGAGCTCGCCGCCATAACCCTCGGTGCCAATGGCTTTCAGACGTTTTGGCGTGTCACCTTGCCCAACATCAAGTGGGGTCTTTTGTACGGTGTGGTGGTGTGCAGTGCACGTGCCATGGGCGAGTTCGGCGCCGTCAGCGTGGTAAGTGGACACGTGCGCGGCATGACCAACACGCTGCCGCTTCACGTTGAGATTCTTTACAACGAATACGATCAGGTGGGCGCGTTCTCAGTGGCGTCGCTGCTGACCTTGATCTCGGTCGTGGCACTGGTCGTCAAAAAACTGATCGAACGCAAGACCTCGGAGATCGCAGCATGAGTATCGAAGTCCGCAACGTTTCCAAGCACTGGGGCCCGGTGGTCGGTCTCGATCAGGTGAGCCTGCACGTGGACACCGGCGAGCTTGTCGCCCTGCTCGGGCCGTCGGGTTCGGGCAAGACTACGCTTTTGCGCATCATCGCCGGGCTTGAGTCTTCGGACGTTGGGAGCGTGTATTTCGGCGGCGAAGATGCCACCGATGCCCGTGTGCGCGATCGCGGCGTGGGGTTCGTCTTTCAGCACTACGCGCTGTTCAAGCACATGAGCGTCGCCGAGAACGTGGCCTTTGGCCTGCGCGTCTTGCCCAAGGACCGTAGGCCCGACGAGTCCAAGATTCGCGCCAAGGTGGAGCAGCTGTTGTCCCTCGTGCAGCTCGAAGGCTTGAGCAAACGCTTCCCTGCGCAGCTCTCGGGCGGTCAACGTCAGCGTGTGGCATTGGCGCGAGCCCTTGCCGTCGAGCCCAAGGTGCTGCTGCTCGATGAACCGTTCGGCGCCCTAGACCAGCGCGTACGGGAGGAGCTGCGCCGCCGCCTGCGCAAGCTGCACGATGAGCTGCGTGTCACCACGGTGCTCGTCACCCACGATCAGGAAGAAGCGCTCGAAGTCTCAGACCGCGTGGTCGTGATGCACAAGGGCCGCATCGAGCAGGTGGGTACGCCCACCGAGATTTTGGATCATCCGCAGACAGCCTTCGTGAACGAGTTCGTGGGCGACGTGAACGCCCTTGCTGGCGTCGTCGAAGACGGGCATGCGCGTATCGGCGCGCTGCGCGTGCCCGCGGCAGGGTTTGCGAGCGGCACGACCGTGCGCGCCTTTGTCCGAACCTACGACCTCAAGATGTGGCGCGACGAGGCCGGCATCGCCACCGTCACCCAGGTCGCAACGCTCGGTGACCGCGTCAAAGTCATGACCCGTCTCGACGGTGCAGGCGAGCTCCAGGCCCAATTCCCGCGCCGCAGCAGTCTGTTGCGCGGCGTCGAGCCCGGCTGTCGCGTCGCGGTCGAGGTGACCCTGGCGCGCATCTACGCAGCCTAACCGGGGCGGGCACGGGCCGGAGCATACCATCGAGGCCCCTACCAACACCCTGTTGCCGACGCGGAGGTCACTGAGGTGGCATGCGCGTGGCCCTAGAGCGTGCGGCTGATCGCCAAGAGGTCGGCTTCGATGCGCGCCGTGATGGTTCCGAGGTCGACGTCGTTGACGGTCTTTTCAAATGGATCCTCGAGTTCGGTGCCGATCTGCTCCATGCCCAAAAAGACGTAGCCGAGCATGAGCATGAGTCCCGGCGTGAGCCAGCCGAAGTCCGCGACGAGCGCCAAGGGCACGGCGAGCAAGAATGGAACGAGGGCGCTGCGCAGCTGGATCACGTAGGCCGGAGGCAAGGGCGTGGCGCGGATGCGCTGACAGATGCCGAACTGATCGATCAGAGTCGTGATGTCTGCCTCGATGCGCAGTTGGTCGATGCAGTCGAGCTCTCCGCGCACTCTGGCCTTCTGTAACAGGCGCCCGAGCTCGAGCAGCGTGCGTTGTGCAGGGCCAGGATCCGCATGCAGGAGTGCCGAATCCTCAGGATTGAACAGTGCGTCGATCTCTGGCACCCGAGGTTCGTGCCAGAAGTGCCGTTTGGAGGCATGGGCAAAGGCGATGGTGAGCATAATGGCGCGCTCGGCGTCTTTTCCCACGAGCAGCACCTGCGCTTGCCGCGCGATGTTGCGTGTGCGGTTGACGATCGCCCCCCACGCAGTTCGGGCCTCCCAGAATCTTTCGTAGCCGGTGTTAGTACGGAACGCGATGTGTAGGCCGATGGCGCTGCCGATGATGACGAATGGTGTGAGGGGAAGCTCAGGCAAGCTGCCTTCCTTCGTCAAATGGGTGGTCACGATCGAGAGCAAGGTGAAGCCCGAAAGGCGCAGGTAGATCCGTGGGATCACCGATCCGTGGATGCGGAGGCTGTGGATCCATTTGTGGCGGACTGAAGCCATACCTTACGTCCCGTCCGATCGGGGGCGCGCGCTCCTGGCCAGCTCACGCATCATGCAGCGTGAGCCTGCAGCGGCCCGTCTTTGGCGTTCTGCTTAACCCGGTCACCAGCCTTCTTGGCACCGGTGAACGGTACGATCATAGATACGAAAATGCCCCAGCCCCTTGGCGCAAGCACGGCATAAACGCCCGGTCCCCTCTCGGTCTACCACCCTTCACAGCACCTCCTGCGTGTCCGTTGCTGCGGACACCGTGAACACGTCCAGCAGGTTCCGTGCCGAGCCATGAGGCTCCGGCGCGCGTTCTTTCAGTACGTTGTCCAGGCTACGGATGCTCGTCAAGTCGTCCTCAAGAACCGGGTTCACCTGCCAACGTCGAACCTGCTCGTTGGGGCGCGGGAGGTGGTCGTGATGCTCCATTTCGAAGGGGAGCTTTCGATCGTGCAGGCACGTCCCCACAAGGCCCTGGAGAAGTTAAAGGCTGCGCAGCTCGGTTTAGGCAATTGTTTGATCAGCAGCGCCATGAGCATCAGCTTAATCATGCGAGGGATAAGGCCAAAAATACGGCGCATTCCCTGGCCGTAGTTGTCGTGGCCGATCAGGACGTACTTGCCCTCAGGAGTCAGAGCGCGGCGACAGGCCACCGTTCATCCACTGCATCCCGCGTAGGGTTTCGCCAAATACCTCATCGCCGGGGGTAAAGCGCGTCACCTTACTGCCTACGGCTTCGACGATGCCGGCCAGATCCGTGCCCGGGATCGGATTCTTCGGTCGCCACAACCCGGAGCCCATGATCCGAAGCACATAGGGCAGCCCGGTCATCACGTGCCACACGTCCGCATGCACGGAGCTTGCGCGTACTCGGATGAGCACTTCGTCGTCTTCAGGTGTGGGTCTCTCCACTTCGGCAAGGTGGAGCACCTCCGTCGAGCCATACCGTTCTTGCAGGATCGCTTTCATGCTGCCTCCTTCGCACGTTCGCGCTCCGCGTCGAAGACCAGACCGTCGCGAGGACCACCACGTGCAGTGGGGTCTGAGCTTTCGCGGGGTTCACTGCGCAAGCCCAAGCTGGAGCAGAATGTCGTAGTTGTCGTCGATGTCTTCTCTCTGCTCGGCCTGCTGCTGGCGACGTCCGCTCACGGCATGTAGTCTTCGATACTCTGCAAGTACCTGGGATTGCCGGGCGCCACAATGTGCCCTAATGCGTACGCACGGCCGACCTCGTGGATGTCCCCCATTAACATCGTGTCCCCACGCACGTGATCGATGGCAATCAGCTTGAATCGCTTGAGCGTCTCCGGACGCGTCAGCGCGTCGTCGTAGGCGAGCTGCAGGCGCGCTCTGACCGCATCATTTCCGTTTCGGTACAAGTTCGCGATCGACCAGGCGAAGTGCCAGACACCAAAGTTGCCGTCGTAGGCCCTGCCTGCGTTGTCGGCTTCGTAGATGTCCCCGATGTTCGCGAGGTAAAGCTCGGCAATGCGTTGCGCGACCTCGGGTGTCATCACTTGGTCTCGAATCGCCCAGATCGTCATCATCGAGGTGGTGGTCAGCGAGCCAAAGTCGCGCTCCACCACTTTCATCGTCTGCTCGAGGTCGATGCCGTCCACGAGCACGTCGGCCTGATCGTTGTACCCATAGGCTAAGACCGTACACGCCGGGTTCTCGACGCCCGGCGAAGCCACGTGGTCCCCGTGGTATAGGAATTCCTCGGTGAGTACAGGAAGTGACGCGTAGCACCAGGCGGATGCGGCGTCGTTTTTCTTCGCATCGAAAAATGCCGGATCCAGCTGCAGACCACGCGCTTCCGTGGCCGGGCCGGGCGCATATGCGGCATACGCCACGCGATCGACGACGACGCCACGGCATTCTAGGACGACCTGATCCGGTCCAGGGGCTGCGAGCTGAAACTCACCGGCCGCAAATACGTAGGCCGGCTTCGCCAGAGCGGCCGGCGCCCCGTCAGCGTCGTCCGCCGCGCTGGCGAGCACCGCGCGGGCACCCGGAGCTAATGTCAGCGGCCGGGCGATCGTGAACTGCTCGTCACCGTCATCGCGCAGGATACAGCCCTCGAGCTGGATCTTGTCGCCGCTCACGTTCTGCAGCTCAAGCCAGTCGATCGCCGACGATTTCACATTGGGCATGAGCTCGGTGATGACAATGGCACCCACCTCTACATCTGGGCCCGCGGGCCCAGAGTCAGGTTCCAGCATCGGATCTTCAGTTGTAACGGGCTCTTCGACAGCGGACTTCTCCTCAGCCGTGTCACTGGTACAACCGGCGCCAACGACAAGAGCGGCACTCCAGAACAGCCGTGCATTACGGATTATCATCACGCTTCCCCCTTTGGCGAGCACGTCTATACCTGAAGACATATTCGCGCTGTTTATAGTTAACTATGCACGGAGATCCCACTCCGCGCGGGGCGTACCCTACGCGCTATGCGCCGTGATGCTAAGTAGAAAATCACCGGCTACCAGACTGCACCAGTAAGCTTTATTTGGCTCAGTGCTCCGCCTCGGTCAGCAGGTACCGACACCTATCGACGGGTGGGGTGGGCTCGACTGGACTCGTCGGGTCTAAGAAAATCAGCGCGCATAGGGGCGAACCTGACGGTGTTCGGTGACGGCGAGGGCGGCCACGAACAAGCCTTCGAGTGTGATGTGTGCGAGGCCGAACAGGCTTGCTTGTCGAAAGCTTGCGATGAACAAACCAGTGCAGGCGACGGCCCACATCAGGTTTGCGATCACGAGGACGTCGATGGCGCGCCTTGAGGGCGCCTTGTTCGCAGAGGCGCGTATGGCGAGCGAGAGAGAGTAAGATGCGTAAGTAAGGTTGGCGGCGGCGATGAAGGTCACGAGCGCTAGCGGAAGCTCGTAAAGCTTCACTAACGGCTCGCGCAGCACAAGCATCAGGATGCCAACGATGCCGCCGGCACCACCATCGACCCAAAGTACCTTGCGTGCGCGCGCATTCATCGCGCTCGGATATGGGCTCGAACCGTCCGAATGTCCATGACCGGGTGCTGCCCGCTGTTGAACAACGAAGACGACGGTCTGGTCGAGGGCGCTGCGCAGCGACGAATGCCAGCGAAGTAATGGAAGGTAAGGTCGCAGCATCTCTTCGACGAGCTTACGGCGCTATCCGGTCCTTGAGCGGCGCGAAATGGTCATGACGGAGCGTAAGATGGCCACCCTTCGGTCAGAACACCAGAGCCGCCTGGCAGTCCCGATCGCAGCCGTCGTCGTCGATGCGATTGCCATCGTCGCACTGCTCGCCCTGGTCGGCCTGCACGATGCCGTCGCCGCAACTGCTCACGCATTGGCTGCGGACGGACGCAAAACCCGTGAGTGTCAGGTCGAAGTTGGACTCGGGTGCGCGACGCTCGGCGTGAAAGATCGCCATCTCGTAGACTTGACCTTGCTTCAGGCGCAGAGGACGCGTGGGCGTCTTGCACGGCGTGGTCTGGTCTGTGCGCTGAAAGCACGATGCATCCCCAGTTTGGGCATCCAAAACAATCGTGCCTTCGCGGCGCGGGTGAAGACCACCCAGATCGAGCGCGAGCTGCCCGTTGATGAACACCCAGACATCGTCATCACCGGAGAAGGTTAGCGTCTCGCCGCCTTTGAACTCGAACCAATGGCGAATCTCGCTCGTGAAGCCGAAGTTGTGGTCGAGGTAAGGTGTCTCGAGGGACGCTTTGACCCAGCCCTTGCCGTCGAGGGGAAACAGCATCTTACCAAAGGTCTCATTCTGGTAGGCGTCTTGACCTGGTAAGCGAATCATCTGGATCGTATCGACCACCTTCAGCATCGTGCCCGTGATGGCTCCGCTGCTTGGGGACCTTATCCCTTCGGCGTCGCCGAGCAGGCCCGTCAACGTGAACTTCGTGGTGTCATCGCTATACCATTGATCGAAGCCGAGCTTGGAGGTGGTTTGATCGCCCTGAGGGCAAGGCCCGATCTGCATGAGGCGTTGACAGATCCCCGTGTATGCGGGCTTTCCTTGCGCAGTGAGCTCTGCAGCCACCATGCCTTCAGTGGGGTCGCTGCCCAGAAATTCCTCGAAGTCTGGATGTTTGCTTGCGCCGTTGGTGGCTGCACGGATGAAGTCGCGGTAGATCACCGGCAAGGCAAAGCTTGCAGGCAGCTCGCTTGCGACGTCATAGCAGGTGTAGGTGAGCTCGACTTGGCAAGTCGCTGAGCAGCCATCTCCGTCCTGAGTGTTTCCGTCATCACATGCCTCGTCGCCAAGCTTGAGATTGTCGCCGCAAACCGAGGTGCAGGTGCCACTTTCACAACGTGGCTCGACTTGGCAGAACGGACTGCAACCGTCGCCGAGCACGCTGTTGCCGTCATCGCAGGGCTCATCTCCCTCGCGCTTTCCGTCATTGCAGACGGTACGATAGCAGGGCGAAACAGGGGTCGACTTATCGCAGGCCCAGCCGGGCTCGAGGCGACAACCATCACAACCATCGCCGGTTGTCACATTGCCGTCTTCGCATTGCTCATTGCCCGCCACGATGGCATCGCCGCAGCGCGTCGCGCGACAGCGCTCACCCTCGTTTGGACAACTGTAACCAGGCTCGATCAGGCAGCGCGCGTCACAACCGTCGAAGGGGAGAAGGTTGCCATCGTCGCAGGTTTCCGCGCCGACGCGGACGCCATCGCCACACGTGAGTGGGGAGCCTTGCCCCGCTTCTTGCGGCCTGTCGGCGTCGCCACTGGCGTCGGAAGAGGAGCCACCATCCCGGGCCGTCGCGCCGCCACTTGTGGTGGACTCGCTGGTCCTTGCGCAACCGTCTAGCAGCGCCGTAGACAACACCATCAGGATAGACAGTAGTAAGGTTTGGGGAGGGGTAGTCATGCCTCCTTAACATGGGCATGCATGCCTGAGATCTCCAGACTGCCGTGGTGTCTTGCGCTGCCCCGAGCCGAGCGGGCCCGTCAGGATGTTGTCCGTTGCTGCCACGATCGGTGGCGCGTGCGACGGATGCGAAGCATCAGACGTTTGTTTACCCGCGGCTCAGAGCACTGCGCGTGCGCTGTCCTGCGCGAGCAAGCATTCAATGGCTGGCAAGTGCGCTTCGGCGCAACGGCGACCCAGCATGTAGTCGGCTTGCAGGCTGCTCACGCGCTGCGTCGTGCGACCGGTTTGCATCGGTTGCGAGGGCCCCATGTGCACGAGCTTGAGCGCGCGCGGCGGCGTCTGGAGGAAGGCGAGCGAGTCTCGGTATGTACGCGCCACGTTGCGCGCCAAGCCGGCCAAGGCGGGATGGCGACGCAGCAGCAGCCCCGTGACAGCATCGGCGGGGCTTGGCCGCTTTGTGACGTGAATCGGACGGCTGCGAATCACGAGCATGCTGCGCGCGCCCCTTCGGTACGCTTCGGCGGCGGGAATCGGATCGGACATGCCGCCGTCGACGAGCAGCTCGCCGTGGAGCGCCACCGGACCTCGATACAATAGCGGCACCGCGCAGCCACTCTTGAGATTCTCGAACAGCGTCTCGTCTTGCTCGCGCCGGTACACCGGCCTGCCTGTGCGTGCACAGGTCGCAACGGAGATCAGTTGCGTGCGACTGCGGCAGATCGCTTGCACATCCAACGGGTCTTCCTGCGTGAAGCGCTCCCACAGCCAATCGAGATCCATGAAATGGCCACCTCCGAGGGCGCGGCGTGCGCTGAACAGCTCCGGGCGCGACATGACCTGGGTATAACAACGCAGATTGCGCTCGTGCTGACCGGCAACGAAACTCGCAAGGTTGCATGCCCCTGCGGAGGTGCCGATGGCGATATCGAAGTGGCGCAGGCCGCGTTCGTGCAACACGTCCAGCACACCTGCCGAGAAGATGCCACGCATGGCGCCACCCTCGACCACAATCGCGGTTTTCTCGGTCTTGTCTGCAACCGTCTCGTGAGCCACGCGCATCGACATGCCCATGCGTAGCACGGCCCGTCGACAGGCGGCTGCGGAACGCTCGTGGCCGCACGCGCCCAAACGCTGCGCGTGCAGGTGTACGGACACTTACCTCCCCGACGGGAAAAGGTAACCATTAGCGTGGACGGTCTACCTTACGATGCAGGTATCGACCCGCTGAACAAGCTTATCGACCGTGTATCGGACAGCAAACTTTCACCGTGACCGTGGCTCAGGGAAGCTCAGCGGCCGCTGCGGTTTGGGTGACCACGAGCCGGCGCGGCCTGCTCGCTAGTAAGGAAGCCTGCGCTTCGGACATGCGAGAGCCCAACTCCTGTAGCTCGTCCTCCGTGAGCAGCTTCTTTGCCTTGGGGAAGAGCTTTTCTTCTTCCTCTTCGTGGTGGTGCTCGACTTGTTCTTTGAGCACGTGAAGCTTGGGATCGAAGTGGGTATCGCTCGGTGCGAGCGCGAGCAGATCCGCAAGCACGCGCTTGAGTGATAGATGCTCTTCGAGTGACTCCAAAAGAATGTCTTCGGTCCGCTTTGCCTTCACAGCCGGATAGAAATGCTGCTCTTCCGAAAGAAGATGAGCCATCAGCGAGTCGGCGGCCTTTTCGAACAGAGTCGACCGCTCTTGGCCGCTGGCGTCGACCACCGCCTGCAGCTCTGATTCCATTTCCCGATGCTGCTTGGTGAGGAGCTCGATCGCATTCATGAAAACATCATACTTTCCGCGTTCGCGCACCGCATCGTTTCGGACCACCCGTTCGCCGGCTCGCGCAGCCTAAGACTTGGACGCGGTTTGCTGGCGAGCGTTACGAGATCGATCTGCTGCGCCGTAACTGGGAGCGACGCGCGGGCTTCGTCCCGATCGAAAGCGTAAGGCTTGGAGACCAGTCCCTGCAAGCCAGCGGCCTTCTACAGCGCGTACACATGCTGAACCTTGCGAAGGCTCACACCCCGCGGAACCCGAGATCTCTACCTGGGACAAACCCGACATTTGCACTTTGGGCCTACAGGCTCCAGATCCAGTGAGGAGCAATCCAGGATTTGCT
>JBBSJC010000171.1:0-14594 GCA_038257655.1 Polyangiales bacterium | reverse complement strand
GCGCTGCACCCCTTACCGTCTTCGCTCGGAAAACGGGTGGCGAAGGTTTCGTACTTTTCCGCGGCCTGGGGATACAAAGCGAGCGCCTGGAAGTTTGCGCCAGTCAGGTAAATAGCCTTCTTGGCAAGCGGGCTCTCAGGGAACTTCTCCACGAGCACGCCGCGCACCTTGATCGCTCGGCCTACAAGCTTGCTAGCTTCAAAGTTGAGCGCCGCGTTGTAGAGAACCTCGTCGAGCTTTCCGCACTCTGGATACTTACGGAAGATATTCACGTAGGTATAAGCAGCCTCGCGGAATTCCTTGTTGGTCTGGTGCGCTTCGGCCTTTTTGCGCTGGATGTCGCAACGCAGCTGCTCAAGCGGTCCGCATAGCCCTTCGTTGGCTGTGCGTGTTTCCGTCGAGCCGCAGTAGAAGCCGAACAGCTCCGGCACTGCAGTCGCCATCGTGTCGTAGCACTGCGGACGCGTGTCGCCCTCGCGCATCGACGCCATGATGTTGAGCGAATCGAGATACAGATTCGCCGCGTAATCGGCCAGATCGCTCTGACGATGGTTGTACGCGATGTCCTTGAAGATGACCGCAGCCTCTTCGAAGCGGTTTGATTCGTAGTAAATGCGCGCACGGCGATACTTCATCGTCGCGATGTCTTCGCTGTTGGGTACGAAGCACACGTAGCGCTGGAAAGCGTTGAGCATGCCGGTCTCGAGCGCCGTCATGTCGCGCGCCTTGAAATCAGGCTTGTCTTCTTCCTGCTTCTTGCCCTTCTTAGTGGGCGCACGCGTCTTGGTGGTGCTCTTCTCACTCGCTGCGAACTGCTGCTGATACAAGTTGTTGTAACAGAGCACAGCTGCGAGCGCGGCGTCCGCGGTGAACGTGCCCTTGGGGTCGAGATCGACGACCTTGTCGAACGCAGGCGCACACTCCGCCCACTTCTCCATCTTCCATAGAAGCTCTGCATAGAAGTAGCTGACGCGATATTCGTTCGGCCAATCGCGGCGATCGATCTCAGGAAACTCCATCGTCGCCATGTCGGGGAACTTGTCGAGCAGTAGGCGGTACAACGAAGCCGACAGATCCATCGTCTTACGGTCGTTCGTACCAGGCTGCGTCTCGGTGCCGATCGCCTCACGGTGCCAAGCGGTCGCGAGGTCCACAAGCGTGGCTGCCGCGTACTGCTTGCACTGCTTTTTCAGCTCTTCGCTCTTGTTGCTGGTCTTGACGCCTTCCCAGACATCTACCAGACGTTGAAGCTCCGTTACGCCCTGCTTCTTGTCGCCACGTGCAAGCTCGCCATTCGTGACCCGGCTCTGCCAGTAGCAAAGCTTGTCGCTATCGGGCTGCTCGCTCATCAGCTTGTGGTAAATCTGCGACGCACTGCCCCACTCGCCAGTGTCGTAGTAGAGCTCCGCCAAGCTCTCGAGCATGTCGTAGGCCTGAGCGTTGTTCTCCGCGAAGCGACTGAAAAACTCGAAGGCTTTGCCAGGGGTGCCGGCACGCGCGTAAGGCATCACGAGCTCGCGTCGCGACTGCTTCACGAGATTTGCGACGTCGCGAGCCTGCGGATTGGCTTTACCGAACTCGATGACCTCGACGAACTTCTGCAACGAGCCCTTGAAGTCTTCCAGGTTGTAAAGACTCCAGCCCTGCTTGTAGAGCGCGTAACCGTAAACGGCGTTCTTTTCTGGCGGGAACTCGGTCACCTTGCCGTAGAACTTGCTTGCGGCGGGCATGTCACCCTCCGCGAAGTAGTGCTCGGCAAACGAGAGATAGGCGTTCGGAACGAACTTGCTCTCGGGATAGTTCTTGATCAGTCGGTAGTAGACCTCGCGGGCCTTGTCCTTCTGACGCATCTCGTCGAGCGCGAAACCCAGGGCAAAGAGCACCTCGTCCATGCGCTTGAAATTCGGGTGGTCCTGCACCAGGCGCGCGTAGGCGGTGATCGATTCCTTGCGATACTCCTGAAGCTTCTTTTCTTCAGCCGCCTGCTGCGCCGTGAGCTGCTTGACCTGGTTCTTATCCTTCTTCTGACGAGCCTGAAAAATCGGCTCATCGAAGGAGCGTACCTTGGCATTGCCCTGCTGCTGGAGCTCGAAGAACGTCTCCGCTAGACGCAGCAGGATGTCAGGACGCTTGGGCGAGTCGGTGGGCGTGTTCTTGATCAAACGCTTGAGCACCGTGATCTCGCGGTCGAGCAGCTTGGCCGCTCTTACCTGCATCGTCTTACTGTTGCGCAACGACGCTGCGTCAATCTCAATGGACGGGCCCTTTTGGACATCCTTGGGCTTGTCCTTCTTGCGCTCGGACGTCGCAAGGTTGGATCGCGGGGCTTGCGACTTGCCAAGCAGGCTGCCGCCCTTACTGAAGTTCGGCGCATTGGCGGGACAAGCCGTGACCGCGCTCACGGCTTCACCGGGAATGCACTGGTTCGAAGAGCTTGACGCGGTAGACGCTTTCTTCTGCGCTCCCGCTGCTTTTCCATCTTGCGCGCCTACCCATAGGGGAAAGGCACCAACTGTCGCCGCCATCGCAGCGAGAACAACTATCCTGACGTGACGCATTCTGGTTTCCTTCCGCCTACTCAGCGTCCGCACTGCGATGTCACTTGCTGGCGATAGAAGCCCAGCTCGTCGCGCCAGTACTCACCGTCGAACGGCCAGACCTGGTGTTCCTCATCAACCTGCACCGAGCCGCCGCCCGCGCGCTCTGCAGTCACCTGTTGAGCCTGCATTTCCTGGCTCAACTGACCACGCTCGAACGTTGCGACCTCCAGATCGACTGCGTCGATCTGATTCATCAGATCCTGAAGCTCTGTAATCAAGCGCTGGTAACGACCACGCGCGAGATCTCCGGTCTGCTGCACTGCAAAGGACTTCGCGAGCGCGATGTCTTGCAGAATGCGCGCACCGACCGACGCGTTTTTGAACGCAGGGGCAGCATCCTTTAGGCGCTTCTCTTCAGTCTCGAGCTGCTTCACGTACTCGAGATGACGCAGCACTGTGCGATCCGAGAGAGCAGTCGACACAATGCCGCGAATCGCCGGAGAAAGATTGGCCTCGCCCTCGCGAACCTTGGTCAAGAACTTGTAGAATTCTTCGTTGTCCTTGGTCTCGTCGAGCTTCTTCTGCAGCTCTTCCTGGACCGGGTCGTAACGCGCATGGAACTTCGTCACCATCGCGGCGGCGTTCTCCATTTGACAGTTATAGAAGAACACTACGGACTTGAGCACGAGCGCTTCGGGGTAATACGAGTCCTCGAAGTACGGCGAGAAGATCGTGTGGATGTTGCCGAGCGAGCGCGAGAACTCGTCCGCCAAGAAGAACGCGTACGAACCCTCAAAGAGTGCGTCGAGCCAGTACTCGCTGTTCGTATCGATGCGATTCCATGCATCGACGGCTGCACCGAGCAGCTTACCGTCAACTTCGCGCTCGCCTGTCTCGTCGTCGACCTTGTTCGCCGCGGTGTAGTACACGCGGGCGAGCGACAGGTAGGCAAGGTCCCGCATGCGGTCTTCTTCTTCGACCTCGAGATCGCCCGATTCAAGCTTTTCGACGATCGAACGGAAGGCGGCGATCGCGGGGCGTGCCTGGCGCAGCCGAATGTGGCTGATGCCCTGGAACATGCGCGCGTTGACGTACCACTTGGCCGAGGAAGGCACGTCACTGAAGAGCTCGATCGCCTTCTCGAACTCACCCTGCGCGTACTTGGAGCGCCCGAGCAGGTAAAGAAGCTGACCGTAGAACTCCTTGCCTTCATCGTTGTTGAACTGCTCGATCTGTGAAAGATCGTAGCGCCCCACCTTCTCGATGATGCCAGCGGCCTCCGGCAGCTGCGATGCAAGCTGCGCGAGCCACTGCAACGTTTGATCGAAGAACAGGTGGCCCTTGCCCATCTGACTGATCTCGTCGAACACCGACAGCGCGGCCTGGTAGTACTTCAAATGGTAAAGCGACTTACCCAAGAAGAACTGCGCCTTCTGCTGGTTTCCAGGCGCATCTTGGGTCTCACCCTCGACGATGCGCTGAAGCTGCACTGCCGCTTCTTGGTGGCGCTCTTCTTGATAAAGGCGCAACGCGTTGGCGAGCGCTTCGGAAGGAGGACCTTCAGCAGGGGCCGCAGCCGCCTTCTGACCGGTGTCCTTCATGTCGAAGCTCATGTCTTGCGCATGCGCCTTGCTGCTTAGGAGGGGCCCGCTCGAGAGCAGCCCGCCCAACACACTCAGGCAACCGAACCAAACCAGGTGACTGTGCCTCATCCGATCCTCTCTCAGTCGGCTTCTGCGGGTGGCAAGAAGCTCTCGAACACAAAATGATCTCCGACCTGGTATTCCACCGGCAGCAGCCGATTACATCCGGGCTCGGCTTTCGCGAATTTCGCAGCGAAATCAGTTACTTAGGCCGCAGATAGCGAGTGATGATATCGGCGGCCTCCTCGGCATGTCAACGAAAAAGGGTGCGGATGGAAACACGTGTTGCACCCGCTGTGCGTGAGCCGTTACACCGCTCTTGACACTCATCAGTGCAGCGCATTAGCGTGCGGCGGCCTGCTACATCGCATCAGCGTGGGGCAGGTCGCAAGTGTTAGAGGCATTTTACGTTTTGAGGACGATCCGGATGCAACGTTTTGCTTGGAAGTCGATCGCGATCGCAGCCATTACGTGCGCCATGGCATGCGGTCTCATGGCGTGTGCCAACGAAGGCGTTGGCGAGC
Organism: Polyangiales bacterium; assembly: GCA_038257655.1. GTDB lineage: Bacteria > Myxococcota_A > Polyangia > Polyangiales > DASUME01 > DASUME01. The sequence continues at coordinate 9,887 of JBBSJC010000171.1, read as the reverse complement.
CCTGCATCCCTGAGAGCATTCCCTGTGAAGGAACGGGATGTGGCTTCAAGGATTCGGAGTCCTACGTGGAGTCGAGCTCGGTCCAGTGCCGCACCCGCGTGTGCATCGTGCACAAGCTCAAAGGTGGCGCAGATCTCGCCGATCCACGCGATATCTTGGGCGTGGACGAGAAGGTCAAGGGTCGTGCGGCCGATGGTCCCGCGGCCGTCAGCAACGAGCAGCTCGACCAGTCCGTGTACTGCACCTGCCGCTGTAGAAATGCCGACGGCAAAAAGGTCGAAGACTGCAACTGCAGTGATTTCCCGGGCTTTGAGTGCCAGGAAATCCTCACGCTCGGCGGCGACGGCATCAAGGGCAGCTACTGCGTCCGACCCGACCAGACGTGAAGGCGGCCCTGAAACACCGCTCGCCGCATGGTTGAGCGATCCGATGGGCGCGCTGTAGAGCGCGCTATTGTCGGAGCGCGCGGCGAGGCCTTGGTCGCAGAACACCTGCTGGAGCTCGGTTACACGATCGTGGCGCGCAACGCCCGCGTGGGTCGCCTCGAGATCGATCTGATCGCCCACAAGGGCGATCTCATTGTCTTTTGCGAAGTGCGGACGCGCAGTCACGATCGCATGATGGACCCGATAGCGACCCTCGACCGCAACAAGGCCCAACGCATCCGCCGGGCGGCAGCGGCGTGGCTAAGCGGGCAGCGCGTTCGCGTTCAGCAAATGCGCTTCGACGCGGCGTCCGTAGTGCTCGGTGAGGGAGAGCCAAAGCTGACGTACTTCGAACACGCTTTTTGAGGCTCAGCTGAGCTCAGACTGCATGCGATCTCTAACCTCGCGGAAGATGCTTAGGACTTCGTGGGGCGTGCCGGCTTTTTCAGCCCGGCCGATCGCCTCGTCCAGCATCCCGACTTCTTCGGCCTGACTGGTCCGCAGCGCCCCTATCATCTCGTTGAACGCGATGAAGACGTCTTGGAGCTCGTCGCCCTTGCGCAGACTGCCCTCGACCTTGATGTGCCCTTGAGCGACCCGCCTCAGCATCATCTTCATCTTGTAGGCAGGGCCCACTACCTTGTGCGTGACGACTATCCCCGTAAACGCTAGCGCGATCGCGAGGATCGCGATTCCGCCCACGATGCCGAACAAGACTTTGCGATCCTCGGCGCGCGCAATCTCATCGAGACGCGCTGCAACCTGCGGATCCAGATCGGGCTGCATCGCCATCTGCACCTGCAAGGCCTCCGTCTGGCCGCGCGAATAGTCGTAGGCGAAATAGCCGAGCACAGTGGCAACCAGCAGCGTGACGCCCACGACCATGCCCGTGTATTTGAGCTGGAAACGGCTATCAAGAAGGTAATTCCGCAGACGGCGCTTTGGCGGCGCACCGCTATGCACTGGAGCTACCGATCTAGATTCGACCCCCATCGCTCTTATTCTCCCGTCCGAAATCCTAGGCCATGGGGCCACGTTCTCACAATTAAAGCCAATCCACTCAGCGTCCGACGCCCGACTGCATGGCCTGCGGTAAGCGACGGAGCGCACCTGTGAATGCGGCCTGAATCGCCTGGGCCTTGGCTTCTTCTTGGCTGCCGGCGCCAGATACGGTGGCTGCACCTGAGAGCATCGCCCGCATGTCGCGCCCCGGATAGGTACCCACTATGACCGAGACCTGGGCACGGACCGATCCGTCCGGGCGCTGCTCGATGCGTGTGATCGAGCTGTCCACGTAAAACCCGACGAGCTTACGTGTACCTATCACCCGCTCAGCGGCGCGTCGCTCTTCGTTCTCGGGTGCGAGCGCGACCCCGGCCATCTGCGTGACCTCTGAGATCACGTGCTGCCGAAGATTGCGGAGCGTCGGTGCTGAAAGGCCGACCTGACTGCCCGGCACACCCACGCCCACATAGAAAACGGCAGCTCCGTTCGCACCTGTGGCGGTTGCGGGACCCGTGGTCGTTGCAGCCGCCGGACGAGCCGTTGTTTCAAGGGACGCTAACGCGCTGCGAGCCGCCGCACGAACAGAGCTGTCGCGATCGGACTGAGCCGCCTTGAGGGCGGAGAGCGCGCTCGGATCCTTCAGACGCTCAAGTGCCGTGGCGCTGGCTGCGCGGACCGCCGGGTGCTCGTCGCCCAGGGCTTCGATCAGAGCTCGTACGATGTTCGTTTGGGGGGCCTGACCACCGAGCGCAAGCGCGGCTTGGGTGCGAACACGAAACTGAGCCGATGTGCTCAGCATACGCACCAGAAAGTCCGTTCGAGCGTCCGCCAACGCACGCGGCGGTGTGGACGCAGCAACGAATAGCCACATCGCCATGCATGCGATGCTTATCCATGTTCGCCCCCGCATGACCCCGCTCTTTGGCACCGATGTCCGTCTGCCAGACCTAAAAAAGAAGCCCAGCAAGGCCTGGGACGGGCGTGACTGCCTTCGCTTCACTCCGCGTGATGACGAGTATGGCAGCCCGCTCAATGCGGAAGCAACGCCGAAACTCGCACGACTGTAGGCGCCTGTGTGGGGAAGTTGGGATAATCTCTGACGATGATTTCACGCGCCGCGCCTGGGCTGCTCGTGCTCCTTACGGTGTGGTTTGCCCCGTCTGTTCACGCAGAGCCGCTCGTGCGCGTGCGTGCCGAAAGCCGCATCGAGCTTGGCGTGGCTCACCTCGAGCTCGGTATGGCGGTGAGTGGCGCATTGCGCGACGAGCTTGGTATCCCGCTCCTGCATCGCCCGCTCGCGCTCGAAGCGCGCGCACTCGAAGACAATGGGGAGCCCTGGCACGTGATGGTGGAGACCGACGAAAACGGGCGCTTCAGTTTGGATCTAGCGGACGCCGACCGGGATTATCGTCTGCTCGCTACGTTCGCTGGGGATGCGACCCATCGCGGCGTGCGAGTCGAACGCAAAGTCGAGCGAGCCCGGGCCGACGTGCGACTCGAGCTGAGGTTGCCCCAAGGTAATGCGATAGATCTCGATGCCTCGACTTTTACGGTCCAGAGCGTCGCAGAATCGGATGCGGGCGGCGATGGCATCACCATGCGTTTACTCGACGAAGCGGGCCGCGAGATCGCGCGCGGCGTAACGAACGACCAGGGGAAGCTTTCACTCCAGGTTGCTACCAAGCAGCTCGGTCCGCCCGGTGCGGGTCTTGTGCGCATCGAATCTCTGCGCGATTCACGGCGTGCCGAAGCACAAACCGAGGCGCGGATCGTGCGACGCCGCATTGTTCACGTCGCGCTGCGAGCGAATCAGGCGACGTTCGAAGCAGGCAATCCGATCGACGTAACGGGAGAAGTCCGTACGGGCGGTGGACCGCGAGCCGGTGTACCGGTGGGGTTATTTGCAAAGACCCAGCACCTTGAAACCGTCGTGACCGACGCGCAGGGGCGCTTTCAAGCAGAGCTTTGGATCGACAGCCGACCCGGGCCGCTTGCGATTACGGCGCGCACAGAAGGTGATGCAACTGGCGCATACGCCGTTTCTGAAGCGCATCTTGTGCTGCAGATAGGCCCGGCACGCCCCCTACCCTGGGCCTGGATCTCCGCGGCGTTCGCTACATCAGTGCTCGTGCTCGCAGTCGTTGCGCGGCTGAGAAGGCGAAGGCTCGTAGGCGAGGGCGCGCCGCTCAACGGAGATCCAGCGTCGGGAGCGAGCATCCGTCCGGCTCGCGCCCAAGGCCGTCGCGATCGCCATCGCGTACACGGTCGCGCACTCGATGCCCGCAACGACGCCGCGGTCGTCGGCGCAAAAGTGGCGGTCATCCATGATAAGGCCGAGAGCTGCTGCGTGCTGGCCACAGATCGCTTCGGGCGGTTTGCGTCACCCGTGCTTCTGAACGGGCGCGCGCGCATTCGCATCGAGGCAAGTGGCTACGTCGCAACTGAAACTGAGATCGAGATTCCGCACCGGGGCGAATGGTCCGCCTTTATCGTACGACTCGACAGCCTGCGCGCGCGTGCACTGTTGCCCTATCGACGGCTTGCCTTGCGTGTGCTGCCCTCTGCGCGCGCGTGGGGCATCTGGACTACGCGCGAGGCAAAAGAATGGCTATCGGAGCGCAGTCCCAACGAGCGCGAAGCACTTTCTGCACTCACGGTCGAGGTTGAACGTGCATGCTACGCCTCGCAGCCGCCCTCAGAGGCCGAGGTCGATGCGATCGAGCAGAGTGTCGAAGCGCTTCAAACGCGGATCTCAGCGGCCGCTCAAGATGGCCCATCGCAAGCGTGACGGATGCTGCGTTGACTCCGCGCTCCACACGTTCTTATATGCGTGCACGCCGAGTGTCTCTGTGGACGCTCGAGAGGATGCATGGACTCCACGCTGATCATCGTTCTCGTTCTGGTCGCTGCCGTTGCGCTGATCGCCCTGCTCATCAGGAGCAAGAAGCCCACGCTGCCAAGCGAGCAAGAGCGCACGGCACCGCCGCTCGCCGCACCACGTAAACCGACCCCAGCGGCGCCGCCGGCACTTCCTCCACAGGCTGGTGCGCCCAGCCCAGCCACCAAGAGCGCGGGACCTCTCGTGGGCGCCCCGCAGCCCACACCACCCACACTACAGGGCCCCCCGCCGGCTCCCAAAGCCGCAAAGCGCGCAACGCCCGAAGATGTGGCCTCGCTCAAAAAGGGGCTTGCTTCGACACGTGGTGGCTTCGTTTCGCGCCTAGCAGGGCTGTTCAGCGGCAAGAAAGAAATCGATCCCGCTCTGTTAGACCAGATCGAGGAAGTCCTGATCAGCGCAGACATCGGCGTGAAGACGACCCAGCGCATCTTGGAGCGTTTGCGCGATCGCATGTCCAAGCGAGAGCTGACTGATTCCGATCGCGTCTGGGGAGCGATTCGCGAAGAGGCCCTGGCGATCCTCAAGGTCTCTGAAGGCACCATGAAGCTCGCGGGTAAGCCTGCCGTGGTCGCCGTCATCGGCGTCAACGGAGTCGGCAAGACGACGACGATCGGGAAGCTCGCAAGCAGACTCAGCGCGGATGGTAAGAAAGTGGTGCTTGCTGCGGGCGACACCTTTCGCGCCGCCGCCGTTTTGCAGCTCGAAGTCTGGGGCAGGCGCGCCGGTTGCGTTGTGGTGAAAGGCAAAGAGAACGCCGATCCCAGCTCCGTGATCTTCGATGCGATTAAACGAGCCGAAGCAGACGGTGCAGACGTCGTTATCGTGGACACTGCGGGTCGTCTGCACACCAAAGTGCCTTTGATGGAAGAGCTCAAGAAAGTCAGTCGGACGATCGAGAAAGCCCTCGGTCGCCCTGCAGACGAGGTGTTGCTCGTGCTCGATTCGACGAATGGGCAGAACGCACTTCAACAAGCTCAGATGTTTCGCGATGCCGTTCCGGTGAGTGGCATTGTGCTGACCAAACTAGATGGGACCGCAAAAGGCGGTGTAGTGCTCGGCATCGTGGACGAACACAAAGTACCCATGCGTTTCATCGGAATCGGTGAACGCGTCGAAGATTTGCGCGAGTTTGAGGCCGCAAGCTTCGTTGAGGCACTCTTTGATAAGCCAGAGAGTGAGTCTTCTGCGGCCTAGTCGTTGATTGTCTGAGATTCACCGTGATATAGTCGCCCGCGCTTTGCGTAACACGGCCGAATCATTAGCGATTTCAGAAGGTTGCGCCGTGTTTGGTCCGAGCAAAAAGATGCATCGTGGATGCATGAGTCGCCGCTGAAAGGTCACCCCGTGCGGAGTTCGGAAGAGGTATGCATGACTAAGTCTCGAATCGTGGCGTGGCTCGCGCTAGCCGTGTGCGCCAACATTGGCAGCACCCAGCTTGGCAGCGGGTTTGGCAGCAAAGCCTCCGCCCAAGACATGAGCTTCGACCTCGAAGAAACCGAGAAGGCCGAAGCCGCTGCGGAGAAACCCGCAGAGGGCAATGCGGCCGTGAGCGGCGAAGCGAGTGCGGAAGGCGATCTTATCGGATCGCTCGCCGATGATGGTGACGCCAAACCGAAACCCGTGGCAGACGACGGAGCGCCAAAGCCTTCCGAAGTGTCCGAGGAGATCTACGCCGTCCAGCAGATCTACGCGTTGCGCAAAAAGCGCGTAGAGCTAGCGCCGAGCTTCGGTACCACCCTCAACGATCCTTACGTCAGCCATCCGAGCATCGGCGCTGGCCTGAACTACTGGGTCACAAACGTGCTCGCGGTGGGCGCCAACTTGAATTGGTACCAGGGTTTCGAGAGCGAATCCGACCTGAACTTCCATGTCCGAAGGTCCACGCGCCTTGCGATTCGCCCGACTGAGTATCAGCTCGGTGCCTCGCTCAACTTCACCTACGTGCCGCTATATGGAAAGTTCGCGATGTTCAATCGCTACATCTTCCAGTGGGATGCGTACGTACTCGGCGGCGTCGGCATCATGCGCACACGCCCCAAGACGTCGGTTGTCGATCCTGAGTATCGCAGCTTTCCCAACTTCGAGACCAAGCTCTCGATGGTCAACCCCGGTCTCGGCGTTCGCGTGTTCGTCAGCAAGTGGCTGACGGTGTTCGGGGAAGTACGCGACTACATCTACCTCGAGAAGCTCGAGAGCCTGAAAGTCGGCCTCGGTAGTGAGCGTGAGAACAAGGCCAAGTGGCTAGATGACTCACCCACCATCGTCAACAACGTCCTCGTGTCGGTTGGCATGTCGATCTTCTTCCCGTTCTCTGTCGAGTACAAGCTGCCGAAGTAGCCGCTGAAAGCGCAAACGATGCCAATCTTCACATCGCAATCGAGGAAGTCTATGAACACCGCATCGCGCTGGCTTTTGGTGCTGGGGCTTTTCACTATGACGTTGAGCGTCACTGGCCCTCTCGCACCAAGCGCGAAAGCCCAGGACGTGCAAATCACAGGTCCACTCGCCGGTGCTCCCGCCGTACGCAAAATGCGCGTCTTTCGCGACGGACGCTTTCAGCTTCAGCCCACCGTTGGCTCCACACTGCAGGACGAGTTCTCACGGACCGTGTTTGCAGGCATTCAGGCCGGCTATCACTTCACCGACTGGCTCGGCGTAGGCGGCTTTTTCAACTACGGCGTTTTACCGATCGACACGGGCCTCACCGATCAAATCAAAGAGCGCGGTGTAACCACCGAGCGCAACCAGCTCAGCCTTCCAAGCCGTGAGAAATTTGGTGACCAGATCGGCCGCCTGAATTTCATGGCGGGCGGACAGGTCACGTTCATTCCGTTGCGCGGCAAGCTCGCGCTCTTCCAGGCGCTGTTCGTCGACACGGATTTCTATCTGTTCGGCGGCGTGGCCGCGACCCAGGTGGAAGAGCGTAAGGACGTCACTGGCGCGGTCGCTCAGCTTTGCTCGCAAGGTGCCGAGGAGCCGATGAGTCTCGGCGTTTGTCAGGGAACGCAGACGGGCCGCCAAACCCGACTTGCGATCGCCCCCACGTTCGGCGTAGGCCTCTCGCTCTACCTGACCGACTACATGGCACTCACGCTCGAATACCGCGCGTTCCCATTCAAGTGGAACACGTCGGGTACGGATGAGGGCGGCACAAATGAAAAGGGCAAGAAGGACGCGAGCGGTGAGTTCCCGGACAAGCAAATCAACGACTCGGATCGCACCTTCCAGTTCAATCAGATGTTCTCGCTCGGCCTCGCCTTCTATCTCCCCTTCCAGGGCGAAGTAACGAAGTAGCCAGAGTCTGACTCCGCTCTGACGCGCTTTGACTTCGGTTGAAGCGCGTTTGGCGTTTAACCTGGACCAGTCGGCCAACGGCGCACTGCACAGAACGTATTCGCACGCAGGAGCAGCGGGACAGCTCGGCGCCCGGGACGAAGCTGGCTCAACGTCGCTTAGGTTGGCCGCCGTCGAGGAACCAACCGTCAGGCAGCTTGCCCGCTGCGCTCGCCTCGATAGACCAGCCGCGCTTGGCGAAGCCCTCGAGCACCTTGGACTTGACGCGCATGCTGTCCTCACGCGCCAAGGCTTTGCGCAGTGCCTCTTCGGCCTGGCTTGCGTCAGGCTGCGCCAGGGCGGCGCCCAAAGCATGGAAGCGCGCGGTCTCGTTCACGTCCTCGAAGAAGGGCTGCACAGCGGCCACGATACCCGCACCCGTTCGCTGCTCGAGCTCGGCCAGAATCTGGAGCTTGCGCTGTGGATCGCGTTCGTATTCGGTGTCCATCTTCGAGAGCAGCTCGATCAACAACAGCAGCACATCCTCGGAGGGCAGGATCTGCTCGAGCGCTTTGAGCGGCCACGACATCGATTCCGACTTGGCGATGAAGCGCCGTAAAGGAGCTTCGGCCAAGTGCTTCTTGGCGACGATCGCGTTGAAGATCGTCTCTTTCTCTTCGTGGTCGGTGATCGTCGGATCGCCGTAGTAAGTGAAGCGAGGCAGCATGGCTGCAATCGCCTCCTCACTGTCGATCTTGACCAGCGCTTGGATGGCTTCCCAGCGGTCAGGGGTCATCGAACGCTTGTCCGCTAGGCGTGCGGCATGCTTAGCGACGGCGCCGCCGGGGGTTTTTTTGCCGAAAAGGTCGAAGAGGCTCACGGAAGTGCCTCAGGCTTACCTGAACGACCTATGGCCTGCAACGTCATGCACGGATTCACCTGGCTGCAGCCAAGGCAATCAACGGATCAGAACGGGCTGCAGCGACACTTGTCCGCCAGACTTTTGCACCTGGAAGCGCACCGCCTTGCAGCCATGCTTCTTCACAAGCGCCTGCTCGTTGCCCTTGAGACGCTGGATGAAGCGGTCTTCGGGAATGTTCGCAACGCTTTCGCCGGCTGCTTTTTTAGCGGCCACATACTCGGCAAACACGCGCTTGAAGTAGGCTTCTTCCGGCTCCGCGCTGAGCTTTGCTGCCAAGCTAGGATCGTCGACAGCTTCGCCTGCTACGCCCCCTGCGCCGCCGCCCGATGGCGCGCTGACAGCACCGCCGCCCGCCGCTGCGGCGTCACTAAACGCGGAATCTTTCCAGGTGTCCTGACGCACCATGGAAACCCGTCCCTGGTCGTCTTCGGCATCGCTTTCGGAAACGCCGGTGAACACATTTAGTAGTTGATTGATCCGGTAAGCTAGTCCGCCGTAGTCGGCATTACTCGTGTCGAGGCGCAGGTCCGTGTTCCCGTTGATCACGGCAAGCACGCCCTCTTCAATCTCCTCGATGGGCTTGATGATCGAGTTTCCGACCATAAAGCCGTAGGCGAGCACCACGAGCGCGAAGACTACCGTCAACAGGATCAAGATGTCTGCGGACTCAGCCACGACGCTCACTGCATTGCTGCGGTTTGCGAGCACCGCATAGGCGACCTTGGAGTCTGCCGACATCGGTAACGGGGCGAGTACGCCGACGTAGTCGGAGCCTCCGAGCGTCGTCTTCCAGGCAGCGCTCGGAGAGCCATTCAGCGCGGCCGTGGTGACATCTGTCGCCTCGCCGAACAAGTAGCCGCGCAGTTGCTTGGCAACACTTTCGGAGAAAGACGAGCTGTAGACCTTACCGTCTGCGAGGAACGCTACGTCGCGTCCGCCCAGGGTCGCGCCCTCGCGTCGGGCAAGGCCGTTCGACAGGTCGTAGCCGACGACGAGCAAGCCAACGATGTTGCCCTCGTCGCTGCGAATCGGGGCGGCGGCCACATCGAGGATTTTGCCTTCGTCCGCCTTCTTCCAGATTTGGTGGCGTGGTTCCCCGTCGCGCAAGGTTGCGCTGACCGCAGGCAGGCTGGCGTCTAGACGCGTGCCGTACATGCGATTGCGGTCCGCGTTGCGGGCGAGGACCTTGCCCGAATCGTCCGTGATCGCGACAATGTCAGGCCGGCCGCGAGAGCCGCGCGCCGGGTCCCCGAGCCAAGCTGAGCTGCGCTCTGCCGCCTCGAAGGCGCGTGTACGGCGCCCCTGTTCGTCGAGCGCGGTGAAGACGAGCTTCACGTCTGCATCGGCAGCGCGCTGCTTCACG
>JBBSJC010000170.1:0-14606 GCA_038257655.1 Polyangiales bacterium | reverse complement strand
GACAACGTTCGCGATGAAGGCGAATCGGCACCGTTGACGTCTGCGGTCATTGTTCTACGCGGCGTCAGCGCGCAGGGCCGCGTCGAAGCAAGTTCCCCATTTGCGCACGATGCGCCGCTCCAAGTCGACCGAGCGCGAGCGCTCCTCGTCTGTGAGTTCGATCCGAATCGGGGTTTGCATCGCAATGCCCGCATACGATCACAACGCTCGAGCCTGGCAACTTTCTGACAGAACCGCCCCTCCCGCCCGACATCGACTGATCACCTACTTCTGGGGAGCTGTACTTAGCGTCAGTCTGCGTAGCGCTTGGCGCGCCTTCGTTCATCGCGCGCTTCGCGCTCACGGCCCAGCCGCGTGAGTACTTGCGCGTAAAGTGCCCGATACTCTGCGCGGCGCGGGCGCAGACGGATTGCATTGGCAATCCAGCCCTCGGCACCCTCGAAGTTGCCCTGCTCAAACCTCAGCTTGGCAAGCTCGTACGCAGGATGCGGATTGCGGTCGTCAAGCTCAGAAGCCCGGCCGAGTAAGGTCTCGGCCAACTGCGATTGGCCGCTATCCTTGGCGCGCACCGCATGGTCCAGAAGGTACTTCGACGCGGGCTCCGTCTCGGCCGGCAAGCTGCTCATGATCTCAGCCAAGCGATCCGCGCGTGCATGCGGGCGCTTGTGGCTGGTGGTTGTGACCGGCGGGCTGGGCGCTAGCGGCTGGGCGGACGGCGCGGGACTTTCGGATGTCGCTGCGGCTTGGGCGGCACCTATCGGCTGGGCGGCGCGTGCGCCCATGGCTGCGAGCCGCTGCAGCGGTGGGCTGGCAGCGGCGCGCGGCATGGCGTTTGAGGTCGCGCGTTCGCTTCCGAGCGCATAGCGCGCCAGAGGCACCCCCGCCGCACACAACATGGCGGCAAAGATCGCGATACTACTAGTGGCCGCACGACGCGGCTCTTCGGGCCGGCCTTGGGCTGGCTGCACCGGCGCAAGCATCGCCGGCGGTGCATCGGGCAAGCTCGTGCGCGACAGCACCAGCTGCAGCGGCGGGCCGCCGGAGGATGATGCGCCAGGCGTCGTGATCGGCCGCGCGACGGGCAACACGCTCCGTTGCAGGGCAGCCGCAGGGTTTCGCGGGGGCAAGGCGCTCGCTGGGGGCAGGCTGTCCGACTCGGCGCTGAAGTCTTGATGGATGGGCGAAGCCAGGGCGGACACGATCAGACCTGGCGAAGTGTCAGCATCGTAGTCAGCGTCGCGTTCAGCGCTGGGATGATCACCGATCGCGCCGCCCGCCGCTCTGCTTTTCGTGTTGAGTGCTTCGGGTGAAACAGGTGTCGCAGGGGGAGCAGGCGCCGACGGTTTGGCAGGCGGCACAGAAGAACGACTGTTGGCTCGCGGGGCGCCAAAAGCAGAGGGACGAACGCTCGGCCGGGAGATACGTTCAAGTGCGCCAGTGACTGAAGGGGCCGGCACAGAGGATGTGGTCGAGCTGCGCAGGCGCCGCTCCGATTGCGTGGGCTCGGGTGGCTCTGACGGTCTGTCTGTGGGCTGCTCGGGCGCCGAGTCCAACCGTGTGTGCTGCGACATGGTCCCCCGCCGGGTCGGCAGCCCCATCATGCCTGGGGTGGGCGCGGCTTTCAGCCGAAAAGAAGTCATGGCATGCGCCAATACAGGGCGCAGGCACCGCGCCACTGAACGATCTGTCAGCGCTCTTACTTACGCCATCAAGTCCTGTTTCTTGGAAAGCATCTCTACAACGGCCTCGGGTAACACGGGGGGCTCTTTGCCGACGGCATAACAGCCCAAGATGATCTCGGCGCTGCGTTCGACGATCTGCGTGATGTCGGCGGCGCGCCGCAGCGAGCGGGCCGCCACGATCAAACCGTGGTTCTGCATCAATACGGCCCAGCCGTCGGCGAGCGCCGCCACCAGCGCAGAAGCCAGCGCTTCGGTGCCGGGCATGATGAACGGAATGCGACCGATCTTGGCGAGGAAGGCGGCCTCGGTGGAGATCGGCAAAAACGGTAAGCCGCAGTTGACGAGCGTGGTGGCCTTGGGCGCATGACAATGCACCACGGCCGCGATGTCGGGCCGCGCACGCAAGATCGCCGCGTGGATCAGCCACTCACTCGAGGGCGCACGCTGACCGCCGTACGCGGGCTTTCCTCGGTGATCGATGCGCACCATCAGCTCGGGCGAGAGCGCACCTTTGAACATGCCACTGGGCGTGATGAAGGCGTGCTGCGGGTCATCGGAGGTGCGCGCGCTGACGTTGCCGCCGGTGGCCGTGATCAGCTGCAGCTGCACGAGCTCGTCAATCACGGCGCACATCTCTTGGCGTATGTCGGAGCGGATGGTTGACATGGTCAAGTTCCTTGTCGGAGCGTGTTATAGCCAGCCTTTACGTCCATGCTAATCAGCGATCCATGTCACAGCTACAAGGGCCTCTGGTCGGTTTTCGCATGCTCGAGATCGGGGCGATTGGGCCTGGCCCCTTTTGCGCCATGTTGCTCGCAGATTTAGGAGCCGAGGTCATCCGCGTCGATAGAGCAGCTGGCAAGGTGATGGAAGCGGTCAGTGCCACGCCGCTCTTGGCGCGAGGTCGCCGCTCGATTGCGCTCGATCTCAAACGCCCCTCTGGCGTCGCGACCTTACTTAGATTGGTCGCGGCTGCAGACGGTTTGATCGAAGGTTTTCGACCAGGCGTGATGGAGCGGCTCGGGCTCGGGCCTGAGGTATGCGCGGCTCACAATCCGCGCCTTGTCTACGGACGCATGACCGGTTGGGGGCAGGCTGGTCCGCTTTCGCAAACCGCAGGGCACGACATCAACTACATCTCGTTATGTGGTGCTCTGGCTGCGATGGGACGTGCCGGCGAAAAGCCGGTGCCGCCACTCAATCTCGTGGGCGATTTCGGCGGTGGCGGCATGCTGCTCGCCTTCGGCATGCTGGCTGCGCTGCTCGAGCGCGAGCGATCGGGTAAGGGTCAAGTTGTCGATGCGGCGATGCTCGAAGGCGCCTCGCTGCTGATGACCATGTTCTACGAGATGGTCGCCACCGGCAGCTGGAAGAATCAGCGTGGCGTCAATCTGCTCGACACGGGCGCGCCATTTTATGACGTGTACGAGACTGCAGACGGTAAGGTCGTGAGCTTTGGCGCGCTCGAACCGAAGTTCTTTGTCGAGCTCGTCAATAAACTTGACTTACAGGGCGTCGACCTTGCACGGCAGAACGAGCCTGCGCTGTGGCCGGCGCTGCGGGCGAAGATCACCGCGCGCGTGCGCGAGAAGAGCCGCGCTGAGTGGGAAGCAATCTTCGCGGGCTCGGACGCTTGTTTTGCGCCGGTGCTCGACCTCGAAGAAGCGCCGAAACATCCGCAAAACGTCGCACGCTCCGCCTTTGTCGAGGTCGGGGGAGTTTTGCAACCAGCGCCCGCTCCGCGCTTTTCGCGCACGCCTGGCGGCGTGAGCCGTCCGTTTGCAGAGCCCGGCGAGCACGGTGCAGCGATCCTGCACGAAGCCGGCTTTTCCGCGGCTGAAATCGCAGCGCTCAAGAGCGAAGGCGCGTTGCTGACAAAAGAGTAAGTCGACCGTGCGTTACGGACTGTTGGCTGGTACCGGCGCAGCGGCATTGTTTTTGGCTTTTTTCGCGGTCGCGATCAGCGCGGGCACATCCAGTTTGGCAAACAGCTGTTCGGCATCACCAGCGCTTGCCTTCGAAATCGAGATGTCGACCAAGAAGCGGCCACCTGCGAGCACGTGTAGCTCGCTTTGACCGCTCTCTTTCCACTCGGCGATGCCGGGTTGGCCTTGAAACTGACCGCCCTTTTTGTAACCCCGCGTCGAGTCCTCTTGGATCATCTGGGCCATCGCGAACCCCGCGCGCATGAATGGCGCAAGTGAGGTATCGGTGATCGATACGCGCAGCCTTTGTTCGCCGTTCTTATAACTGCGCTTCACTTCGCTTATCTGCATGCCCTGGATCGAGGTGGTTTTGCCATCGAGCTTACCGTCGGCCTTGAAGCTGCCGATATCGTCTTTCAGAAACGGCGCGAGATCGCGAAAGCTTACTACCGGGCCGAGCTCAGCCTGCGCGTTTTTGCCGAGTTGCCCCAATGCTTCCAGCGCCTTGAGCGCATCGGCAGGCGCGCCGATCGCTAGGTTCGAATCGACGTGCTGGGTTCCGGGAGGTGGCGCGGGCAAGGGAGGCGGAGGTGGAGGTGGCGCAGTAGAAGCCGCTTCTCCGTCATCGCCGCCAAAGCAGCCGCTGAGCGTGCCGCCGAACGTGGCGCTGAATGTAAACGCCAGGCAACCTGCGCTAAACCAATGCTTGAGTCTGTGCTTGGACATGGAGCTCCTATGACCGCCGCGGGTCGGGCGGTAACCACGCGACGATACGTGCGCGCAGCGAATCGGGGATGCGAGTAGGGCGGCCATCGAGCGTGATCAGCGCATGGTCGGTCGTGCCGTGGGCGACCGCTTGGCCCTGAACCGTCAGCTGATAGGCAAAACCGAGCGACGCGCTGCGCGCCCAGGCAAGCCAGCAGGTGATCGCAATCTGATCGGCAAACCGGCAGGGGCGCTGGTAGTGCACTTCGACCCGCGTCACCGGAACATGATAACCCTGGCTGATGTAGTCCGTGTAAGGCTGATCGTGCTCCGCCAAAAAGCGCACACGCGCGTGTTCGAGAAAGCGTACGTAATTAGAGTGGTGCACTACACCCATCGCGTCGGTCTCGTAGAAGGCCACCGTATGCATAACCTGCGTAGTGACGGCGTTTTCGTGCGGTGCGAGCTTGAGCTTTGTACGCATCTGCCCAGCTCGTGACGCCCGGCGTGCGTTCGGTCAAGCCAAGTGTCTCCGTAGCGCACAGGGTGGGCACACACATTCGCAACCATGCATCCTGTGCAGCGTGGGACAGAACGTACCCTCCTCGATTTGCCGCGAGCAGACTAACATCGTCTGCTGCAGACACGCACGCTTGGGGGCGCCGCATGTTCGGTAAGCGACAACAAAGATCCGCAACAGTGACCATCATCGCGCAAGGCAGCATCGTCGAGGGCACGCTGCGCGTGAAGGGTGTGGTTCAGATCGACGGGACCGTGGAAGGAACGCTGATTGCCGACGGTCACGTGTCGGTCGGTCCAGAAGGCTCGATCCGCGGTGAGGTAATAGCCGATGCGCTATCGATCGGCGGCCGCGTCGAAGGCAGTCTGCAAGCGCGCGGGCACTTGCACGTCTTGTCGACTGGAGCGGTGCGCGGTGACGCGCGCTACACAACGCTCGAGGTCGATCGCGGCGGCGTGATGGATGGTCGCGCCTCACGCACGAACGAAGCCGGTGGCGCGTCGCCGGTCAAGAGCTTGGCTCCGGACAACGATGTGGAGATGATCGCAGATGAGGTCGAGGCTGCGGAATAGGCCGGCCACCGTGCGCTGGCTCGTGGCAGATGGCTGGACGCTGATGATCGTGCGCGGACCGACGCGACAAAGCCTGCGCGTGCACGTTCCGCGCTGGGCTTTGCTCGTGCTGTGCTGCGCGTGGCTCTCGGTGATGGGCGGCGCCGCCTGGTTAGGCTTTCACAGCGCCGAGCCGCTCCGTGCAGCGAGCGAAGAGATTCAGAAAGGTGCGCGCGTAGCGACCGCGCCCGTTCCGACATCACGCCAAAAGTAAGGTTTCGAGCGCACGTCTACGTGCACGAAGCGACTGAGCGGGTAGAGGCCGACGCCATGGGCACCGAGCTGTTGCGCGGCTGCGGCCAAGCGCTCCACGCTGACGCCGGGAATGCGGATGTCCGCCGCGGTGCCGAGTGTGTGCTGGCTGGTTGGGCGCGTCGTCACCTCATCGGTGACGCGATGGCCCGAGATCACGTGCAGCACGGCGCCATCGAAGTGCGCCGCGATCGTCGCAAGTAGGGCGACCAGGCTCGTGTTCATGTCGCGGGTCTGGCCCGTGCGACGGCAGCGCATGAACTCCTTGAGCTGCCCAAACGATGCCGGAGCGGGCAAGCCCTGCCCATCGAAGGGTCGCACCCGGATCGCGCGCGCGCCATTGACGTCAAACAACGCAAGCTCGCCTGAGGGGCCCCGGGCACGCGCGCCCTCGCTTGTTCTGCCTGCATCGCGCGCCGTAGTCGAAAGCCGCATGGGCATCACCGACACTGCACTGGGCAGCGCTTGCGCAAGCGGCCTTACGCGTGAACGCAGGCGTCGGGGCGGTGGGCTGCTCGCGGTCGCCTCTATCACAGCGGGCTTCACAACCGCCGGAGCTTGCGGTGCGAGAACGCCCGGGCGATGCGCATTCGGATCGAACCAAGCCCGCGCTTGACGCCCTGCAATCAGACTTGCGCTCAGCGAGAGCAGACTCACCAACAGCATCCACACCGGCCAACCGCGCGGGATCTGCAGCTGCCGCGATCGGGACCCAGGTCCCGACAAGACGACGATCGTGCATCCCCCCAGTGCGCTCACACCGAGAATTCTAACGTCGATCGCCGACAGATCAGAAGGGTAAGCATTTGCGTGCATGCGTTGCCGTCAGCGCGCGCCCATCCCCTTTTGCCAGGTTCGGCCGGAATGCGTGATAAGGCTGCGGCCTAATTCGCACGATCGCCTATCCTCCCGCGCTCATGCATTCGGCGCGCACCGCGTCCCAGGCTGGCAGCTTCGTGTGCCGCCGCGTCCTCAGCAGTCTGGCGATGGCTTTGATCGCGCTCGCGTGCGTACTTGCGTCGACAAAAGCGCATGCTGAGCGCGGCTACGGCTTTGTGGAAGTGGAAGCGGCGATGCTCCAAAAGATTGCGAGCTTCGTTCGTTGGCCCGAGGCCGCCGGGCTCAAAGCTCCGGGCGGCCGCCTGATCATCACCGTACTTGGCTCCTCACCGCTCTTGCCGCGCCTGAGATTGCTGTATGCAAAACCGAACGCGAGCTCACCGCCTGCCGTGGTGCGCTCGGTGGAGCGTCGCGAGCAAATCGGCAAAACGCATATTTTGTTCGTGACACGCGGATTTTCGGAGCAGTTGTCGCAGATCTTGGATCAGATCGGCGATAGTCCGACTCTGATCGTCGGAGATACGCCTGGCTTTGCCGCACGCGGGGCGGCGGTGAACTTGTACCGCGAGGGAGATCGCGTGCGTTTCGAGATCAACCGGCGTGCGCTTGAGCACCGGCATTTGCACGCGAGCTACCAGCTGCTGTCGCTCGCTCGTTTGGTCGAAGGTCTGTAGGAGGCTTGTTTGTTCCGCGTTGGTAACATGCCCGTCCGCAAGAAGGTGTTCATCACGACGCTGAGCGTCGCGAGCCTTGGTATTCTCGGCGTGGCGTTGCTGCTCGCAGCCAGCCACCGCGAGGGCTTGCGCCTGGCTGCGCACGAAGACGCGAAGGTTTTGGCCGCAACCGTCGCTGAGTACGCGGTGGGCCCGCTGGTGTTCGAGGACCCAGAAGGTGCCGCGACCATGCTTGCCAAGTTGCAGCAGAACGGTGCCGTTCGCTCAGCGACGATCCTCGATCGCGATCAGCACGTCTTTGCAAGCTATGGTAGCTCCCAGCCTAAGCTCCCTGCCGCGCCCAGGACCACGCCTCAAGCAGCTTTCGAAGGTGACGGGCTGCTGGTCGCGACCCACCCGGTCACACACAAGGGTCAGCCGATCGGCACCTTACGGATTGTCATGTCGACGCGTGAGCTCGAGGCGCAGCTGTTTCGAGATACACGCCGCGTGATCCTGGCGAGCGCTTTTTTGATCGCGCTGTGTGCCCTGCTCGCCGCGCGCTTGTCGCGCTTGATAGCCGATCCGATCTTGCAGCTGTCCGAGGTCATGCGCCGCGTGGGCACCGAGAACTTGCTTGGCCTGCGCGTGGAGGAGCCGAGCGCCGACGAAATCGGTACGCTGTACCGGGGTTTCAACACGATGCTCGATCAAATTCGGGCACGGGTCACCGAGCGTGATCTCAGCGAAGCACGTGTGCGTGCGCTGGTTCGAGCCATGCCCGACTCCGTGTTCGTGCTCGATGAAGCGGGACGCTACGTCGAAGTGTTGGCACAGCAAGCGGAGTTTTCGCCCCAGCCCGAAACCAGCATCATCGGCACGCTTCTGTTCGACAGCCTGTCAGAGCCGGCAGCCAAGCGCGTGCGCGCCGCACTCGACCTGGCGCTGCAAGGCTCCGAGACCAGGCGCGTCGATTACGAGCTTGTGGGCGACAAAGGCACGCGTTTCATCGAGGCGGCGCTGGCACCTCTCGCGCTGCGCACAGCGGACCAGTTGCGCACCTTGCTCGTGGTGGCGCGCGACGTGAGCGAGCGTCGCGTGCTCGAAGAGCGGCTGCTTCAGGCCCACAAGCTCGAAGCCGTAGGGCAGCTCGCAGGGGGTATCGCCCACGACTTCAACAACCTGTTATGCGGCATCATGGGTTATGCAGAGCTATTGCGAATGCCCGCGGCGCCTGGACGCAAGGTCGAGCAGATAGGCGACGAGATCGTGCGCATCTCCGAGCATGCCGCGCAGCTCACCTCGCGCTTGCTCGGCTTTGCGCGCAAGAGCAAAGCGCAGTCGACTCCCGCCGATATGAACGAAGTGATAGCTCGCGTGTCGGCGATTTTGGAGCGCACGCTCGATCGGCGCATCCAAGTCGAGCGCGAGCTCAGCGCAGAACCATGCATGATCGATGGCGACGCAGCGCAGCTTGAGAGCACGATCCTCAATCTGGGGCTGAACGCGCGGGACGCCATGCCGAGCGGCGGAACCTTACGGTTTGGGTCGCGTCGGCGGCGCCTCGATGCGAGACCCTGCGAGCCGGGGGGGGAAGTCGCTGACGAAAGCAGCCTGTTCGCGCCGGGCGACTACATCGAAGTCTGGGTCGCGGACACCGGCCAAGGGATCCCTGAGGCGCTACGCGAACGCATTTTTGAGCCGTTTTTCACCACGAAGCCGGCAGGTAAGGGTTCCGGTCTGGGGCTTGCAACCGTAACCGATGCGATCCGTGCTCATCAGGGTCTATTGCGCGTCGAAAGCGGCCTGGGTCAAGGCACTGTGTTCCGTCTGTACTTGCCCGCGTTGCGTCACTTTCCAAAGACTGAGGCGTTGGTTGCCGCGAAAGAGCCTGGGCCTGAGCATGTCAGCGGCGACAGACCGCGCGGTCGCGGTCACGTGCTCGTGGTAGACGACGAGCCTTCTATTCGCGAAGTGGCGCGGCTGATCCTGGAAGACGACGGTTATCGCGTAAGCACGGCCAGCAACGGGCGCGAAGCCGTGGAGCAGGTATCGCGCACGCTGGACATCGAGCTTGTGATTTTAGACATGGTCATGCCCGTGATGAACGGTGCCGAGGCGGCGAACCACCTCAAGCGCTTTGCGCCGCATATCCCGATTCTGATCGTCTCAGGCTACAGTCCGAGCACGAGCGACGAGGTGCGAGCGGACGGCTTTTTGCAAAAGCCATTCACCAGTCGTGACCTGGCGCGCACGGTGAACCACATTTTGGCGCAAGCGCACGGCAGCAAACGGGCAAGCATCCCGAATGTTGCGAGGCGTTCATGAGGGCAGCGCTGCCGTGCAGGCAGACGCCGGGACCGAGCCGCCAGACGCCGGGACCGAGCCGCCAGCGGTCAGAGCGCAGCTGTTGGCCGGATCGTAGCTCGCTGCACAGCGCTTTGGCGCTGGCTCTCACGCTGCTCACCACGGCCGTAAGGGCCCAGGAAGTTGGCGAGAGTGTCGATGACGAGGCGCTGGCTGAGCTTGCCGAGCTGAGTATCGAGCAATTGCTCTCGACCAAGGTCGAAGTCTCCACGGGCACGCAGCTCTCGCTTGCCCGTACGCCAGCGGTGGTGATCGTGATCACGGCTCGGGATTTGGCTGAGTGTGGTTGCCGCTCGCTTGCCGAAGCACTGCGCCTCGTGCCGGGCTTCTACGACGTCGACAATTTGGTGACCCACAACTTCGGCGTACGAGGCATCAACGGCGGCGTCGGTGCCGCCGGCAGCATCATCAAAGTCATGATCGACGGTCAGAGCGTCGCCTACTTGCCGACCTCCGGTAACTTCTTTGACCGCGAGCTGATTCCCATCGATGCGGTGGAACGGATCGAGGTGCTGCGCGGCCCTGCCTCCGCCCTGTACGGTGCCAACGCGTTCCTTGGTGTGATCAACGTGATCGCCAAGCGCGGCTACGAGCAGCCCGGGATCCAAACCACACTCGGTATCGGTACGATTCGCAACCAGCTGGGTGCTGAAGCTTCGATCGTCGCGGCCGCGGGCGAGCCTGGTGTAGCCGACGTGCTGATCGCAGTGAGTGGCGCGCGCTTGAATCGCTCAGGTCTTACCTTGCCTGAGTCGAGCCCCTTGCTGGACACGGGCTTGAGCTCGGTCAGCAACGTCCGATCCCGCGGCGATGAGTCGCGGCCGCGTGCGATTTTTGCACGCGCCAGTGCTGGCGATGCCGCGACCTGGGGAGAAATCAGCGCCCTCGTGTCCAATCAGCGCCTGGACAGTCACGCCGAGTTCGATGAGCTGGCTCCGCTCACGCACGCAAGCCGCGTCGTGCGCGATAACCAAGTCGCGCGCCTGTCCTACACAAAGGCCTTGTCCGCGCCGTTGCGGCTGACGGCCAGTGGCGCCTACCTCGCGTCGAGCGCTGACGGTGACACGCTGAGCTTGGGCGATGACAGCTACGTACTCAAACGCGTAGAAGAGGCCCGTGCCGTCGAGCTTGCCGCCAATGCCGTGTTTAACGTGCATGCACTCGAAGTGAAGCTCGGCGTCGACCACCGACAGGAGCGTCACTTACCCGTGTCATTTGACGAAGAGCTGCGCTCGGACGTGATCGCACCTGACGGTACGCGCTTGCGCCGCGCTGGCACGCGAACTCCAACCGCCAATCCGAAACGCCGCAGGTTGGACAACGCTGGCATGTACGCGCAGCTGTACTATCCGTTTCTCGATGCGTTTAGCGCCACGCTCGGTCTGCGCTTCGATTACCACAGCCTGTATGGCACGGTGCCAAGTCCCCGTGCGGTCGTGGTCTACGCGCCCCCGGAACGCGGCTTCTACGCCAAGCTCGGCTACGGGGCGAGCTTCAGAGCGCCCTCTGCGGAGCAGCTTTATGGCGAGGCTCCGCCGCGTTTTTCGGGCAGCGAATCGGAGCGCGGCCGCATCGGCTCGGTTGCATACTTCGATCGCAGCGCTTTTAGTGGACAGCGCGTTTTGCGACCGCAACGCGCCCATACGGTCGAAGGCGCAGGTGGCGTCTCGCTCGGCAAGCAGGTTGCGCTGACGGGCAGCGCCTATTTCACGGAGATCGACGATCGCGTTCAATACGAGCCAAGCGGCTTCTTTTTCGTGTCGCGCAACATCGGTACCGAACGTCTGGCGGGCACGGAGCTGACCGCGAGTGTCGTTTGGGGGGCGCGCATCAAAGCCTGGTTGAGCGGCAGTTACGTGCGCGCCATCTCGCTCATCTCGAACGATGACAGCACGCTTACTTTGCGCAGGCGTCCGGGCACGGCCTTTCCGCCCTGGTCAGCCCATTCGCGCGTCACCTATCGCATTCCATTGCTCGAGCTGAGTGTTTCACCCGAGCTTACCTTTGTTGGGCCGCGCCCCGCTGCCCAGGGCAACGCCGATTTGGTCGGTCGTGCTTACTCGCTCGGCGCTTACGTGTTGCTCGGCGCTGCCCTGTTTGGAGAGTGGGAGCTCTGGTCGGGGCATCCGACGAAGATCACCGCGCGCATCGAGAATTTGCTCAATCAGCGCTATGCGGACCCCGGCTTTTACGGTTTCGATGTACCCGCGCTCGGCACGCGCGCTTTCGTCTACCTGTCCCAGCAGTTCTGAGCAAAGAGGCTCCCCATGAGGCTGTGTACAACCAGAATGCTTGGCTGCGTGCTCGCGCTGAGCGCAGTAGGCTGCTCGTCTTCCAAAAGCACCGGAGAAAGCAGCGTAAAAATAGGCTTTCTTTATTCTACCGAGGGTTTCTTCGGCGCCTTCGAGCCACCCTTTGTGGACGCGGCGCGGCTCGCGGCCGAAATCATCAACGAGCAAGGCGGCGCCCTGAATCGTAAGCTCGAGATCGTGCCTGTGAACTATGCAGGTAAGATCGACCGCATCCCGAAGCTCGTCAAAGAGCTTGTCGAACAGCAGGTGGTGGCGGTGATAGGCCCCCTGGTCTCGCCGTATTCAGAGGCGATCCATACCTTGCCAGAACAGCACGAGACGCCGTTTTTTACGCTGACGAGTGACCTTGCGTTCGACGATGCACCCTACATCTTCAATCTGCTCGCCACCCAAGCTGATCACGCCAGCGTGGCGGCAGAGCGCGCGATAGCGGTCGGTCAACACAGTATGGCCGTGATCTATGAACAGGCCCTGTTGCGAGCCGAGCAGGAGCTTGAGCGCGAGTACGAGGCCCGGGGCGGCGAGATTGTGCAGCGCATCGAGCTTTCGAGCGAAGACGAAGCAGACAAGGCCTTGGCGCAAATCATGGCGTCGCCTCCAGATGTGATCCTACTGCTCGCAACGCCCGCCCTCGGTGCCGGCGTGCTCAATCGCTTTTTGCAGAGCTATTCGGTGAACGCTGTGGCCTGGCGTCTGTGGCCAACCTTGTGCGTGTCGGATTTCGGGCTCGGTGTGCCTGGTATCGAGACTCTGCGCCACGAAAGCATCTCGACCTCGTTCCAGTCCGGAAGCTCGCACCAGGCGTTTTTGCAGGCTTATCAACGACGGTTTCCCACCAACATTGCGATCGGTCACTCCACCTTCGACGCGGTGTTTGCGCTCGCGCTCGCGCTCGAAGCCGCGGGCTCGGACGACGGGATGCTCGTACGCGAGGCGCTGCCCGAGGTGACGCGCGGTGGTAAGCAGTACGATTTTCTCGAGTACGCGCGCGCGCGCGCTGCGATCAGAGCCGGCAAGGACGTCGACTTTGCGGGCACTTCACACAGCTTCGATTACGGACAATCAGACCGGCTTGAGCGGGGCAGCGTCGAGTTCGTGCTCTGTCATTTCAGGGACAACGGTAAGTTAGAATTCGGCAGCGAGCCCTTCACGCTCGAGGATTGAGGCCGCGACCCTCAACGTCGCTTGGCCAGACACTCAGGCCGGCTGCTCGCTGCTCCAGAACTCATACAAGTTGAACCAGTTGAACGGGTAGAGCCGCGCGTAATGCTCGATACGCGCCGCGTAGGCCTGGGCGTAATCGTGTAGCGCCCGTTCGCGATCCTTGCGCGGCAAAACGATGCGCTCGGCGAACGGCTCGCAGAACATTTGATAGCGATTGCCGCCCGCGTACAGCCCGAACACGAGCAGCACCGGACAGCGTAAGGTCGAGGCAAGCAAAAACGGGCCGGTGGGCAGCGCCGCCTTTCGCCCGAAAAAGTCGACTTCTGTTGTCTTACTGTTGAGCCCGGTGCGATCACCGAGCATGGCGATCATCGCGCCTTGGTCGACCACTTCTTTGGCGCGCAACAGGGCGTCCACCGAGCCGAGCGCGATCACACGGTCATGCATCTCGGGTGCGAGCGCGGACAAGGCCTGAGTGATCTTCTTTGCGTTCTCCAGATAAGCGAGCACGTACAGGTCATGGCCACGCTTGTCCGCGCGTGCCCGCATGGCTTCAAAGCTGCCGAGGTGCGCGCCGAGCAGGATAGCGCCCCGCTTTTGCGCGGTCAGCGCATCGAGGTGCTCGGTACCATGGGAAGTCAGCTCGAATTTTTCGCGCTGCCCTTGCAGCAAAAACACGCGATCGAGCGCGACCAGCGCAAAGGTGGTGATGTGCTTTACGACATCACCCAGCCGCGCCTTACGTCCCAACACGTGCGTTAGAAATCCGCGCGATGCGCGCCGACTCGCACCCGCGAACAGTACGAAGTACAGCGCCAGCATGCGCACAAAGGCGCGAGCCACCGCCCGCCCCGCCTGATTGCACAGCCAGACTACAAAGCGAATCCCGAGCGCCGTGCCGCGCTCTTCATGGGTCAGCCAGGCCGCTTTGGGCGGCGTCGCCGGGCCGCCCGCGCTCATCGCTTGAGGCCGAGTAGCCTGCGTACAGACCAGCTGACGAGGCGCAAAATGCCCTCACAAACCAGTCTGGTATGAGTCCAGCTGATGTGCGCCGTATCCCAAAAAGTCTGATAGTGCGAGATGCCGCCCTCTTCGGGCCCGAGGTAACGTACACCCACCGGAGCATTCAGGATCGGAATCCCATTCCATACCATTCGCACTGGGATCTCGACGTCGAAGTTCATCCGGTCGCCCCGCGTGTGTGCAGCAAGTGCGGCGTCGATCGGGTACACGCGAAAGCCACACATGGAATCGCCTATGCTTGGCCCGAGCACTTCGACGTAGTTCCAAAAACGCGTGACGAGGCGCGCGGCGTAGCGGCCCTTGTTCAGCGTGCCGTCGTACACCGGGCAACCGAGGATAAGCGTTGAAGGATGCTGCGCCGCGAGCGCGACGAAGTCTGGAATGCGCGTCAGGTCATGTTGGCCATCGGCGTCGACTTGCAGCGCGTGGGTGAAGCCGAGCTCTTTGGCAGCGACAAAGCCCGTCTTGACAGCAGCGCCCTTGCCGCCGTTTTCCCTGCGGTGCTGCACGTGAGCCAGGCCCTCTGAGGCCAGCGCGGCGCACTCCTGCCGT
>JBBSJC010000169.1:0-14656 GCA_038257655.1 Polyangiales bacterium | reverse complement strand
GAGCTTGCCGTTGGGCCAACGCGGAACGTCCATCGGAATCCCGAACGCAGTGCACAACGTCTCGACGAGCGCGACAGTGGCCACGACCTGATCGTCGTAGAAGCGCGTCGCCTTGAACACGTACCCGTTGATCGTGTCTTCTGCGACCTCGCGCGGCCATTGGCTGTGATCCCCTTCTGGCGTTGCGCGATTTGCGATCTCAATCGAGCACGCCCAAGGGTTGGCGCTCAGAACGACATTCTTTCCCCCCGCGTGCGCGGTCGCTAACGCAGCGTCTGCGAACTGCCAGATCACGCCCGTCTGGTCGACAAGGAAGTTGACACTCAGGTGCGCAGACTTGAGCGTGCGCATGACTCCGTCCGCCGGATTCTCGCCGCCCGTCCAATGCAGCCAGATAGCACGGGTCTCGGTGCGTCGCGGAAGCCCCCTGAACGCAAGCCCCGTCTCGTACCACAGGCGCACCTCTGGATCCTTGGCAGGCCAGCGCGCAAGCACATCGTGCTCCTTGCCGTCTACAATGATCGCTCCGGTCAAAATGTCGCCTCATCCTGTCGTGCATATTCGTCGGGGTGCTCGTCGTACTCATCCCCCTTGTGCGTCTCGACCGCGATCCATCTCGGCGGGTCGCCTGCGTAGAACGCTTCGCCATCGACCAGCGCGACAGGCACAGGGCCGCCGTCCTCGATGCTGATCACGTTCCTGCCGGCGACGTAGGCCGTCATGCCGGATCCTTGCCGGTGACCTTACTGTCCTGCCACGGCGTCTCAAGCCTTCCGATTTTGCGCAGCGACTGCACGATCTCATCCGTTGTTGCGCCGCGGTGCCGAATCGCCATCGCAGCGCCGTGCGTAATCGCTTTGACCGCTGCGCCTGCGAGAACACCGCGCGCGCCAAACATCGCCGCGATTTCTCCCGTCAAGTTGCCGAGCTTCTCGAGCAGCGTGGCCGCCATCTTGTCGTTCTCGGTCACGGTGCACCTCCGAGGTCACGTAGCGCCTCGGGAGGCTCAGGGACGGTAAGGCCCATCGCCCGCGCCGCTTCGATGAACGCACGCCACCTACTCAGCAGAGCGAGCGCAGCTTCATGCGGAATGTCTGCGCCTGTTGCGTGCGACCCCTGGATCGCTTCGACGTACGCGTTGTATGCCTCGCGCGTAAGGTCGAAGGTCGCCTCGGTGCGAGCGTAAGACGACTGCAGCGCGGACATCTGCGCGCGCTCGTCCTCGGGCGACGTCGCTCGCGCTTTCACTGCCGCTGCGTCTGCCGCAATGTGTCGTTCAAGCGCGCTCTTGGCTGCTGTGATAGGCGCGTAGGAGGCATCAGCGATCGATGCGTGGGTGCGTAGCTGCGAGCCTGCGCAGGCTGACGACGGGATGAGCGCCAGCGCGAGCGCGAACATCGGCCCGGCCTGCGAGCTTGTGCGTATGCGCTTCATCTGACGCTCAGTCTCGATAGCGTTCACGCGCTTTGTCTTCTCGCGGATCGTGGCGGTGTTGACCGCTGCCCAGTCCACGAAATGCATCAGCCAGAACACCCGCTGTTTCCATTTCGGATCGAAGCCAGGACGCGGATCGCCGAGCAGGGGCTTTACCGCGGCTGCGAGGAGGGACAGCGCAAAGCTCACCTCGGCAATCACGCGCAGGTAGCTGGCCCACTCGGAAGGGAGGAACGTTAGTAAGTCTTCCAAATGGTTACTCCTTCGATTTGCCTCGATTTGGTATCAGGCCCACGATGCATGCCCCATTGCCGCAACCAAAGCTGCCTGGGCAATCGTGTGGTTTTGGCCAGTCTTGTGATGCACGCCGTCACGGTCGACTGGCGTCGGTGGTGTGACCTTGATGTGGTTTGCGTCGGCGAGCGTCGCCATGTCAGTCCGCACGTTGGCCCCGCCGCCGGCAGCTGCGGCTGTGGCCGCATCCCACCACCGGTACGTCGCGCCGTCGGAGCCGACTGCGACAGTAAGATCGCTGAAAATGCATGGACAGTCGGCGGCGGCCTTGCCGTAGCGCGCCCGAAGCGCAGCAAGCACAGCCTGCACATTCGCCAGCCAGCTAGGCGCCGAAACGAGCGCCGCGTCATTTGGCCCGACGTACATGCAGATACCGCGTAAAGTGGTATTGCGGCGTGACATCACGATGTCCGTACGTGCTGTCAGGCTTAGGTAGTTTGCGGTACCTGGTAGGTGTGCACTCGTGAGAGACCCGCCAACACCGCCATTGACGACGCAAGTCTGTCTGCCGGTCTGCTGCTGCGCTAACCAAGCGAACATGCCCCAAGGGCCAACGCATACGGACGAGCTAATGCCGATGCCGCAGGGCTCGGTCAGGGGGATGTAGCCGGTCCCGTACGAGAGCGCTCTGTACATGTACAGCGATCCAGCTGCAGGAGGGTAACCCGCGGGCGCCTCTAGAGGATCCCCGCGACCATCCGACATCGAGTCGCCCCATGCGATCCAGACGTCCGTCGGTGCGTAGGCATCGGCCTTAGGCCAAGCAAACGTAGTCATGGAGTAACCGTCGCAGTAATAAGGTCAATACCCGCTGCGGAGCCTGAGTAGACAGAGAAGCTTGCCGCGCCCACTGTTGACGGAATCGGCGAGGGGAAAGCAGCACTAACAACAGCGTCTGCGACATTGCAAATCATCGCTGTGTCTGCAGCTGTGCCTGTGATGTTAGTCGGCAGCTTACCGTTGACGCGCACCGACTCATAGAGATCGTGGATCTGAGCGTCAGACAGCGCGATGTCCCAGCCACCCCATGCAAAGATGTCAATACCTGTATGCGCGCTCGTGCCGTTGTTTCGCACGCCGATGGTATGGCGGAGTGCTGCGGATGGCACCGTGTAGCCAGTGGTCGCTACATCGGCCCCGACCTTGACATCGTTCGCCCATAGCGAGATGAGACCACTGGGGCCAGTGCACCGCCCGACAAGCAGAACGATCTTGCCGATGTCAGCGAGCGGTGAGTACTGCGGGCTGTTGACATGGGCATTACCCGCCGCATTCCCGACAATCCACCGGATCGTCGTAGCAGTGTCCTGGATAAAATAGTACCCCTTACCTGAACCGTCCAAGTAGCTGTTCATGTGGCCGCTGAGGACCTGAGTGTTCATCCTGTGCAGCTGGCAAACGGTGAATCCAGCCGTGTTGCCGCGATAGCCGCCGCCTGCAGCAGAGCCGAGCAGATTGGTCGTGTCGAAGCCGCCTCCACCGTACATGACCAGAGGGGGAGCAACAGCCACACCACCCCCACCACGACTCCCGCCACGACCTGGCCGGCGCCCGGACATGCGGCGCTCGCAAGCTCGAATGGTTAGATCGCGATGGTTCATAGGGCGTGCTCCGGGTGGCTCAGACGGCGATGTTGGTAGTGCTGCGCTGCTTACGCTTTAGTCAGGTCAAGTACCCTCAGGCTCGCAAGATCGAACGTCAGCACGGAGGAGCCAGCGGACTTGATCGCGAGTCCGATGCGGTCACACGCGAGGCCATTCCACGAAACGGGCGCCGTCTCGGTTGGCGGAAAACCCGTGTGAATCATTCCGCCCCCGCCGTTTTGCGTGCCGACGTTGTAACTGCCGCCTCTATAGTGAGCGCCAAAGCGTGGGCCCATCCCTGCCGCTTTGTCGCCAAGCACCGTCAAGCTGTATTGGCCACGCACGAGACCTGCCATGCCTCCCACAGGCGTCGCTGAGCCCGAGGACCGGACCCCGGCGTCAATCCGGTCTGGGAACTGCGCGCCGTTCGCGCTCGCCATGATGTAGCCGTGAAACGTCGTGGCGTTGTCGGCCATGATGGCGAATCCGCAGTACGCGCTATGCGCCAGCGTCTCCCATTCGATGCGGTAGCGCTGGGGAAATCGCTGCGTTATCAGATGTGACGCTACTGCATACAGACTCGAACCGCTCATCTGGTATCTGAGCTTTTTGCCGCCCGCGATGCCTGAGTCACTAACAACAGAGAGCGTGCTAACGCACGAGTTTGTCGCCAGGCCCGCGGCGGACTCGAACTGCGACAGGTCGACGCCGTTCCACTCCCAGAGCACCGCACTCGATCCAACAGTAAGATCCGTGCGCTTATACTCCGGGTTGTCGGCCCCCGTTGCGCCCACGAGATTCAGCGTGTCGCGGCGCGTGAGTGCGACGCCGTCGATGAGCACTTCCTTGTAGCCAAGGAGATCGTCTAACCATCCAGCCATGATGACTCCTTAGTAAGGGTTGTAGGATTTGACTTTGAAGTTCTGCGCGATGTCGTAAACAGCGCAGGTTCCGGCTCCTGAAGTAGACCCGCGCACGTAGAGAAAGATCGACCAGAAGCCACCGGTTGTGCTGTTTAGGCTGGAACGGTCCACATCCTGCGGAGTGGCCAGCGTGAGCGTAAGGTCTTGCTGACTCGCCGTGCCGTTGTCTGCGAGCGTGTCTACGCCGGTCAGGTTGACGAGCGCGGTCGTTTTGGGGCCAGTAAAAGACGACGCGCCCGTGGTTCGCGTGTACAAAGCGAACTGCATGCGATTTCCCGCAGTGGCCACCGCGTCGCCGGGCTGAAACCTTACCCTGACGGATTCAAGCTTCGCGTTGGAAGGGACGTTCTTGGCCAGTTCCAGGAACATGCCGAATCCGCCACCACCCGCTGAAACGAGTCCGGTCGTGTCGCTGCCGGCTGCGAATATTACGCTCCAATTCGCATTCTGGAGCATGTCTGAGTAGTGCGCGTTGACCGACACGGTGTCGCCCGCAAGATCCTCTGTTAGAATTCCGCCGTTCGTGCCGACCCTGAGCGTCTCTCCGCCCCCTCCGCCGTTAAAGATATGGCTTCCGGACCAGGCAAAGTCGCCCGAGGTGTTGACGCTCGAGCACACGCGCCATTTCGACGCGGCATCGTCGTACGCGATGTCCACGGCGCACCCAGGGCCCAGGACGAACGCTTCGGCATTCGGGCAGATCACGCGTCGCGTGACCGTCGCCTCCGTGCCGCTCTCGTGCGCGATGGTGCATTCGTAGACGCTTGTGTTGACCAGCGTCTTTCGCGCGCCTGCTATAAGCCCGTGGAAGGTGAACGCGGCGCTCGCTGTCAGCAGCACCATCGTGGCATCCACCCACCCAGCGGGGCCGTAGTCGACCTGGCTGCCGCTCAGCGATGCAGGGGCAAGGTAGCTGCGCCCGTCGTGGATGATCTGAGTGCGATCCCCAAGAGCCTGAATCGCCGCCGCAACGCTCGCCGCGTCGGCGTCGTCTCCATCGCTTGGGATCTGGATCGTGGTCGGCCACGATGCGGTAAGAGGCGTGTAATTTGATGGCATCTAGTCCACTCACCCGTCGAGATAGATCGCAGCGCCGCTGCGGTTGGGAAGCACATCCCAGGTGCCGTCAGGCTGCTCTGCTGCCCACGTCACCGCGTCGAAAACCACGCAAATAGCCGGGCAGATGACGTGCGCTGGCTTGAACTTGCGGACAATGTCGCGCACTGCGCGCACTTCATCTCGCGTTGCGCCGATGCCCCAAAGACTACCGTCGCCCCACTTCGAGCCGTCACCCCAGGTGCCTGACGTGCCCCAGGAGCCTTCCTGGAACACGACCCAGATACGAGACCAGTTTTCGGGCTGACTGTCCCAGTTCCATTCCGCGTTAGACATGACGGTGACAGTTAGACCTAGAGCCGCGAACATCGCGATGATGCCGCCGTTCGTGCCGGCCTGCTTCCACAGGCTCCACGCGTTGTGCACGCGAGCGGAATAGCTGGCCATGGACTCGCCGGGAAAACGCGGCAAATGGCGCTCTCGGCCAATGACCTCGGGCACGTCATCCGGAAAGTTTCGAGAGCCAAACTTGCTGCTTATGACCGCCGTCTGAGTGCCCTCTGCAAGCATGTCGAAGAGCAGCCCGATCGCGCCCTGTACGAACTTCTGGCCCCATTCACGGCGCCACGTGCCCGGAGATATCTTGGCGACGTAGTCACGAAAGTTGCTTGGGAGCGCCATCTTTAGACCTGCGCGTAACTGAAGGCGACGGTGGGAACAGCGACCTGGCCGACAGTCATCGGCACATCCGAAACCGGCGAAACAAAGGCCACGTTCTGAACGCCCGCAATCGGATAGATGGCAGCAGCAAGCGCGCCGAACCTCAGCGAGCCAAGACCGCCGTCAACGATTCGCGTTCCGCCGATCGGCACGGTCTTGAAGAACGCTTCAATCGCAGCGTTGATCGCCGTCCGCGTCGCCGCCGTGTCGTACTGCTTGAGCAGGTACACCGTGCCAGTCACCGAAACGGTAAGGTTCGCAGCGGACGCTACGAGCAGATCCGTGGCCGAGCCCGTGCGATCCACGCCGTCGGCGGTGCCATCCATGTACGCGGTGACGGCCGTAACAACCGAGCCTGCTACAGCGCCAGAGTCGCCCGCCAGATAGATGTCGAGGGTGCCAGGACCGCGCGGGTTCGTATCATCCACCCAGACGCGCCGAACAGACTCGTGACCCATGGCTGCGTAGTACTGATACGCCGTGCCCGGAGCGATTCCGAGTGTGCCCCACTTAGACCGATTGCGTTCGCGCAGTGCGCTGTCTGTCTCTAGATCGCTTCCGTTGCGGGTGATCCAGTCCGCGGCGTTGTTGCACGTGACGCCAGCAAGCGGCGTCTTCATGATCGTGATCGTGCTGCCTGCCACGTCTCGGTTAGCGCCAGCGGTCTCAGCTTCGACCGAAACACTCAGAGTGCCCGATGCGTTGAGCGTGCCGCCCGTTGTGTTGCGGTAGGTATACCCGTTCGAAACGTCTGCAAAGACCAGCTGCCCGATTGCGATCGTGAACGGCCCGGGAGCTGCCGACGATGCAGTCAGCACGACCGCGCCCTGCGTCTTGACCGCGGCGCGCCTGGTGTTGTCGTAGTGCGAGGCTGAGAACAGCGTGAGCCAATCGCCGCTGGCGGTCTCGTTCAAGCCCATCGACGCAAGCGACGCAATCGTGACTGTGAAGGCGGCGTAGACGCGCGCGAACATCTGCACGACCGTGCGCTGGCGGCTTCCCGACTGCCAACTCGTCGCGGTAAACCCGAGTGAGTCGAGGATCTCCAGACAGGTGGCAAGCGCCTCCTCCTCGGTCGAAGGCGTGAGAATCTCTGCAAGCGTGATCATTGCGCGCTTTCTAGGAGCACCTTGACGTCGAGCTTGGACACCAAGACGGTAAGGCTGAAAGTTTCGTCAGACGAGTCCGTGATCTGGCCCTTGATCGTCAGCGTTTCGCCCGCGGCGGTGACAACGACCTTGCAGTCCTGCACACGCTCGTCTTTGAGCGCTTCAGACTCAAGAGTGTTTGAGATGTCGTGAGCTGACAGCGTCGCAGCGCTCAGATACGCCTCGATGCCGGCGCCATAGTCGCGGTCGTAGAAAAGCGAGCCCGCAAGATCGAGCCACCTGCGCGCAATAGCTTCCAGAAGGCACTGCTTGCCGGAGACGATGGCCATCGTGGGATCGAGATCCAGCACGCCGCCGACGTCATCGCCTAGGTCGGCCATCAATCACCTCGCAAGTGGTTAGTAAGTGCCGTTCGTTTCCAACCTGCCGAGGCAACAGCGGGTCGCGGGGGCCATGAACGGCGTGCCCAAGTGCGCCTTACCCTTCGCGCGTACTGAAGTCGCTCGGGGTGATGTAGATCTCGGTGTCCGCGTCCGCAGCCTCAACCGAGAAATGTGACCAGCTGGGCTTGATGTGGTAGTCCCGGATTTCGCCATCGCGGCACGGGCGCCCGGTCTTCGGGTTGACTGTCCACCCAGGAGGCGTGCCCGTCACAAACGCTGTTCGGTCCGCCTCAACTGACGTAGAGGTCCCGAACACGAGCCAGACGGCTGCGGTCGCTGCGGCTCCGCGCACGGCCACATCAACCTTCCTGCCCTTCCACGCAGATGGAACGGTGAACACCAAATGAGTGGTGCCCACCTTACAGGCGAACACTTTGCCGGCCTCGGGAGCGGGCAGATCTTCGAAGGGCATGGGCGATCCTTTATCCTGGGTGAATGAAGAAGCTGTGGATGGTCGCTGTCGTCGCCGTGTCGCTTGCCGCGTGCGGCATAGACGAAGGACACATCGTGAACGTGGCGCCTTCGGCCCAGGGCCAGATGGAGCTCATCGAGGAGACCGTCGATCGGCTCAACGACATGGCCGGCAGCGAGATGTGGTGGGTCCGGCCCGTCGATCACGAGCGTCGACTGGACGGCGAAATCATCGTCAGGCAGGACAGTGGCGTGCGAGTAACAGACACCGATATCGTGGCAGGCAAGACCGAGCGAACGCGCAAGGGGGTGATCATTCGGATCGCAGCGAACTCCTCAGTCAGGGCATTCGCTCACGAGCTCGGGCACGCTGGCGGACTCGGGCACGTCGGGGACAAGGGCAACCTGATGTATAGGCGCGCCGAGCCTGGCGAGTGGACGCTCACCGAGCAGCAGCTGGACGATATTCGCTAGCTCGCTCCGCTAGGACCACGGCACCGCTGTATTGGGCGGCGCGACAAGCGCTCCCACCCCCGTGCTCATCCACGCCGTGAGTGCGGCGGCAACCTTCGCGACGCCTTCTTGGCGCGTCGCTGACGGGCTCGTGAGCAGCACTGCGAAGCCAACCGGGCCAGGAGGCGGCGTGGGCGCGTAGCCCGCCATACCGCCGCCCACAGATGCCGCGAACGCAGCGAAGGCTGATTCTATGCCCGAGATGGTCGACGCCGGATCGGGAGCACCGAACGCAGCGTCGAGCGCGGCCGCAAGCGGCGCCTTGGCGGCAGACACGGCCGTCGACACGGGGACGATGCCCGATGCCCAGGCAGCCGCCGCGTCGGCCCACGCTTGGGCGCAGGCGAGGCGCGTGGCTGGGTAGGTAGCGCCACCAGCTCCAGGGATGCCCGGGGACTCGGTGAGCGCGGTGAGCAGGAGCGGCATCAGCTCTCCAGCTTGTGAGTCACGGAAAGTACCGTGCTTAGTGTTGGTGATTCGAGGGGTGGTCCTGACGGTCCCATCGCGGTCGGGTGAGTGTGCGTGGCAAGCCAGGCTGTCAACACTTCGCCCAGCACGAAAGAGTAAGCCGCTGTAGCGCTCTGCTCGCTCAGTGCGCAGGCAGGCTTCTTCGGATCCGCATTCTCGAAGAACAGATCGACGCGCGAGCCCGGTGTCACTACGACCTTGCAGCCAGGCAAGCCGAGTCGCAGCGGGATCCGCGTAAGCCCATTACCTCTTACCTTCTCATCGTCCGGGTAGAGCTCAAGTGATCCGTCCGCGCCTTGCGCAATCACCTTGCACGGATACCAACGCGAGTAAGTCAGCGCGTTCTCGTTCGCTCGGCGCGCAAGCTCGGCAATCATCGACGCCTGGTCCTGCGCGCTCTCGGTGCCGTCGTGATAGTGCAGCACCTGGCGCAGGCTTGAGCCATCCCACGCTGTCAACGCGGTCACGATGCGGTAAGACCCCACGGACACGCCAGGCCGAGCGTAAGGGTGCTCGTCCGGGGCGATGACGATCGTGGCCCGGCTAGGGTCGCGGTCTTCTTCGACGGGCAGATCGGGGATCGGCAGATACGTGTCTGCGGTTTGCATCGAGACCAGGCCCTCGCGCGTGACGCGCCAGAATCCCCCGATCTCGTCGGCGACCGCCTGCAGCGCGAGCCGCGCTTCGCCTCGAGCGCGTAGCCAGTACGGCACAAACGCAGCCAGGTTCGCGAGGCTCGACGGATCGATGACCTCGCCGCAGTCGCTGAGGATGTCCGCCACGATCACAGCCAGCGTTGCCTGATGATAAAACTTGGCGTCGACAACCTTCGTCAGGCCGTTGCGACCGCCCACGAGCTCAGCGATGTAGCGGCCCGACTCGACGCTTCCCTGCGTGACCGTGCCAACCCATGCGACCAGGCCCGTGGTGACCGTTACCGTGCCTGAGGCGAACGCCAGGCCGTCTTCGTCGTCGACCTCGATGCGCGCGGTCCAGGGGCCTGTTTCGGGCTCGACGACTCTGCCTGTGAGGGTAGAGCGACCGTTGGCTGTGATAGGCACTCTTAGGGCCCTTTGTTGAGAGCGTTCGGCCCGCTGCTGTAATCGGGCTGGTCGTTGATAGTGCGACGCAGCGGCGGCTTCACGGTCTTTTTGACCGGCTTCGGCACCGCTACCCACTCGATCGCGTTGATCACGACGGTAAGGATGCCGCGGTCCAGACTCGGCGCCTTCACCTGCGTGACGTACACAGTGGCGATCCCCAGGAGCTGAACCTTGGGATGCTGGATGGTGTAGAGGTCGCGCCCCTTACCCTTCTGCTTCGGATGCAGCTTGGGAATGATTGCCTGCAATTCGGTCCATTGAGCCGAAGTTGCGACCTTTCCGATCAACTCGAGCAGCGGCGGCTCATATCCTTCGTCTGTGAACGAAGCGCCGTCCTTGCCCTTGCTCTTCTTCACATCGATCGCGCGCCTGCACGCAAAGTCGATGTCCCAGACGCCCGGCATCACGTAGGGACCGAGCACAAGCCTGTCCCATTCCGCGGGTTCAGATTCCCAGTGCGAGATGGTCATAGTCCGCCTGTTAGGCCCGAGATAAGCTCACCGAAACCAGCTTCGACTGCTGACACGCCATCTTCGAGCACTTGCCGAACGTAGAGGTCGATGCTGACTGTCAGCGGCTCAGTGCTCCGGCGGTAAGCCTTGCCCGCGCGAATGACGCGACAGCCGCGCAGCGTATCCTCGACCGCTGTCTCGCCTGACTCTGCGTAGTTGACGGTGATGTCAAATCGCTTCTGCATGTAGCCGCCAGCGCCGGGCGCCGCCGCGAGATTCTTCCGCAGAGCGCGCCACTCGGACAAGTACATCTCAAGCGAAGCGCTCGACGAGTAGATGCCCGTCGTGTCGTAGAGCGGCATCGGGCCTTGACCGCGCAATTCCTCAGGTTCGAGCGCGTGCTGGTAGTTGATGGCGAGCGCTTCAATCTCGACTGAGACGGGCGTCGCCGAAAACGAGAGCTTGATCGAGCTGAAGTCAAACGCGTGCCCGTTGATGAGGGTGCTGAGCGCGCCCATGACTTAGAGCGCTGCCCGCATGCCGCCGCGACCGAGCTCAGAGAGCGCCGCAAGCATGCCCTGCTTCGTCTCCTCGCCGATCGCCTTTGGGTCTCCGCTTCCGCTCGCGTTCACGACAACCTCGATGCGGTTCACTGAGACGCCAGACGAGCCGGCGGTCCCGCTGCGGTCGTACCGGTCCGCAGTGGGCGTCGGCCCGCCGGCGACAGGCAGCGGAGGAGACGAGCCGGGTTTATTGCCGCGGCTATCCATCTCGTCCATCAGTAGATTCAATGCACGAAGCGGCGGGAATATCGCCTCGAGCGCAGGCAGGACCAGTCCAAGCGCGCCCACGAAAAGGTTGACCGCGTTGGCGCCGAGATCCCATACCAACTGCAGCTCTGGCTTGATCTCCTGGAACAGGATGTAGATCTTCTTGCCCCACATGATGACGTCGGCAAAGAAGGTCGCGAGCCACTTGCCCGCTGTGCGCGCGAAATCGACCACCCAGTCGGTGTCGAGTCCTATCCCCATGGCCCGACGGATCTCCTCGAAGCCCTCGCCAAAGCCTTCGCCAAACGCGATCACCGCATCGAGCGCCTTGGCAAGGCCTCCGATCATACTGTTCACGAAGTCGCCCACGGACTTTCGATCAATGTTGTCGAAAGCTTCCATGAGTCGCTTGAGGCCAGACACAAGGGGCGCCGTGTCCAAAAAGTCTGCCACGTCCAGAGCGAACATCTTCGGGGCGTTCATCAGCCCCTGCCACATGCCAGTTAGAGTTTCCTGAGCGAAGGCCTTGCCCGCTGCGCCGGCTTCCTTCGTGCCGATCTTATGAAGGATGGCCTTTTTGATCGCTGCGATACCAGTGTCGGCGTCGATCGCGCCGTTCTGCAGCGCCTTCAGCACGTCCTTGCGTGACTTGCCCAGCGACTTCTCAAGCTGCTCGTACACCAGCACGGTGGAGACGCCCGCCTCGGCCAGCTGCCCGACGAGTTCCTCTGACTGGAGCTTACCCTTAGCTTTGATTTGTGTGATCGCAGTGAGAGCTCTGCCGGCCGCCTCGGAGTCGCCGCTGATGGCTTGAAGGTCCGTGCTCAGCTTGGTGAGCTCGATAGCCTCCGGCATCTTGAACTGCATCGCGCGCAGCTTGATCAGCTGCTGCACCGTCTCCTCGACGTCTAGGTTGAATTCTTTGGCGAGCTTACGCCCCGTCTCGAAGGCCTCAGCCCCTGCAGCCTTGTCGCCCATGAGGAACCCGAAGGCGCGTTTCGAGCGTTCGGCGAAGGCGCCCATCTCGACCACCATCTTCGTCAGGCCCACGGCAGCGATCCCGCCGAGCGCAAGGGTAAGAGCGCCGGCTTTGACGGCCGCCAACGCAAGGTCCTTCGCCAGGCCAGCGACGCCGAGCGCGAGCGTGCCAACACCGCCCGCGACCATACCGAATGGCGTCTTTGCGAAGGCCGCGCGCATCTCGCCGAGCCGCTCGATCGCTCCGCCTGCTTCGCGGTTCCAATCCATCATTGGTTTGATCGCGAGGCTCACTCGGTCGCCAAATCCTAAGTTCTGCGCACCGCGGTCTAGCTTAGGCCCCTGCATCGCTGCCCCACCAAGCGAGCTCGAAGCGCCAGAGATCCCGCTCTTGGTGTACTTCGTGTTGATGAGGTTCCCGGTGCCGGCGACGGACCTTGCGGCTTGGGTTGCTCGCGCAAGCGCGCCCATTCCCGCTGCGCCACGCATCGCTTGCGCACCTGCGCGTGCTGCTGTGTTGCCGACGCCTGTGAGAGCCGTTTGCGCAAGGTTTGACTGTTGCTTGACCGCCTGCTGAGCCTTGTCCAAAACGCCAATAGCCCGTGCCATGGCGCGTGCAGGCGCCGTGACACGGTCTATTAGTTTCAGGACGAAGTCAGCTTTCGAGGACAAGTTACTTCTCCTGGACCCAGGCAAGCCTGAGCATGTGGATGTCGAGCATCGCGGATGCGACTAAGCATGCGCCTTCGAAGCGGTCTTCCTCGGGCGCGCACGGATCCATGAAAGCCAGGAGCGCTGCCGCGGACGCGTCGACGTTGCCGAGGATGCTGTCTACAGTTTTCCCACGTGGGACGCTCCGGCCCCTGCTAGATCGGAGAGCTCTCCGACGATGCTCAGGACCACGCCCGGCAGCTCCTCAAAGAGCGCCGCGAGCTTGGCAAGGTCAGGCTTACCATCGGACGTAATCGGGTAGGCAAGACAATCGCGGCACAGCTGCGCCATGTCGCCGTTCTTGTCGCGCTTCTTGTCGTCGCTGCTGAGACCGCGAAAGTACCGGTTCCACGGCAGCGGCTTGGGTCGTGTGAACACGAATGCGCCGATCTCTTCGTCCACGAACACCGACTTTTCGCTGTCGAACTGCTCACGCAGTCGCGCGCGCTCTTCCTCTGAAATCGCCATGTAGTTCTGCCTCTCTTACGGTTGCGCTTACAGAGACAGCACCGTGCTGCCGTCAATGACAGCCGGCTGCGCGTCTTCGAGCACTTCCATTACGTGCAGGTCGATGTCGACCATCAGCGGATCGGTTCCGCGCGAGTAACCCTTGCCAACCTTGATCACACGGCCGCCGCGCAGCACGTCGGTCACGATGGAGCTTCCAAACTCTGCGTACGCCGCGACGATCTGAAAGCGCTTTTCCATGAAGCCGCCGCCCGGCGGAAACGGCATGGCAAAGAGGCCCGAGCGCATCAGCTGCCAGTCCTCGAGGTACAGAGTCATGGAGGCGTTGGCGTTGTATTCACCGCGCGTGGTAGCAAGCACCTTGGAGCCGCGACCGCGCAGCTCGCCAACGCTCACCGAGTGCTCGTAGTTGAGCGCAGTGAAACGCTCGATAAGGGGTGGCGCGCCTGGCACCGCAGTAGTCAGCTTGATTGACGAGAAGTCATAAGCGTGACCGTTGATCAGCGTATTGAGGATAGCAGTCATGAAACCTTACTCCTCACCCGCTCACGTTTGCGGAGAAGCCAAGCTCACTCTCGATAAACTTCGGGTAACCGAAGGGGCGCACTGCCACCTTCGTTTGAAGCGTCTCGGACGTGAGCACGTTGTTGGTGCGATCGATCGAGTACTTGAAATCCGAGACGTGCGAGGGACGGCCCTCTACGTTCTTCGGATCCACGAGCGCGACCTTGAGTGCTTCGGTGACGATGGCCTCAAGCCGTTTGGCCTCGGCCTCGTCGATCGTTCCGTTGCCGTTGACCGGCACGCTCGCGCTCAGAAACTGCACCTGGGCCTGCGCAACGGTGCGGCACGCGGTGTCCATGATGCGGCGGTGCTGCCAGTATTTGAAATCACTCCCGGTGGGCGACTTCATGCGCGCGTTGGTCAGGAAGAACCCCTGAGAGAGCGGCATGGTGCGCGAGGTAGTGATCTTCGCGTTGTCCATGGTCTGCGTCGCGAACTCGTCGCGGCTCATCTCGATCACGCCGGTCAACGGGCCGCTCGCAACGCGCGCAAGGTCGGTGCTAATCAGCTCGCGCTGGGCACGCGCGGCCGCAGCGACGAGAAGGCGTCTCTTGGGTGCGCCCAAGGCAGCGGAAGGTTTGGGGCGGGGCACGTCGACCTCGCCCTAGACGAGGCAGAGACGGGCCTCGGCACGCGCCGCGATCGGCGGCTTGTCG
>JBBSJC010000168.1:0-14679 GCA_038257655.1 Polyangiales bacterium | reverse complement strand
TGCTCGAGATTGCGCTGCGCGGCGGCATCGCCAGGGGCGTGATGCCCGTGGATGGATGCATGCCTGTCGATTCGGCGAAGATCTCCTCGATGCCACTGAGGGGTTCGATCTGCTCGCTCTTCGGTCGCTCTGCAGCGAGGGCCGCAAGCTCCTCAAGACAACGAGCGAGATCATGGGCACCCACGCGCCGGCCACTCGCGTAGAGAAACTGGATCAAATCCTCGTACAGCTCGCCAGCGGTCGCATATCGCTGACTGCGGTTGGGCGCCATGGCACGCATCACGATGTCAGAGAGCTCTTGCGGCAGATCCGGCTTCACTTCCGTCATCGGAGGTGCATCGCCAAGTTTGGCGCGTTCCAGCGTTTCGGCGTGCGTGGCCCCCTCAAAAGGGCGCGTGCCTGTCAGGATTTCGTAGAGGATGACGCCGAGCGCGAACAGATCGGCGCGCGGGTCGACATCGTCCTCGCGGGCTTGTTCCGGCGCGAGGTAGGCGAACTTACCGGGCGGCAGTTGCGTGAGGCGGTGGATGCCAGAACGTGAGCGCGCGATGCCAAAATCAGTGATTTTGACTTCGCCTTCGTAGCTCAACAGCACGTTCTCAGGCGACACGTCGCGATGCACGATATTGAGGGGCTGCAACTCGGAATCACGCCGCCGGTGGGCGTAATCGAGTCCCTTGGCAAGCTCGCTTACCACGTACACCGCCAGCTCCTGCGGCAACAAGCGACCGAGCTTTTTGGCCCAGCGCAGCACCGTCGCCAGGTCGTAGCCGGGCACGTACTCCATCGCGATGAAGTAGGTGTTGTCTGCAAATCCGAGATCGAAGACCTGCGCAATGTTCGCGTGGGTCAGCGTGACTGCGATCTTGGCCTCATCGATGAACATCTCGACAAAGCGCGGATTGTTGCTGAGCTCGGGCAGAATCCGCTTGATGACGAGGGTCTTTTCGAACCCTTCGACACCGTAGGAGCGAGCCTTAAACACCTCACCCATGCCGCCGCGGGCGAGCAATTCGAGGAGCTGGTACTTTCCGTAGACGATCGGGTCTTGGGCCACCGCACGCTCGAATTAGACAGACGTTACGCGCTCATCATACGTGTTTCAGACGGGGGCATGTGCGGATTCGGCAGCGCGGGAGAACTGCAGGCGTACCAGACGCGCATAGAGCCCACCTTGCGCCACAAGCGCGCCATGGTTGCCTGACTCGACGATGCGTCCGTGATGAAAGACGAGCACCCGCTCAGCACGGCGAATCGTGGACAAACGATGGGCAATCACGATCGCCGTGCGGCCTTTGAGCAGCTCCTCGAGCGCATGTTGCAGGGTGGCTTCGGTCTCGCTGTCGATGTTCGCAGTGGCTTCGTCGAGGATCAGCACCTGGGGATCGCGATAAAGCGCCCGGGCAAACGCGATCAGTTGCCGTTCGCCGGCGCTGAGGTTCATGCCGCGCTCAGTAACCGGCATGTCTAGGCCGCCGCGGTGTGCAAAGCGTCCGTACGCGCCGATACGTGTCAGCGCAGCTTCAGCCCGCGCGCGATCAGGAACTGTCGCGCCAAGCGCCACGTTGTCGAGCAGGTTGCCGGTGAACAGGAAGACATCCTGCGGCACAATCGCAAAACGCCCGCGCAGGTCGCCCCGCTCATAGCTGCGCACATCCTGACCATCGACGAGCACCGCGCCCTGCTCAACATCGTAGAACCGCTGTAAAAGCGCAGTGACCGTGGTCTTGCCCGCGCCAGTGGCGCCCACCAAGGCCAGTGTTTCGCCGGGTTTGACTGCGAATGAAACCCGGTCGAGCACGAGCTCTCCCTCGGGCTTGTAACGAAAGCTCACGTCCTCGAACGCGACGACCGCCTTACTTGCGTCGGAGCTTGCGTCTGGGCCCGCGAAAGAGCTGGTTTTCGGGCGCGCTGTGCTCGGGTCGGGTAGCGCATCGAAGTCCCTTACAGCGAGTAAGCCAAACACGCGCTCTGCCGAGGCGAACGCGCTTTGAATCATCGTGTACTTGGTGCTCAGGT
The DNA here is from genome assembly GCA_038257655.1 of Polyangiales bacterium. Lineage (GTDB taxonomy): Bacteria > Myxococcota_A > Polyangia > Polyangiales > DASUME01 > DASUME01. The sequence goes on along the minus strand of JBBSJC010000168.1, from coordinate 12,660 downwards.
CGCGCACCGGCACGAAGAACTGTTGAATATAGGCGTAAAACGCGACGAACGTACCCTTGAAAGCTTCGGCCGCGGCGGGGGTGCCGAGCAGTCCGATTTCTCGGGCGGCAAACCACAGCACCAGACCGACGCAGACGGCGGAGATGCCATCGACCACCGAATACATCATCGCGTCCGCTCTGATCGACTCGAGATTGGCGTCACGGTAGCCGGCGTTGATCTCGCGGTAAGCCTCGGCGCATTCGCCTTCTCGCGAAAACGCCTGCACCACGTGGATACCTTGCACCTGCTCGTTCAAAAACGCATTGAGCTGGGCGACGCGACCGCGAATCTTACGCTGTGCCGCGCGCAACATGCGCCGAAACACTTCGACCGCCACGACCAGCGGCGGCACGATCGCGAACGCGACGAGCGATAGCTTGGCGTTGATACTGAGCATGGAAGCGACGATCAGAATCAGCAGCAGCACGTCGCCAATCGCCGTGACCGCGCCGCTCGCAAATAGCTCGCCTATCGAGTCGATGTCGTTCGTCACGCGCGTGACGATGCGGCCTATCGGCGTGCGATCGAAGTGTCTGATCGATAGCTTCTGGATGTGCGCGAACACGGCACTACGCAAGCCCGCCATGGTGCGCTGGCCGGCAAGCTGCATGCTGTAGGTCTCGATAAAACCGGCCGCAAAGCGGCCGAAAATGACCAAACCATACTGAAGCGCGACCATGGAGAGTACGTCACTCGCGAGCCCTACCCCGACCACATCGACCGCTTTTTGCAAAAGGCGCGGCTGCATCACGAGCAGCACTGAGCCGATGGGCATCAGCAGCAGCGAGAGCGCGTAGAGCTTCAGATGGGGGCGAGCGTAGGGCAGCAGATCGCGTAGCATCTGCAGGTCCACGCGCTGCGCTGCGACGGGGGCCTCTTCATGGAACTGGGCGAGCAAGCGTTCGGCGCGCGTCTTGCGCGTAGAGGCTTTCGCTCGGAGGCTTTCGCTGCTCATAGGGCCGACAACTCCTGCTCCAGCGACTGCCGGGCACAGAGTTGCGCGTAAAAGCCTTGCTTGCGCCGCAACGTGTCGTGGTCACCGCGTTCGACGACCTTACCGTGGTCGAGCACCAAAACTTGATCGCAACGGGCGGCCGCCGCCGTGCGATTGGTGATCAGAATCAAGGTGCGACCTGCCGCGGCGCGATCGAGCGCATCCAGAATCTCGCGCTCGGTTTTGGCATCGACCGCACTCATCGGATCATCGAGCACGAGCACCGCGGGGTCGTTGAGCAGCGCCCGCGCCAAGGCCACGCGCTGCTTTTGGCCACCTGACAGTTGAACGCCCCGCTCGCCTACGACGGTATCAAAGCCGTCCGGCAGCCGTTCGATTTCGTCGAGGATCGCCGCCTCTCGCGCAATGTCGCGAATGCGGCGCAGCGACTCGTCCGTATCCGGATCTTCCAGCGAAAAGCCGATGTTGCGCGCGACGGTGGTCGAAAACAGAAACGGTTCCTGTTGCGCGTAGCCTATCGCCTTACGCACATCACCGAGCTTGAGCTGCGTGATGTCTGCGCCGTCGAGCAGGACGCTTTGTTCAGGCGTGGGCAAAAGCCGAGATAGCAGACCGGCTAGCGTGGTTTTGCCGCTACCCGTGCGCCCGACGATCGCAAGCGATGTGCCCTGCGGCACACGGAACGACACGCTATCGAGCACCTGACGGTCGCGATACGAAAAGCTCAGGTCTTTCACCTCGAGAGCGCCGCGATTCTCCCCAGGCAGACGCTTCCAAGCGATAGGATGGGCGACTTCCTGAATGTCTGGCTCGGCGTCCAGAATTTCGCGCACGCGCAGGTATGCCGCACGACCGCGTTGCACGATCGACAGGATGTAACCTGCCGCCATTGTCGGCCATATCAGCTGCGACAAATAGGCGTAAAAAGCGAGAAATTCGCCCTTTGTAAGCTGCCCTGCGTTCACCATCAGGCCGCCTTTATAGATGACGATAAGCGTGCCCAAGGCGCTGATTCCCATCAGCACGGGCGTCATCAAGGCACGCAGGCTTACCATCGTCATCGTGCGCGAAATCGCCTCGCGATTGGCTTCTTCGAAGCGTAAGGCCTCGTGGGCGTCAGCGTTGAACGCCCGGACCACGCGCACGCCGGATAGATACTCTTGGGCGCGCTCGGCGAGCTTGGCGAGCACCTTCTGATTCTCTTGGCTGGCGCGAAAGGCTCTGCGTACGAAAGCACGCGTGGCGAGCATAAAAAACGGATAGGGAATCAGCGCGTACAGTGCAAGCTTGGGTGATATCGCCACCATCAATGCAAGCGCGCTCAGCCATGCCACGATCGCGTTGACCGTGTTCAACGTACCAAAGCCGAGCAGTAGCCGCACTTGAGCGAGATCATTGGTGGCGCGACTCATGATGTCGCCGGTGGACATGCGGGCAAAAAACGCCGAGCCCAGACGATGCAGCTGCGTCAGTACTTCGGTGCGCAGCGTGAACTCGACATCGCGACCCATGTTGAAGATGTACAGACGCGACAGGGAACGGGTGAACATCATGCCCACGGCCAGCGCGATCACGGTCCATGCCGCATTGCGCACCAGCTGGAGGTTGTTCGAGGTGAACGCGTCGACGCCGTTCTTGAGCAGCCACGGAATCGCCTTTTCGAAGGCGTTGGTGAGCAGCAAGAAGAAGCCACCCGCCGCGAGCTGTCCGCGGTGTGCAGACAGGTAACTCCACACGCTTTTTGGCGGGTTCATCGTGCCGGAAGTCGCCGGCGGCGGCCCTGACGTTACGGCGGACGCGTTCATGGTCAACCGCGCGGCAATAGCCCGAGCTTCTCCGCCGCGCGCTCGATGCCGCCCCACGCTTGATGGGCCTTGCCGGCCGCATGCGTATCGCCAAGTAACTCGTAGAGCGTCGGAACCGCCAAGGTGATACCTGCGCGCGCGCGAATCGAGGCTTCGAGCGCCGTGCGCACGTCGCTGAGCGCGTGCCCCGCCGCAACCAACAACTTGCCGTAAAATACGCTGTTCCCTTCGGCATCGTTGACGCGCCGATCGAACACTGCGACCTCCACTTGATCCCCGAGATCGCGAGCGACCTCATCGATTGTGCCGCGTGTCTTTTCCATGCCCACAAAGCGTAAGCGCTTCTCTTCGCCGGGCCGCAGGATCCACAGCAAGGGAAACACCGGTACTGCGCGGCCCTCGACTTGGTTCATGCGCACGGGCGCACCATCCCACAACACGACATCTCCGTAGTCGATGCTGGCACGACGCACCGTGGGCGATTGAACCACGCCGTGACAGGGCGACAGCGGCTGCACCCACAGAACCTCGAAGGTCACCGCTTGAGCAGGTAACGGGTCGCTACGGCCGGTGTCTTCGCCCAGAGTCGCCACGCGCAGCTGCATTGGCGGCATGTCAGGCACGTAGGGCAGACCGCCGCCGGAAAGAGTGCCACGAATGCCGATCTGCTCCCAAGCATCGAGCGCCAGTTGCCCTTCTCCAAGGGCTGTCGCCGCAATGGCCAAGGTCCACAGCACCTGCTTGGGGGCCGCACCCGGTGTTTGCGCGGTCGACGCCGCGCCGTTCGTGCGGGCGCCGCCTTCCGCTTGCGCTTTGCTCAAGCGTGCGAACGCCTTACGGTTTGCTTCGAGCGCTTCGCGAAAACGACCGCGCCATTTGTGCAAAAGACCGAGCTGAAACCACCACCAACCGTTGCCGCCATCGATCGCAAGCGCGAGTTGATAGGCTTGGAGCGCGTCGGCATCGTGTTCGGGGCCCATCATGCGCAGCGCATCGGCCAGGTTGATCTGTAGGTAGCCGCCGAGCGCGGGCTCGGTGCGTGCCGAGGCGGCAAGCCCCTCAAAACATCGCTGAGCTGCGCCTGCCGCAAGATGCGCGGGGCCCTTCTCGAACGGTGGCTCATCGGGCGGACGTTGCTCGGCGACGCGCAGTAGGGCAGCAGTCAACGCGATCATCAGCTCCGCGTCGGACTCGAACGCCGCAACAACCCGCTCTGCCGGCAGCATAATTTCCGCGTGAGTAGGATCGAGGGAGACCAGCTCAGCGAAAGCGAACGCTGCGGCCCTGTCTTGTCCCACTTTGTCAAGCGCTGAAGCGGCCCGAATCCATGCTTCGGACCTGTTGCCAGCGCGAGAGAGAGCGATAGCGCTACGCAATTCATCCGCGGCGGTCATGGCCGCTGTTCTAGCGGAGCATAAACGTTGCGGCTACCGGGCCGTGGTTGTTGCGCATCCCCACCTGGATTACGTAACCTGAGGCGGGGATATTCGTGGCAGCTGAGCAAGTCATCGATCGCGTTCTATTGCGCCGCAGCGCGGGCCTGTCGGACGTGGGCAGACGCCGCGTCTCGAACGAGGACAGTTACTTCCACGACGACGCCGTGGGGCTGTACGCCGTGGCAGACGGCATGGGAGGTCACGCAGCGGGCGAAGTCGCTAGCCAAGAGGCGATCGACACGGTGCGCGGCATGGTGCGGCAGGGCGAAGGCCTGCTGCGCGCAGTCGAGGCCGGCGATCACTCGCCCGAAGCCTTGTGGCGCATGGGTCGTTTGCTCGAGAGCGCGGTGCAGGCAGCCACCTACATGGTGTTCGGGATCGCGCAAAGCGAGCCCGATCAAGCCGGGATGGGCACCACGCTCTCCGCGCTGCTGCTGTGTGGTCGCTACGGCGTCACCGCGCAGGTGGGCGACAGCCGCGTGTACATGGTGCGCAACGGCGAGGTCGCGCAGCTCACCGAAGACCACACCTTGATCGCCTGGCAGGTGAAGCAGGGCTTGATTTCGGAGTCCGAAGCCCTCCACTCGCCGCACAAGAACGTGATCACACGCGCCGTGGGTAGCCGCGAGTACGTGCAGGTCGATACGCATTTCTTTCAGATCGAGCCCGGCGATATCTTCGTGATCTGCTCGGATGGCTTGCATGGCTACCTGCGCGACGAAGAGATCCCCGAGATCACGATGCTCGGGCCTGAGTCCGCGGTACGTCGTTTCATCGACATCGCCAACGCGCGTGGTGGACGGGACAACATCACGACGATTGTGGCGACCGTCGGTCCTCAGGATAGCGAAGAGACCTTGGTATTCAGCCGCAGCTCGCGGCCGCCCTTCGCCGACGAGACCTAGGCGCCTGGGACGAAAAAAAATCACAAAGCGCCGAGCGCGGCACTACCTCCTTACCCTTGAGGCTTGGGACCCCTGGTGGAGCTTGGCTTCGAGGGCATTGCGATGGCGTTCGCGCCGTCTGCCCAGAAGGAGCCGAACATGAAAGAACAAGACAGGAAGCCGCAGCGCATCACACACTTGGCGTGGTCAGAGCTGCGCCAAGTGCAAGGTGGCTCAGGTAGCAACACGGTGTTCGTCAGGCGCAACGGCGAGACCGGCATCTTGGTAGAGGGCGGGATGTCAGGGGGAACCGGCGTCGGCGGCTGACCTGATGGTTAGACCGTATGGCGGCCGGTCCTCCTCACTTCGCGCCTAGCGCGACCTCGACAAGCTCCGGCAGATCCTCGTCCGCATGCTTCCACAACTGCGCCAGTGTGGCGTAGTGCTGACGCGATCTTTCCGCTTCATCCGCAGCTTTGGCCGCACGCGCCGCGCCGAGTAGCGCGATCGCTCTGTTCGGCCGCTGATCGAGGTCTTGCTCGAAGTGAGTGAGCGCCTCCTTCGGCTTGCCGGCTGCAAGCAGCGTTTCCCCGAGCAGCTCGTGCAACGTGTGTGACATGTCTGGGCCCGCACTGCCGAAGGCTGCCTCTATCTGTTGCCTTCGCCCGAGCGCCTCGATCGCTTTCTGCCGAGTCATCGTCGACGGCGTTGCTGCGGCTTGCGCGCGCAAAAGTAACGTGTCTGTCAGTGCGTCCCAGCGCGCTTGGCGGTCAGTTGGGAAGGTTTCCTGCCAGGGCGCCATCTGGGCCGCTACTGCCTTGATGTCGGCGACTCGCTTGATCGCCGTTGCCCGATCTGAAAACCGGATCGCAGCTTCGGCACGCAGAATATGCGCGTCAAAGCGCGCGTAAAGCACCGACGGGCCGCGACTGGATCCGTCACCGCCTGGGGCGTGCATTGCACACGCGACTTGCCCTTGGGCGCTCCCTTCATCGAACGCGCGCGCGAACACGGGTGCGATCATCCCTTCGAGCTCTGCCCAGCTTCCGGTCTGAGTCACGTAGTTGCCGACCATGGAGACGTAGTCCAGACGTAGCTCGCTCGAATCGTCCTGGGCCGCGACCAATAACACACGTGCCTCGTCAGTGAGCTTGCGCGCGATCGCATGCTGCCCGAGCTCAACGTGCGCAGCGACGAGCCAAGACTGAGCATGCCAGTCGTACTCGCTCGGTGTGTGACCCACGCCTTTGTGCCATGCAACCGAGGCCGCATAGGCGCGTTCGTTCGACGGCACGACCTCGGCCCACATCCCCAAGTGTGTGAACGTATGGGATGGCATGTGCAGCGCGTGACTCGCTGCCGGAGCGATGCGCGCGTAGATGCGAGCCGCCGGCAAAGCAAGAACCGCATGCTCGCGGCTGTCAAAAGCGTGAATGACGTAATGGGCGGCACCGGGATGCTCTGAGTTGCGGGCAAGGACTTGGAGCGCGAGGCTGCCCGCTTCCATCCGCTCACGCAAATGCGCAGGGTCGTCGGCGTAGAGTGAGAGCAACGAAAGCGCGTACTGGAGGCTCACCTCGTCATCCTCCGGATAATCGCTGTGCATTCCCGCTGCGGCTGCAAGCCACGCCGCGTGCGCTTCCTTGAGAGGCGCCTTCTCGTAGAGTGCCCGCGCAACAGTCAGATGCGCGCGCTCCTTGGCCGTGAGCTCGTGTTCGTGGGTCACCTTGGCGAGCGCGGCGCGACCCTTGGTAAGGTCTCGGTGGCTCCAGATCGCCCTATCGTGAGCCATGGCCTCGCCCCACGCCGCCATCGCACAGCGCGGGTCCGCGGCGAGGGCTGCCGCAAAGCTCAGCTGCGCCTGATCGTAAAGGAAGGAGTGCAGCGCGAGCATCCCCTCTGTGAAGTTGCGCTGGCACTCGTCGGAGCCTGTGACCGGGAAATCGAGCCGCCCCAGCGACGTGCCAGCGGTCGCTGCGGAGACTGGCGGCGAGGGGGCCTGTTTTTCTCCGAGCTGCTTTCCGTCAGCCGGGGGCGAAGTCGGTGTGCCGCACCCGGCAACACTCGCAAGGAAAACGGCATGAAGCACAGTAAGCCATGAACGATGCATCGCGAACTACCCTACCCGCACCGTTCGGGCATTGCCATACCGATACCCCTTTGGGACCACGCCCAACCAGGATCACGAACGTCCAGCGCGACCACTAGTCGCGACAAGTATTCGGCCCGCTCGCGGTCGAGGGCTAACTACCACGAGCGGTCCACAAGGCGGCGCGACCACAGGGTGAGCCGAATGGACACTCAGGATTCTTGCTAGACGCATGCGGCCTGGAGCGTGCACTTCACCGCGACGTCGGCGAGCTCATCGGGTGTGCGCAGCGTTCTCTCGACCGTACATGTAACAAAACTTCATCGGCGAGCGAAGTCAGCAAAGAGTCTTTTCAAGCAAAGGAGACGCCCCATGGCTCACCCGATATTTCAAATCGCGTAGTTATTCAAAGTCGAACCGTCCTCGGCCTCACGCTGCTCGCGCTCAGCAGCCTCGGTTGCTCCGACGATAGGGACGACAACCCCGCTACCAGCGACGACGACACCGAGATGGACGCCGGAGCAGGCGACAACGGGAAGGACCCCGTCAAGCCGGATCCCGATGGGGATGACGATGCCGGCCCCGCCAAGGACGACACGGAAAAACTGAATGTCCGCGTCAGCCAGCTCTCCCCGCTCGGCGGAGGGTTCGAATACGAAGGCTGGGTCGTCATCGACGGCAAACCGGTGAGTACCGGTCGCTTCAACCTGGAAGAAGGCCAGGAAGAGTACAGCTTCGACATTCCCAAAGAGAATGCAGAAGCGGCGGAGGCATTCGTGCTCAGTATCGAACCCCCGGCAGAAGAAGATGATCCCGCTCCCGCAAAGACGAAAATTCTGGGTGGTGTGTTCAAGGAAGGCACCGCGGTGCTCGGACTTAACTTCGAAGCGGCACTCAACACGGACTTCAAAGAAGCCGTTGGACAGTTCTTCCTAAATATAAGCCCGCAGCCGGCTTGGTGCTGCCTGAGCTGCCCGACGGCTGGGTGTACGAGGGCTGGGTGGTGGGTAAAGATGGCCAGGTGAGCACAGGTCGTTTCACCGATCCGGCCAAGGCAGACAGCGACAAAGGCGGCAAGGCCGCCGGAGAAGACGACGCGCCACCGTTCCCGGGGCAGGACTTTGTAGATCCGCCAATGTCCGTCGTGGGCAAGAAGATCGTGATCAGCGTTGAGCCGATGCCGGACGACTCGGAAGCGCCGTTCGCATTGAAACCTCTCTTCGGTGAAGCGAGCGATGCAGGTGCAGGCGTGTTGCAAGATCTCCCCAACCAAAGCGCCATGAACAACGCCTACGGCGTAGCCAGCTTTGGTAAACTTCCTGCTGCTAAAGAGAAACTCGTGGTGGATGTCAAACAACTCTCTGCGCTACGCGGGGGTTACTCCTATGAGGGCTGGGTGGTGATTGACGACGCCCCAGTGAGTACCGGTCGCTTCAACATCGTCGGCGAGCAAACCGAATACTCATTCCCTATCCCAGCCGCCCAGGCAGAAAAGGCCGCGGCATTCGTTCTAAGCATCGAACCGCCGGTATCTGAAGATGACCCCGCTCCCGCCGACACCAAAGTCCTTGGCGGAGCGTTCGACAACGGCAAAGGTCTCGCTAGTGGGTGGTAAGATCGTCGTCAGCGTAGAGCCGAGCCCCGACGACTCAGCAGCACCCTTCGCGCTGAAGCCGCTGTTCGGAACCGTCGGCGCGCTGGGCGCCGGTGTCGTACAAAGCATCGACAATCAGAGCGCGACGAACAACGCGACCGGCACCGCCTCGATCAAGTGGCGCGGGACGTCGATTACTACCTGATCGGCGAGGTCGAGCGGCGCGCCATTGGCGCCATGCAAGTCATCGACCCCCGCGAAGAACCTACCCACTACTGGGGGGAGATCGAGGGTGACCTGCGCGCGCTCGATATTTGGATTGGTAATGCGAGTGATCTGGGAAAAGGGTATGGTGAGCAGATGATGCGCATAGCGATCGAGCGCTGTTTCGCCGATCCGCGCGTGCTCGCGGTCGTAATCGATCGGCTCGATCGTACGACATGGAACGTTAGGGGCTAAGATGAGCACATCGGTTGTAGTCGCCAAGCTGCACCACCGGCAGGTTCGTCATGCACGGTTTAACGAGACGGCTTGCGATGCCGCGGCGCATGGTGGGGTTCCAAGACGCGCCTTGCCAACTGGGTGCTGACGGGCATGCCGCAATCCCACGACGACCTTATCCTGAGTCTTCAAGCGGTGTTCGTTCGCACGTTCTGTCGCCCGCACGTCGCCTGTAGACTGCTTACGAAGGACGGCGGGAGCCTACGTCCCGATGCATGGACGACGGTCGTGCCCGAGTCTACGAAGAGCGCTGCAGAAGGCGTCGTTCCTAGGCTCAAGTGATCGTCGCTAGTATCCTTACGAATTTTCATCACCGCCGACGGGGCGCCTCGACGCCGATCCGAACTGATTCTTTTGTGCCGGGCGCTAAGGGAGCTCAACAGTCGGAAGCGTGATGTTGAGCGCACTGAAACGAGGCTGATAGTCGCGGACGAAGGTCTCCTTGACTGTGTTCAGGTACTCGCAAATCGGCATCAGCCCCCAGGCGCGCGTCTCGGGTGACATCGCGTCGCCCATGCGCTCGAGCGCTTCGGCGCCGTAGCGATCGAGGGCGATGCCGCCGTAGGTGCGCCGCAAACGCAACACCATCGCAGGCAGCTCAGCGCCAAGCGTGGAACGAAACAGTGGCGCCATGGGCGTGCTGAGCAGCCAAGATAGTAAGGTCCAGCCAAAATCGCGATGAAATACCTCATCGCGTTGGATACGCTCAAGCGCCTGGCGGACTATGGGGATGCTACTGCCCGCACGCAGGCGACCAAACAGGCGCACGGCCACCGTTTCGCCGAGACAGAACATCTCCACGCAGGTGCGCAACACGTCCAGCTCAAGCGGCTCATGAGCTAAACGCACGAGCGCTAGTGTTTCCCGACTAAGGTTAGGCCCGCCTAGGCCGTTCGCAGCGCTATAAACCAGGGTACTAAGCTCGGCATGTTTGAGCTCATCAGCAACGATGCGCAGCCCCATTTCGATAAGCTCGGGCGGGGCCCCTAGCTGCATCAGCCATAATGTTAAGTGTTGTGTATGCGCGCCCGATCGGTACTCGGCTTCTACCCGGCGCAACCACTCACGGCGCACAACCTCATCGGCCGGCACGCTGGTAGGGCCAGTCGTCCGCGTCAACGACGTCGGCTTTGCACGAGGCTTCTTCAGTTGCACACCTCAACGATTAGGTCCCATTCCCCTTCGACACATTTGGCCAAGACATGTGCAGGGTCACTACCATCTTTATAACCACAGCCATCACCCAGATACGTACAAGCGGCATCCTGCTTCGGTTGCTCCTCGGGGCACCCGGAAGCGGGTGGATTGCTGGATATCTCGACTATGCGCCAGCCGCTGGCCGTGCATTCTGCTTGAATGGGCCGCTCGCCACTACAGTTGCCGTAGAGGCAAACCTCTGCGGTCACTAGGCCACAATCCGCTCCCGCGGTCGGCTGCTCGCTCGGGCATTCGGGTTCGGGCGGATTGCAGGACAACTCACTCACCCGCCACACCTGGTTCTCGCAGGTCGCCTCGAAGACGGGAGACCCGAAGCAGTCGCCGTAGCTGCACTGTTCGTCTTCTGACACCGCGCATGGCGTCGCGTTGACCGGAGTGTCGATCGGACAGTCTTCAGTCAAAGTCGGTTCGGGAGGATTGCAGGACGGGTAAACAAGCTCCCAGCGCCCACCACGGCATGTGGCCTCCAGCGTCGAAGGGTCGCAATACTCGTCCTCATATGCGCAGGTTGCGCCCTCCTCCTCGCATGCAGAGCCCTCCGTGGGCGCAGCGTCATCGCATACCGACGGTACACAGCCCGACGCTGACGCATCTAAACACGAGGGCGGATTGACGCTGTACTCGGGCCCGTCATCGCAGCCGCCTAGCGCACCGAAAGCGGCAACCACTGAAATGACAGAGGGACGAAGAGCCTTCACAGGTGAGTAAGTGCGGATGCGGGCCATGGAAGCCCCATAAGCAATACACAGGCCAGGGCAGATTTTCCAGCAGTTACTAGGATTCCGGCGAGCAAACGCGGATGCGCCGGGCCAAACCAGGGACGACGCGCGGCGCAACTCGGCACAGGTCGAGCCGCGCCGCATTACCTTCTCACACAGCGACGACAGGCCCACGTCTTGCGATCAGACGCCCATACTTGCTATCAAGTGAAACTGACGACGTGATCGAGCCCCAAATTCTTGAAGCTGCTGATCGCTGGTGGGCGCGTGACTTTGCATGCGAGCCTGAGGCGCTGCGACCTACGGCCACCTTGTTTCTCACGGTAGTTGGCCCGGCGTCGATCGCATACGGCAAGATCGATGGATTCAACCTGTCGAGCGCGAGTATACCCCGTCGGCTAACACCAGCGGACGCAACGGCCGTAGCAAGGCTCCGCGAGGCCTGCAGCGAAGAGGAATGGGAACACGGTGGTAGCGACCAGACGAAGGGACCAACATTTGGCGCATTCGATCAGACTGGGAGGTTATGCGCTCTCGCTGGCTATGAGATCTGGAATAGTCAGATCGCACATCTCTCGATCGTGAGCGCTTCTGACTGCCGCGGTCATGGATTAGGTCAGGCTGCGGTCGCGTTCGCCACGCAAGATGCCGTGCGAGCGGGGCTTATCCCGCAATACCGGACCCTGATAGCGAACACACCATCCATGGCCATCGCTCGGCGCTTAGGCTTCGAAGACTATGGGTTCACCGTCTACGTTAGGCTCGGAAGCTAATCAGGCGGGTTTTGGAGCACAGCAACCTGCGCGCGAGCGGCACAAGCGTCCGGAGTTGCGCGAGAGCGCGTGGCCACCCACGCATCGAAGTCTTCATACCCTCGGTCGTCCGTACCGAAACCGCGGAGATTCACCCACGTTGAGTGCGCAACGGGACGGTCGAAAGTGGAAAGCGTACCCGCTTCTGGAATGCTTCCCCTGCTTCCCGTTCTTCCGTCGCCTTGACGTTCGCTTGGCCGACTAGCTTTGCTGCACTGCAGGAGCACCACGGTCGAGGCGCGATGGCACGCTGTTCGGCTTCTTTCGTCCTGAATGCCCACGTCTACAGACAATCAATGATGGCATGCCGCGTGCAGAAGTGACCTGCAGAAGTGACCTGCAGAAGTGACCTGCAGAAGTGACCTGCAGAAGTGACCTGCAGAGTGAGACGAATAGAAACCTGAAGCATAAGGAAGATCAAAATGACCAACAAAAGAGAAACAGTTGTCGGCGTATTTCATTCGACCCGCGAGGCGCAGCAGGCAGTGCGTGAGTTGAAGGCCGCTGGTTTCGACGACGCCGAGATTGGCCTCGCTGCACAGGACCGCGATGGTACCTACCAGGAGCAGACCGAAGGCAACAAGGCCGGCAAAGGTGCCGCCATC
>JBBSJC010000167.1:0-14693 GCA_038257655.1 Polyangiales bacterium | reverse complement strand
TTGAGGCTCTCGGCCAAGGGTGGTCCTAGCCGAGCCAGGGTCAGACCGAGCACCTGGGTTTGAACATGGGTAAGCACCTGGACCAACGCCATGGCGCGATCGTGTTCCTCGGCGTCGGCATCGGTGATCACGAGCCCGCGCGCGCGAAACACCTGGCGCGCCCATTCTGCCCACGCTTCGCCGCGGCCCGGACACAGCACGATGCGCTGGCCCTGCAAGGAGTGAACGGCCGGTCCAAACATCGGATGGGTTCCGAGCACGCTCGCTTTGGTGGCCGACAGCATGGCGGCAAGCGGCGCTTGTTTGATCGAGGTCACATCCATCAACAACCCATGCTCGGGCACGTGTGGACCGACCTGACGAATCACGTCCTCGGTCGCGGTAATCGGGACGCAGATCAACGTTACCTCGGCCTGCGCTGCGGCTTGCTCCGGGGTCATGGCCGTATCCAGATCGCTTACCAAGACCGTATGCCCGAGATCCGTGAATAGCTGCGCCATGCGTCGACCGATGCCGCCATGGCCGCCGACGACCGCGACGACCTTTGGCTCCATATTGAACGGCAGCTCGACGCGCAGTGACGCCTGCAGATCGCGACTGGCCCACATGATCAGGCGGAACAGCGACTCCACGATCTCTGCGGACAGCCCCAGCTTCTCTGCCTGCTGCCGGCGATCTTCGATAAGTGTCCGCTCTCGGGTCGCGTCGCGCACGCGCAGGGCGTGCTCTCGCTTATGGGCGGCGAGCTCTTCGACAACGGCCATGCGCTGCGCGAGAAGCTGCAGAATCTCGTGATCGAGCGCATCGATCTGACTACGCAGCGCTTCGATCGGGCGGCTCGGGGGCGGGGGGGACGTCTCGCTCACGGTGCTGAGCTACCGCTGGCCGAGGGCGTCGGCAAGCCAGCTCTATTCTGCGCGGCCTGATCAAGCCGGTCGGCCTCTGCGTGGCGATGCAGGCTTCGGTAGCAAGCCGCCAGGGTTTTCAGGCTGGCGCCCTCGCCGCGCAGGTCCTTGGTAGCCTTCGTCCGTGCCAATGCGCGTAAGGCTTCACGGACCGCTGCCGCCGCTTCGCCGCCATCGAGCAGCACGAGCGCCGTGGCCAACATCGCGCGCGGGGTGTCTTGCTCTTGCTCTTTGCCGGGCTGTCGCGATCGGTCGAGGGCGCGCATGGCTGCGACGCGGTCTCCCTTGGACAGTAAGGTCATCGCGCGCAGCCTGTCGACGGCCGGGCCATCTTTGCCCGCCGCCACGAGCAGCTCCAGGGAGCGTTCCACGCCATCGAAGTCACGGGCGATGATAGCTTCGATAGCCTGCTGCATCGCTTGTGCCGAAAATGGGCGTTCGGGCTGCTCCGGGATCGGTAGCGAAGGCTCACTCGGTGGATCGGTACGCGCTCTCGGGACCTCGGGCTTCTTCGCGCCGGCTGGACGTGTGCTCAACGCCTGCGCGATTTGTGCAGCGCGCTCCCGTGTCTGGCCTGTCGGATCGCACTCGACCGCGGCTGCTGCCAGGCGCACTCCGGAGCGCACGAAGCCAAGGCGACCGGCCCCACGCGCGACTTCGAGCAGGACGTCGACAGCTGCGCTGGGCCTGCCGCCGCGAGCCATGTAGTAACCCAGGGTCGCGCGCGCGAACTCATGCTCAAACGTCAGACGCGTCGCGAGCGCCTCGGCGACAAAGCGATGAATTTCCGCTAAGCGCGCTGGCGGCATACATTGCTCGACCACGGTGCGCAAAAGCGAAGTCAACGCGAGGGAGCCCGATCGACGCTCGACCAAAGCATCCGCAACGAGCTGGTTCACGGCTTGCCCGTAGGCTTGCGCGCTGACGCCATCGGCCGCGCTGACCTGATCCACGAGCCAGGTTTCGGAAGGGTCAGGCACGCTGGCGAGGGACTCGAGCACGCGACGCGGATCGGAGTCGAGCTGGTCGACGCGTTCTTCGATCATCTCCTCCACGGCGATCACGTTTACGCGCCCGGCAGGGCCGCGACGCCAGCGAAAGATTTCTCCGTCATGGACGACGTCACCTGACGATATCAGCACGCGCACGGCTTCAGCGACACCGAGCGGTGTGTTGCCGCCCATGGCCGCAGCTCTGCGTGCGATGTCGTGGGATGCCGCTCTACCGAGCATCGATTGCGCGAGCGCCCGCGCCTCGGGCTGGCTCAACGCCGGCAAACGAATTTCGGCCAATCCACCACCGCGGGTGAGAGCCTCGGGAGGTTTGCTGTCGAGCGCCATGCGCATCACGAGCAAGAAATCGGCCGGACAATCCCGCGCCGCGTCCGCGATCACGCTGACGCTCGCCGGATCGACCAGGGGCACCGGGCTTACGCTGATCCAAACACGCGCACCATGGCGCTCATGCACACGCACGAGCAAGTGGCGCAGCGCGATGATGATCTCACGGCGCTGTACCGAGCGACCCTCACGCAATCTCGTCAACAGCGCGATCGCGCGCTGGTCGGGCTCGTGCGCAGTATCGAGCAGCTGCTCTGGTGCGTGTCCCTGATCGCGCAGTCTCGCAAAGCCATAAGCCAGCCCTGACAGCGGCGCGAGCGGCGCGGCGACCGCACTCACGTGCAGCCACAACGGCGGCTTGGCTTCGCTTGCTAGACGCGACAGCCAGGACGTGACGCCCGCGCCGTACGGTCCCACGACCAGCACACGATGGCGCCCGCGGGCCAGTGCGACCTGGCGCAGCGATTGGAAGGGCGCCTGGGCGCTTGCAGGCAAGGCGGGCATCGCGAGCTGTGCCAGCGCCGCACGACACTCGCGCCGCCTTGGAAACGCGCGATCGATGACCTCGCCTTCAACCCGCGAACCGATGCTGAGCTCGCGCGAAAACAAAAACGTGCTGGCCATACTCGCGCGTGCAGCGCCATCGAGCACGAGCTCGCCGGCACTCGCCTGATTGGCCAGGGCCTGCGCCCGGTCGATAGCATCGCTGCAGAGCGCTGTTTTGTCGCGCGGGCGCTCGCGTTCCCCCTGAAGCTCGCGCACGCCCTGAAGCTGGGCGCCGATCGTGAGCGCGATCGAGAGGCTTCCAACCTCTACCGCTTCCCTGCGCTCGAAGTCGGCGAGCAATGCCAGACACGTTTCGACTACCCCGACGATGGCGGTGGGGTCGATCTCGCACACCAAGGTGCAGCCCAACGTCGCAAGGACTTCTGCGCCCTCGCGCGTCAGCCGCTCCTTGCATCGTTCCTGCGCGTTTCGGGCGTACGCGAGCACTTCGGGGCTCGACTCCGCCGGAGGCTGCCAGCGATGCCAAACGATCAGGCGTTCCATCGCTCGAAGATTCCCATGCGTCCGGTCTCCCGTAGTAATCTCGCTAGTCGAGGGTTTCACGGGGCCACGCGTCTGTAAAGCGCCGCCACGTCGTGGCCGACCAGCACGAGACCAGCACGAGACCCGTACTAGTCAGGCCCCTGGGCCGGAGCGAGAACGAGACAACGATGGAAGATGCAAGCATTCTGATCACGGGCGGAGCAGGGTTCATCGGCACGTCGCTGTGCCGCCGGATTGTCGACAAGAATCGCGTCCGCATACTCGATAACATGCGTCGCAATGCGCTCGCCGAAGCGGGCCTCGACAAGCACCCCAACGTCGAGCTTGTCGTCGGGGACGTGCGTGATCCGCAGACGGTTAGAGACGCCGTCAAAGGCATGCAATACGTTGTGCACATGGCGGCGATCGCCGGCGTCGACACGGTGCTCAAACACCCCGTGCTGACCATGGAAGTGGCGCTCGAAGGCACGATGAACGCCCTGCGCGCCAGCGCCGAATCCGGCAGCGTTCGCCGCTTTGTCGACTTCTCGACCAGCGAAGTTTTTGGCACCTATGCATTTCGCGTGCGCGAGGCCGACGTCACGAGCCTCGGCGCAGTGGGCGAAGCACGTTGGACCTATGCCGTATCCAAGCTTGCCACCGAGCACTTGGCCCATAACTACTGGAAGGAGCGTCAGCTCCCGACCTGCTCCATCCGTCCGTTCAACATCTTTGGACCGGGCCAGGTAGGCGAGGGCGCCATCCACGCCTTTGTTGTGCGCGCGCTCAAAAACGAAAACCTGACCGTGCATAACGAGGGCGATCAAATTCGCTCCTGGTGTTACATCGACGACATCGTCGACGGCGTGTTGCTCGCGATGACCCGCATCGAAGCCATCGGCCAATCGTTCAACATCGGCAATCCGCGCAGCACGATCACGATCTACCAGCTGGCACAGTTGATTGTGCGTTTGTCGGAGAGCAAGTCGCAGGTTGTATCCGTGCCGTGGGACTTTGCCGACGTGGAGCTACGTGTGCCCGATGTGCGCAAAGCCGAAAAACTGATCGGTTTCAAGCCAAAGGTGGAGCTCGAAGAAGGATTACGACGCACGATCGACTGGTATCGAGCGAAACTAAACCAGAGCAAGTGATGCATTCGTTCAGAGCACACGGTCTTGACCGTGCTTTCCCAGCTTGGGAAGATGACGTGAGGGTTTGGTGAGCGCGGAGCGTCAATCAGTCAATCTCAAGGCCGCTCGAGCCGATGATTGGTTCGAGAAAGTGGCCGCATCTGCGCCGAATTTCGACCAGCTCTGCGAGGCGATCGGCAAGAAGTACGTCGCCTTCGCGTTGGTAGCGGGGGTGCGCATCACGGCGCTCTCCATCGATCCGCGCCAGAGCGATAACACTCAGGTCACCTTCGGCATCGGCGAGACCACCGATGAGCACGTGATGGCGCTGCCGGAGTTTCGGCGCTGCCTCACCCAGGCGTTGATGCAGCTCGAGGAGCCCGGCGACCTGCCGACCGATCTCGACAACGTGGAAGGCGTGCAGCGCTATCTAGGCGTTCGCTATCTCTTACTCGCGCCGATCTTCGGCATCACGGTGCACGAGCTGCACGTGGGCGGCGACGAGCCTCCGAGTGTGCTGATCGGGCTGGGCAGTCTGGCGGACGAAGTCAGCGTCGATGAGTTTCGCGAAGTCATCCGCGAGGCGGTGCGGCGCGAAGAACAGACCGCCAAGCCGCAGAAGCCGTTCGCCATCGATCTCGGTAAGATTCCAGAGGCCGAAGCGGCCCTGCATCGCGGCGATCACGAGCGGGCGATCGAGTTGCTCGACCCCTGGGCCGGGCCGCTGTCGATGTTGCTGCGCACGCCCCAAGGACAAAGCCTGGGTGCCGAGGCCAAAGCATCTCTTGCGCGCGCGCTCGGGCTGCTCGGCGCCGCTTATACGCGCAAGGAAGAGTACCCGTCGGCTGAGGAAGTCCTGCGGCTCGGCGTGCAATGGGTGCAAGACGGGAGCGTGGCCGGCCAGCTGTTTGCGCAGCTAGGCGAGATCGCGCTGCGTCAGGGCCAGCATGGTCAGGCGATCGGCTTGTTTCGCAGGGCACTCTCCTTGGGTGGTCCTCGTGATGAAGTGCTGCCTTCGCTCGCAGCGTGCTTTCTCGATCGTGGCCGCGCCGTCGCTGCGCTCGTGTGCCTGGACGAAGCCGCCGAGCTCGGCGTGCCAGAAGCCCAGCTGGAGCCCGCGCGCAAACGAGCAGTCGCGAAAGTGGGCGCCCAATACGCAAAGCTCCAGCGCTTCTTGAACGAAACCCGCGCGCTGGTTTAGCGTTGGTAAGAGCGGTTCACGGAGCTGCTCTGCTATGCGCGCTCAGCCTGCACTGCTTTGCGCTCGTCGCCTGCGACAGAGACGACAAGCCCAGCAAGCCCGAGGTCGACGCGGGCCCAGGCGCACCCCCTGACGCCGGCGCCTTGGAGCTGCCGAAACTCGCGCTGTCTTTGTCCTGTGCACCCGCCATCGAGACGGCGGGCACGTGTCGTCGCGACGCCGATTGCAGCGATGGTACGCGCTGCGTCGCGGACACGGATGCACCCCATTCGGATCGCTCCCCGATGCCCCTCCGCTGTGGCGCAGTACTCGGCGAGAGTAAGGCGCGGGAGCGGTGCGTCGAGGCCCAGGACTGCGAAAGTGGACTATGCGGCCTTTCCGACGTGTGCCTCAGCCCTTGCGCGAAAAGTAGCGATTGCTTCAAGGGTCAGCTTTGCATGCCAGTCGAGGCGCGCTGGTTTGACACGTTGCAGCCTGTGCAAGCTTGTGCGCGTGTGTTTGCTTTTTCAGACGACGTGGCTCTTAGCCGGCGTCCGCGCGCGAGTTTGCCTGCTACGGAAGTCAGCACCTTGCAGACCGGGGCGTTGGCCGGTGATTCCCTGGTGTTCCTGAAAACCGACTGCGGCGCGTCTGCGGAAATTCGCCAGCTGCGCACGAGCAAGTCCCAGTCACTGTTGTTCGATCTTGGTACGTTGCTCTCCGGCCGAGGGGCGCCCAATCCAGTGGTGAATTCCGGTGGCTTGCTGCCTTTTTTGGTGCCGAACAACCCTCAGATCGCAGGATCGCCGGAAGGGTATTCGTTCGACGTTTCACTCGATGTCGCAAGCGAGGTCGAGCTCGTCACCGCGACGCGTAAAGGGCAGCACGCCATCCTCGACTTCAACGTGTTTCTCGTCGGTGGTGGTGAAGAGGGCGGCCCCACAGGCCTTCACCCCGGTAGCAACGAGGTCCGCGATCTGATGCAGCGTTTGGACGCGCGCTTTCAAGCGATCGGCCTACGCGTTGGAGCCGTCCGGGAGCACGATGTTACCGGCTCGCTGCGCGACGAGCTTGGCGTGATCGAAACCAGGCGCATCAACGACGCAAGCGGCAACCTTGTAGACCTCGAGATCGACGGACTCGACCAGCTGTTTCAACTCTCGGCAGGTCTCGACGACGGGGGCGTAAGCTTGTTTCTCTTGAGCGACATGGGCGATTTACTCGGGATTTCCGGGGGTATTCCAGGCGCTATCGGCGCACACGGCACCTCGATGTCGGGGGTGGCCGTCGCCGTCGACGCGGTGGGTCTCGACCGACTCGATGCCGTCATCCAGCACGAGCTCGGCCATCAGCTCGGCCTCTTTCACACCTCGGAGCTCAACGGCTTCGTGATCGATCCGCTATCGGACACGCCCGCATGCGAGCTCGATCGAGATCTCGATGGCGACTTCGTGCTCTCCGCATCGGAGTGCCGAAACGCGGGCGCCGATAATCTGATGTTCTGGGCCGGGTCTGGTAGCGAGCTCAGTCCTCAGCAAATCGAGCTTCTGCGCCGCAGTCCCGTGCTGCGCTAACCGTGCAGCGCGAAACCTACCCATTTTCCGTTTACCGTTCAGTCTCGGCCAGCTAGCCTTCGCCACGTCATGACCAAATTTCTGCTCGCGATCGATCAAGGCACCACCGGCAGCACCGCGCTGTTGCTCTCGGAGCGAGCCGAGGTGTTGGGCCGCGCCACGCGCGAGCTCAAACAACACTATCCGCAGCCCGCATGGGTTGAGCACGACGCCGAAGAGATCTGGGCGAGCGTGCTCGGATCGATCGAAGATGCGTTGCGCGCCGCCAAGGCATCCCCGGCAGATTGCGTCGGCATTGGTATTACCAATCAGCGTGAGACCACGGTCATGTGGGAGCGTGCGACCGGCAAGCCGGTCCATCGCGCCATCGTCTGGCAAGACCGACGTACCAGCGAGCGCTGCGCAGAGCTCAAGCAAGCCGGCCTCGAGCCGATGTTTCGCGCTCGCACGGGGCTGTTGCTCGACCCGTACTTTTCGGGCACCAAGGCCGCCTGGTTACTCGACAACGTGCAAGGCCTGCGCGCTCGCGCCGAGCGCGGCGAGATCGCCTTTGGTACGATCGACAGCTTCTTGCTGTTTCGCATGACCGGCAAGCTGCACGCGACCGACGTCACCAACGCCAGTCGCACACTGCTCTTCGACATCGAGAAGCTCGCCTGGGATCCTGAGCTGTGCGCAGCGCTCAAGGTTCCAGTTAGCGTGCTGCCGGAGGTGCGCAGCTCGAGCGAAATCTATGGTCACACCCAGGGCTTTGGCGTGATCCCGAATGGCGTACCGATTGCCGGCATCGCTGGCGATCAACATGCGGCTCTGTTTGGACAGGTCTGCTTCGCCGCCGGCGACGGTAAGGTCACATACGGCACGGGCGCCTTCTTCCTCGTCAACACGGGGGACAAACCCATCCGCTCTAAACACGGACTGCTGACCACTGTCGCTTGGCGTATCGGCAATCAAACGACCTACGCCCTCGAAGGCAGCGCATTCATCGCGGGCGCGGCCGTGCAATGGCTGCGCGACGGGCTGGGCATCATCAAGAGCGCAAGCGAGATCGAAGCACTCGCTGCGCAGGTCGAAAGCTCAGGCGACGTCGTGTTCGTGCCGGCCCTGGCGGGGCTCGGTGCACCTTACTGGGACGCGGATGCGCGCGGCTTGCTCACAGGCATCACGCGAGACACTAATCGCGCGCACATCGCCCGTGCTACCCTCGAAGGCATCGCCTTTCAGGTGGCGGACTTAGCCCGCGCCATGGAAGCCGATATGGGACGCCCAGTCGCATCCCTGCGCGTCGACGGGGGCGCGAGCCAGAACGAACTACTGATGCGCTTTCAAGCTGACATCACAGGGGCTGCGGTCGATCGTCCGAGCTGCGTCGAGACAACGGCCTTGGGCGCGGCCTACCTGGCGGGCCTGGCGGTGGGCGTGTTCTCATCCACCGAAGACATCGCTAAAGCGCACCGTATTGACTGGACTTATAAACCTACTATGAGCCCCGACACGCGCCGAGCACACATGGTGCGATGGGAACGCGCGGTCGCGCGGGCTAGAAGCGAGCTGACACGGTGACTGGCGAAGATCGCACGAGCAGCCAACATCCTGAAGCAGGGCAAGCGCCGGCAGGGGAATTGCGCCGAGTACCAGTGGCCTGGGAAGCTCTCGAAGATGCCTTCGAGAACAACGCCCCCGAGGTTCACAGTTACCTGCACATGGGGACAGGAGAGGTGCTTCGCGTCGTCGATGGTGTGGCCGATCCAGGCACCCATTCGCGGATTGCCGCGGACGCCTCGTACCTGCGCGTAGACCCCGTGTCGTCGCGTGAGCAGTACCGCTGGATGGAGCGCTTCATCGCCACGGTCGAAGAAGGCCCGTTCCGTCAGAAGCTGCAGCAAGCCATCGATGGTAAGGGCGCGTTTCGTCGCTTCAAAGATGTGCTGATGAGCTTCCCCGTCGATCGCGAACGCTGGTTCCAGTTCCGGTCGGAGCGCCTGCGCACGTGCATGGAAGGGTGGCTCGAGGCGCAAGGTGTCGTCTCGGTCGAGCGTCCGGATTGGGAAGTGCCGAGCGCAGACGAGGTCAAGCCTCAGGTCGACGCGAGCGAGAAGAACGCACGCCGCGCAGCACGCGGTAGCGCAGCGGATGCGCAACGTCGGCATCTACATGAGCTTGCGGACCTGTTGCCGATGCGCGAGCTCGACGCGGGCGTTGCATTCCTCGAGTTCCTGCGCGACCGTCGGCATGTACCCCGCTCGGCGCCCCCCCGCGACAGCCATCCCGACCCCTCTGAAGAAGGCGGCTTGCACGCGTCCGAAGAGGACGGCTCGCACGCGAGCTGAAGCGATGCTGCGAGCGTCGCTGCTCATGGCTTTGCTCCTGTTGCCGAGCCTGTCCGCGCCTAGCCCATCGCACGCACAACGTGCGACGATCGCAGGTGCCGTCCGCGTGGACGGCGTACAAATTATCGTCGGTGGCCTAGCGCCCGGGCCGGGTGTCATCCTGATTTTGCAGAGCGACGTTGAGCTGCGTGCGCGGCTCTCGTTGCTGCGTGCGGCAGGTGAGTCTGCAGCGCTCGGGCCATTGTCCGCCGACTTGCTGCGAGCGACGCAGCAGGAGTTGCTCGGTGAAGCGCTGATCGCCTCGGAGGCCGCGCGGCTCTCGCTAGCGGTGCCTACCCGGGAGCGCCGCATGCGCGAGCATGAACGACTGGTGGTCGGAGCGGGTGGTCGCGAGCTGGTGCTCGGGGTTTTGGCGCGCCTTGGCGTGACTGCCAGCGAGCTTGACGCGATCGCGCTGCGGCGTGCTGTGGTGTCGGACTTTTTGGACGCGAACCTGGTCGGCACCATGGAGCTGACTCCTTCCGAGGTGGAGCGCGCCTACAAAACCGCAGACCATCCGTATCGTGACCGTCCATTTTCCGAAGTGCGCGAGGCCTTACACAGCTTTCTCGCCCAGCGTAGTCTCGAGCAAGCGGTCGGACGCTGGGTCGAAGGTCTCAAGGAGCGCGTACCCCATCGCGTGCTCGTGACTTACTGACACCTGACGGTCAGCTAGCGGTGCGCAAGCACGGTCGGTGTCGGCGGCTCAACGAGGCGGCCGACAATGCCGGCTACTCATCCTCCTTGAACACCTCCACCACGCGATAGGGCGCATGATCGAGGTGCAGGTGATTTTTGTGACCCGGCCAGGCGGGGCGCTGAGAACAGCCTCGGAGCGACCGGACGCTTCGGATAGGATGCTTGGCATGGGTAAGCGAGTTCGCGCCGGGGGGCGCACCATGGGCGTGCTCAGTTTAGCGTTGGCTCTGGGCGCCTGCGGTCTGTTGGGCGTGACTGAGCCAGCCGAGGCCGAACAGAAGAAAGCCGCCGCGATCAGCAACGATTGGCCGGCCACGCCGGTGTCGGCTTTTCGCCCATCCCAGGGGGGAGTCTGCCCTGAGAGCTACTCGCTCACGCAGAACACCTGCGTCCATGCGGCAATCCGTTCGCGGCTGAGTCGTGCCGTGCTCGAGCAAAAGCTGGCTGCGTATCGCGCAGGCGCTGCATCACCGCGAGTGGGCGGCGGGCCTGCACCCGTTGAGCTGCCGGATCCCATGGCCGCGCCCGATCTCAATGATCCCTCGAACCTGCCGCCAGATGCATTCACGAAAAAGCGTCTCGATTCAGAGTCCGTCAAGAAGGCGCGCCTGCAAGAGCTCGACACGTTGATTCGCAACGCCCGCATCCGGGCCGGCGAAACGGTCGATGGTGACTTGCCTGCCACGTCAGACGGTCCCAATCCGTTATGGAATCCGGGCGCACGGACGCACGCGGATAACGGGAAGCTGACTGAGATGACGCAAGGCTTACCGCCCGACGTGTTGA
Organism: Polyangiales bacterium; assembly: GCA_038257655.1. Classification (GTDB taxonomy): domain Bacteria; phylum Myxococcota_A; class Polyangia; order Polyangiales; family DASUME01; genus DASUME01. Next base: position 3,681 of record JBBSJC010000167.1, on the reverse strand, counting down.
GGGCGGTGCTCGTGGAAATCGAACGCAATGGCGGCACGGCCTTGGTCTCCCTCGAAGAGATGCAGGCCCTCGAAGCGCAGGCCAAGCAGGCTGGAAAGTAGCCGGGGTAACAAACCTTACGGTTGGGGCTTGAGTGACTGCTCGTAGCGCTGCCAATTGGCGACATAGTGGGCGGCGGCAGCGTGCAAACCCTGCTGATCCTCGGGGCTCAGCTGCCGCACGACGCGGCCGGGCGAGCCCATCACAAGCGAGCCGTCCGGAATTACCTTACCTTCGGTAATCAAGGCGTTTGCACCGATGATGCAGTGACTGCCGATTTTCGCGTGGTTGAGCACGACCGCATTGATGCCGATCAAGCTGTAGTCTCCCACCGTGCAGCCGTGCAGCATCGCTTTGTGACCGACCGTGCAGCCGCGGCCCAGCGTCAGAGGAACACCCGCGTCCGTGTGCAGCACCGCACCATCCTGAATATTGGTGGCGGGACCTATCGTGATCGGATCGTTGTCGCCGCGGATCACGACGTTGAACCAGATGCTCGCGCCTTCGTGCAACACGACTGCGCCCACGACGGTCGCGTTGTCTGCGACCCAGCTGCGGCCGTGACGAATAAGCTGCCGTTCCCCGAGGCTGTAAATCACGATCTTCTCCTTACAAAACCAGTTACACGTATCGCTTGATCCACAGATGTTATCAGCGTAAACGTTCCAGCTGTGGTGCGTAATAAAGAGCCTGCCGACCCTGCTGCTTCGAAGGTTACCGATAAGGGCGGCAAGTACCATCACGGCGATCTAAGGCGCGCGCTGGTCGATGCCGCACTGGAACTGGTCGCTGAGCAGGGCCCTTCGGGTATCACGCTGCGTGAAGCTGCGCGCCGTGCAGGCGTGACGCATGCGGCGCCGTACCGACATTTTACCGACAAAGAGGCATTGCTCGCCGCCGTTGCGGAAGAGGGCTTTCAGCGCCTGCGCAGCGAGATCGAGCTCGCGCTTGAGCAAGCGGGTAGTCGTGAGCGTGTGGAGACGGTGGGCGTCGCGTACGTGCGCTTTGCCCGCCACCATCCCTCCCAGTTCCGCGTGATGTTCGGTTCGGAGGTGGGGGACAAGCGGCTGTATCCGGCGCTCACGCATGCAGACCAAGCCGTATTCGATCTGCTGTGTGCAGCGATTCGCAGTGCGCAGAAAGCGGGCGAGATGGCGCAGGGCGATCCCGCGCGGATGGGCATGGTTGCCTGGTCGATGCTGCACGGGGTTGCGGCGTTGGTGGTGGACGGCCAGATGGAGCGCGCAGGTGTGCGCGACGAGCACGTTGATGAGTTTGCGCGGCGCGTGGCGCGTACAGCGAATGCCGGGCTTAGGCAGTGGCCTGCGAGCGAAACCCGATCAAAATAACGCCATGCCCACGCGCGCGCTTGCTGAGTCTGCCCTGACGTTGCGATGTCTCGTGGGTCTGAGTGTCATGCTGCTGGCTGGCTGCGCGACCAGACAAGCCGTGCGCGCGCGCACCTTGCCCGAGGAGGCTCAGGTCCGCCGCGAAACGCTCGATCAGCTTGCGCGAAACCTTTATGTCGCGTTCAGCTCGGGGGCTCCCGAGTCCGCCCTGATTGCACGTAGTGAGCTCGACGATCTGCTGACGCCGGAGGGGCGCCTGCGTGCCGAGCGCTGGCGTGACACGGGCGGCTTCGAGTTCGCGCGCCAGCCGTGGTCACAGATCGCGCGCGGGTCCCGGTACATCGGCTTTTGCGCACAAAGCGCCCATGACGAGGGTAATGGCACTGGGATCGGACTAAAGGAGCCTGCATGGACGCTCGGTCGATTGCTGCTCGTCAGCGAAGACAGCGCACGGCGATCGGCAGCCTGGGCGGAGGGAACATTCGTGCTCACCGACCAGGGCTTTCGCGTGCTTTCGTTGACGCGAATTGAGGCTCCTCGGGCCCACCATGCCGATCTGGACCTGGCACCCTGCGATGTGGAGCAGGGGATCCGCTAGCCACTACATATGGTGTAGGTCACGGGGTGACCCCCACGCGTGAGTGCGTAAGTGATTGCAATCGCTGGTTCACGATGTTACCCGGAAGGCGCTTGGGGTGCGCTCTGTAGGGCGGGCTTGCCATGCAGTTTTTCGGCAACGTTTTGTCGGGCCGCTTGGCTCCGAACAAGGGATCAGCATGAAGCTCAAGACCCTCGAGATTTGCGGCTTCAAGTCGTTTGTCGATCGCACCGTGGTGCGGTTTGACCACGAGGTGACGGGCGTCGTTGGACCCAATGGCTGCGGCAAATCGAACATCGTCGATGCGATTCGTTGGTCGATGGGTGAGCAGTCCGCCAAGCACTTGCGCGGCAAGCACATGGATGACGTCATCTTCAACGGCTCCGAGGCGCGCGGTCCGCACAGCTTCGCCGAAGTGACGATCACCTTCGACAACTCGGACGCCAATTGCCCGATCGAGTACAAGGACTACGCCGAGCTCGCTGTGACCCGTCGTCTCACGCGCGACGGTGAGAGCACGTACATGATCAACAAGGCGCCCGTGCGCTTGATGGATGTGACGGCGCTATTTCTCGGCACCGGCGTGGGCACGAAGGCCTACTCGATCATCGAGCAGGGACGCATCGGCTTGATCGTCACGGCCAAGCCCGAGGATCGCCGTCATCTGATCGAAGAGGCCGCCGGCATCACCAAGTTCAAAGCGCACAAGCAAAAAGCTGAGCGCAAGATGGACCAGACGCGCCAAAACCTGCAGCGCATCGCAGACATTTTGGGAGAGCTCGAAAAGAGCCTGTCGTCATTGAAGCGTCAGGCGCAAAAGGCCGAGCGCTACAAGACCTATCGCGACGAGCAGCGTGATCTCGAGTTGTGGGTTGGCAGCCATCGCTACCTCGAGCTGCATGTCACGCGCGGGGCGTTGTCGACGCAGCTTGAAACCGCCGAGGCGGAGATGGAGGGCCTGCGTGCGGGGCTGCTCGTGATCGAAGCCGAGCTTGAGGCCGAGCGCCTTACCCTGTCGGGCGAGGAGCTTACGGTTCAGGAAGCGAGCACCCGGTCCCACCAGCTCGAGGCCGCCGTGCGTATGCTCGAGGCGCAGGTGAAGCACACGATCGAGCGGCTCTCACAGTTGCGACATGCCGAAGTGGCCGCCGAGCGCGAGCTGTCCGAAATCGAAAGCCAGCGCGAGCGCTTCACCAGCGAGCAGTCTCAGCTTGAGCAGAGCCTGGCTGATCTCGAGGAGGTCGCGGCGGCTGAGGGCGACGTTCTAGAGCGCGAGACCGAGCTGCTCGAGCAGCGCAAGCGTTCGGCCCACGACGCCGATCAGGCCATGAACGTGGCGCGCACGCGCGTGTCCGAGGCCGCAACGCGTATTGCCCGTGCCGAGGCCGTGCTGAGCGGCTTTGAACGACGGCGTGCCGATGCCTACCAGCGGCTAGAGCGCCTGCGTAGCGAGCGCGAAAACCTGGAGATGCGCGCGGTCGAGCTCCACGAGCAGACCCGTGAGCTTGCCGCACGCCTTGAAGGCCTACGCGGCGACAAGCAGTCCAGCGCGGAACGTAAGCTCGAGCTCGACAAGTCCCTTGAGCAGCTGCGCAAGGACCAGCGCGAGTGCGAGAAGAAGACCGACGAAGTGCGCTCGGAGCTGGCAGACAAGCGCTCCCGTTTGCGATCCCTCGAGCAGATTACCCAGCGCTT